>JANOBW010000035.1:0-11730 GCA_031411855.1 Opitutia bacterium
CGGGTGCGGGCCGGGCGGCGAGGGTTTGGGCAAGCGTGGCGGGATCGAGGGAAGCCATTGCTAATTAAAAATTGAGAATTAAAAATTAAAGATCGGGAGCAGAAGTGGCGAAATCATAAATCGTAAATCATGAATCATAAATGGTTTTCAGACCGCCTCGGTCTTGAAGCGGCGTTTCAGGCGCTCGCGGATGACGATGGCGGCGAGGTTGAGGAGGACGACGAGGACGATGAGGAAAAGCGTGGTGGCAAACACCATGGGAATGGCGGCGTCGGAGTCGGGCGATTGGAAACCGAGATCAAAGATGTGAAAGCCCAGGTGCATGATCTTCCGTTCCAGATGGACGAAGGGAAATTCGCCATCAACCGGCAGGGACGGGGCGAGTTTGACCACCCCGACCAGCATGAGCGGAGCCACCTCCCCCGCCCCGCGGGCCATGGCCAGAATCATTCCGGTCAGAATGCCGGGGGCCGAGGCGGGAAGGACGATGTGCTGGATGGTCTGCCACTTGGACGCGCCCAGGGCAAGCGAGGCCTCGCGGGCGCCGCGCGGCACGGCCGCGATGGCCTCCTCGGTGGCGACAATGACGACCGGCAGGGTCATCAGGGCCAGGGTCAGCGCGCACCAGATGAGGCCTCCGGTGCCGAAGGTCGGGTTGGGCAGCGAGGCGCTGAAGAAGAGTTGGTCAAGGGTTCCCCCCACCGTATAGACAAAGAAGCCCAGACCGAAGACCCCGAAGACGATGCTGGGCACTCCGGCCAGGTTGTTGATGGCGATGCGGATGCAGCGGACCAGAAAACCCTGGCGGGCGTATTCGCGAAGATAAATGGCGGCCAGGACGCCAAACGGGGTGACGGCGAAGCTGAGCAGCAGCGTCATCACCGTGGTGCCGAAAATCGCGGGGGCAATGCCGCCCTCGGTGTTGGCCTCGCGGGGCTCATCCGTCAGGAAGGTCCAGAGGTGGTGGCAGAAGACTCCAAAACGCCCGGCCACCCCCATCCGGTTGGGAAACTCAAAACCCACGATCTGCCCGACGGGCATGGTTTTCTCGGTGCCGTTGACCAGGCGGTAAACCAGGGTGTCGGCGGCCAGTTCGGCGCGGAGCGTGCGGGCCTCGGCGGCCAGTTTCTCATAGGCGGCCTGAAGCTCTTTCTCACGTGTCTCGATGGAGGCCGGGCTGGCATTTTTGCCACGGCGCTCTTCCGCCAGGGTCTTGAGGTCACGGTTGATGTGCCCGATCCGGACCTGCTCCAGGTCGCGAATCCGCTCCCGGCGTATTCCCGCCTGCCCCACGGCGCTGGCCAACTGACTTTCGAAGGAGGGGGAATCGGCGGCCACCTGCGCCTGCCCGGCCGGCCTGAATGCCACCGGATACCCCAGGGCCGCGCCATACTCAAGACGCTCCACCCGCATGACCCCAAGGGGTTCGGAGAGAGTCACCCCGGCGGCGGGAAGGTAAAGAAAACTCTGGCCGAAGGCGTCCTTGTTACCGGCGTTCAGCTTGTATTCGCCCAGGCCGGAAACAACATTGGCCCGGGTGTCATGAATCTCCGCAAGAATTTTGGGACCGCCCCCGGTCAGAGGGGAAACGGCCCCCGCCGGAAGAGTCAGTTCGGAGACCGGCCGGGGCCAGAAAGAGCGAAGCCCCTGGGCCGTGATGAGCCCGAGGATCGAGACGACCATGATCAGCCCGATGCTGAGGCCGGCGCTGGTCAGCCAGACGAGGAACTCGCCGCGGGGTTTGGTGGAGGAAAAGGACATGGGGGTGGCAATTTATGATTTACGATTTATGATTGATGATTGGACGAACCAAACGAGACAACGACGTGGCCCGACTGCCCAACATCAAAGCAGGGCCGCAGGCGGATTCCGGGCAAAGCCCGCACATCATAAATCGTGAATCATGAATCATAAACGGGTCAGACGGTTTTGTATTTTTCGCGGAGACGCTGGCGCATGACTTCCGCCAACGTGTTGACACAGAAGGTCATAAGAAACAGAAGAAACGCCCCCAGAAAGAGGGTCCGGTAGAGGGTGCCATGTTCCGGGGCCTCAGGGAGCTCGACGGCGATGTTGGCGGCCAGAGTCCGCATGCCGTTGAAGATGTTCACGTCCATGAGGGCCGTGTTGCCCGTCGCCATGACGACAATCATGGTCTCGCCGACGGCGCGCCCGAGACCGATCATCAGGGCGGAAAAAATGCCCGGAGACGCGGTGGGAACGACGACCCGCAGGGCGGTCTGCCAGCGGCTGGCCCCGAGGGCGAGCGAGGCGGAACGGAGCGTGCCGGGGACATTCGTCAGAGAGTCCTCCGTGATGGTGAAGATGATGGGGATGACGGCAAACCCCATGGCGAAGCCCACCACGAGACTGTTGCGCTGTTGGAAGTCGCCCACCGAGGCGGCCCACCAGCGGCGGAAGTCGCCGCCGAAGGAATAGTTTTCCAGAAATGGCCCCAACTGCCAGGCGGCCCAGCCGGCGAAACAAAGGGCCGGAAGGATGAGCCACCATTCCCTCCCCTGGCGCATCCAGTTGCGCTGCCTGGTGGGCAGGCTGTTCGCGATCAGGGCCATGACGAGGGCGGCCAGGGGGACGGCGGCGCAGGCGAGCAGCAGGGACGGCACCCGCTTCTCCACCAGCGGAGCCATGATCAGGGCCGCCAGAAAGCCCAGCACCACGGAGGGAAGGGAGGCCATGATCTCCATGACCGGCTTCACGATCCGGCGCGTCCGGGGATGGGCGAATTCGGAGACGTAAACCGCCGCCAGCAAGGCGATCGGGATGGAAAACAGCATGGCGTAAAGCGTCGCCTTCAGGGTCCCGAAAATGAGCGGGACGAGGGAAAGTTTGGGTTCAAACTCGTCCGAGCCACCTGTGCTCTGCCACTCGTATTTCGGCTCGGACTGGCCCTCATACCAGACCTTGGAGAAGTAGGCTTTGAAACCGGCCTCCGGGTGCGGGTCATGCAGCGAAAAGGAATGGATGCTCCCGGCCGGATCGAGAAAGACCAGGCGGTCATATTTGGGCCCGATCGCCGCCAGCGCCGGGGAGAAGGCCAGATCCGCTTCCCAGCGGACCGTTTCGGAGGTGGCATGGCGCAGAGAGACATGGGCCCCGGCCGCGAGCAGGAAACATTTGTTGCGGGTGCTGACCGCTCCGGCCTGGACCGGGCCAGGAAGGGCCGGGAGTTCCTTGGTCTGCCCCCAGAGGCGCAGCAGACGCGGGCGCCCGTCCGGAGAGGTGCCACCCGCCGGGTCCGGCTGTTCAAAAAGGCTGAAGACCCGGTTGGCTCCCGAGCCATGGGCCATGACGAGGGAGACATCGCCAAAGAGCGGGAAAAACTGCGCGATCGCCTTGTCGGCCTGATCCTTGAACGGCTGAAACGACTGAATCAGGGAGAGCGGTCCCTGCACCCGGCTGTAATAAAGAACCATGCCGTCGGGCATGACCGCCAGCAGTTGCTTGGAGCCGGCCAGGGCAATGAGTTGAACGGGTGTGCCCGGCAGAGTGGCGCTGACATCCCAGGTCTCGTCCAGACTGGTTCTGACACGCCCCCCCAGGCCCTTCTTTTCAATGACCAAGGCGGCGCGGAGGACGGGCTTGCCCTCCTTCATCTGAAGGGTGGCGACAAGTTTTTCCGAGTCGGACTGCCCGGCGGCCACCAAGGTGACCGGAAGGCCGGGAAGGCCGATTTCCACGGGGGACGAAACCTTCACTTCGGAGGAAACGCGCCGGGCCTCGGCGGCTCCCTCCGACTGGTAGGAGACGGAGAACAAGGCGGCGCGGCCATCCCGGGAGCCCCAGACCCCTTCCAGGCGGTCCGAACGGAACGCGGTGGCGGAAACGGCAAAATCAGCGGGCATCTCGGGGGTAGCGGGTGTCCAGACCGAGGCGGTGGTATCGAGAAAATGCAGGCGGCCGTCGCGGGTCACCACCACCGGCTTCTCGCCGTATTCATCCATGGCCAGGGCCAGCGGGTTGGCCAAGGCCGCCGCCGCCACCGAAGCCTTCGTTTCCTCCACCCGCGCCCCTTTGAAAAGCGGCAGGATCTGGCTGCCGATGAAGACAAAAATTCCCAGCACAAAAACAATCAGGCTGATGCCGCCAAAGGTGATAAGGCGGTTCATCACCTTGTCCACCAGGAGGACGAGTTTGGAGACTTGGAAACGGTTGGGGTCGGGGGACATCGACGGAATAATTTCAGGGGGGGGGCTGTCAGGCGGGAAGCTGCAACGTGTTGCAAAAGAAATAGTTGTGTTTAACGGAAGTCTCGGGGGTGAAGCGAAGGATTACTCGAGTGATCTCCCGATGGAAACAATCTCATCCTCGGGAAGCGGGAAGAATTTGGCTTTGACGACGTCCTGCTGGCCCCGGTCAGAAAGGGCGAACTTGAGAAATGTTCTGGTAAGAAGGTCCGCAGGGCTTCCCGGCCTCTTGTTTACGTAGATGAGAAGACCGCGGGAAAGTGGGTAATCACCCGACAGGCAGTTTTCATAAGTTGGTGCGTAATATGCGGCCCCGGATGCGGCGGACAGAGCCAGAGGTTTCACGCCTGCGTCCCGGTAGCCGATGCCGGAGTAGCCAATGCCTCCGAGGTCTCCGGCAACAGCGGCGACAAGGGCCGAAGATCCTGCCTGCTCTTTGACCGAAGTTTTGTAGTCCCCTTTGTTAAGAATGGTTTCTTTGAAGAAAGCGAAAGCTGCCGAGGCTGAGTTGCGCCCGTAAAGGGAGACGGATCTGGTCACCCAATCATCGCCGAGTCCGGCTTGCCCCCAATTACTGATGTCAGCCCCCCCACGTTTGAGAGTGGAGGAAAAAATCCCATCCACTTGGGCAAGACTGAGGCCGATGACGGGATTGTCTTTGTGGGTGAAGACAGCGATGGCATCAATGCAGACTTTGATTTCCGTTGGTTTATAACCGAACTTTGCTTCAAAAGCGCCCATTTCAGAAGGTTTCATGGGACGGCTCATCAGAGCGAGTTGAGCGGTGCCATTGACAAGGGCAGGAGGGGCGGTGGCGTTGCCTTTGGCTTCAATCTGGATGGTGACATTCGGATACTGTGCTTTGAAATCTTCCGCCCAGAGAGAAATGAGGTTCACCAGGGAATCAGAACCAACCGCATTCAGGTTTCCAGTAACACCGAAAAACGGGACGCCGACAGAGATGGAAGCGGGAACCGCAACAGGGGCGGAGGGTGCCGTGGTCACGGGGGAGGAAATGGTGTCCAAAACGGACCCAACTTGGAGCAGGTCCGCGCCGGCAGCCACCCTGATGGAATTCGAAGCATCATGAGAACGGGCCTTGCTGCTTCGTTTGGCGACAATGGCACGTTGGTCGTGTTTTTTGAGGGCAAGGGCGGCCGCATCTGCGGCAGCAGGTCTTGTCTCTTTATTTTGGATTTCAGAAACTTTGCCGCCGGGAAAAAGAGAGAAGATTGTGATGCCAACAAAAATACCGAGAGCAAAAATAATGACCCCAACGCCGCCAAGGGAGATAAGGCGAGAAACTTGGAAACGGTTCGGATCGGGTTGTGACATGGGGGCGGTGGTCAGAAAGCGGGAAAAGTTCCGGAGGGGACCGGGAGGACAATCCGATGTTCTGTCTCAAGTGTCTTTAACAAAAGGAGTTACGTTTGTGTGAGGGGCGGTTTTGCGAAAAAACCGGGATCGGCAAGCCGACCCCGGTTGAGCATTCCGAACCAAAATTACTGGATCAGTTTCGTGACTTCGACGGCATCTTCCTTGGGCAGGGGGAAGTAGCCGTCCTTGACGACGACCTGCTGGCCCTGCTGGGAGATGATGAACTTGAGGAACTCCTTGGTCAGCGGATCGGCGGGAGTGCCGGGCTTGCGGTTGATGTAAACGTAGAGGTAGCGGGAGAGCGGGTAGTCACCGGTCAGGCAGTTCTCATAGGTGGGCGCGAAAGCCTTGGCTCCGGCCTTGGCGGAAAGCGGAAGGGCCTTCACACCGGGGGTGACATAACCGATGCCGGAGTAACCGATGGCCCCGAGGTCGCCGGCGACACCGGTGACGACGGCGGAGGAACCGGGCTGCTCTTTCACGGAGGACTTGAAGTCGCCCTTGTCGAGGGTGTGCTCCTTGAAGAATCCATAGGTGCCGGAGGCGGAATTGCGGCCGTAGAGCGAGATGGGCTTGGAGGCCCAGTCGCCATCAAGGCCAACCTCGCCCCAGTTGCCGATGTCAAATCCGCCGCGCTTGCGGGTGGAGGAGAAGATGGCGTCCACCTGGGTCATGCTCAGGCTGGCGACGGGGTTGTCCTTGTGGGTGAAGACGGCGAGGGCGTCAATGGAGACCTTCACTGCGGTTGGTTTGTAACCGAACTTCTTTTCAAAGGCGTCTATCTCGGTGGACTTCATCGGGCGGCTCATCGGGCCGAGCTGGGCGGTGCCCTCGATGAGGGCGGGCGGCGCGGTGGCGGAGCCCTTGCCCTCGATCTGGATCTTGACGTTCGGATACTGCGCCTTGAAGCCTTCGGCCCAGAGGGTCATGAGGTTGTTCAGGGTGTCGGAGCCGATGGAGTTGAGATTGCCGGAGATGCCGGAAACCGGGGCGTAGGAGGGAATGGCGGCGTCCACCGAGACAGGCGCGGCGGAGAGGGGAAGCGCGACCGTCACGAGGAGTGCGGCGGCGAGGGTTTTGACGGAGGTCATGGGTGTTGGTGGGAGAATAAACGATTTGTGTTAGGAAAGAATTAAGCGGCTTCAGAAAAGGATCTGGGCGCGGACACGGAGACCGCTGATCTCATCTTTCTTATTGGCGGCCACACCGCCGGAGACGCGGTCTTCGCCGGTGGCAAACTCATAGCCGGCAGAGAGTTTGACGGCGTCGCCCTTGAAGTAATAGTTCACCCCCAGGTAATAGGAGTTCAGAGTGTCGTAGAGGACCCCGGAAGACGGGGCGCGGCGGATGCCTTCGCTCAGGACGTAGCCCTTGCCGTCGGTATCAATGCCGCTGTAGCGGAAAACCGCCTCCCATTTTTTGTCGAGATCAATGAAGTAGGTGGGCTCGATCATCCAGGTGACGGGAGAGGCTTCCACGCCCACGGAGCGGCCGTTGTCCACGTTGCCGGTCAGGAACTCGCCGGTGATGCTGAAATCACGGTCAAAGAATTTGCGACTGTAGTTCGCATGAACTCCGTAAGCCGAGATCGTGCTGCCAGGGGTGGCGGCCGCGCTGGTTCCCCCCTTGATGGCGACATCGTCCTGGAAGGCCAGGTCGGCCCCGATCAGATATTTGCCGGCGAGAACTCCCGAGGTGATCTCACCCTTTTTCTCGAAACGGGCGTAGTAGCCCATCTTGTTGGTGTCCGGGGTGGAGCGGTCATACTCACCCGTGGTGCCGTAGCCATCGGGATTGGCGAAGGCCAGGCTGTAGGAGAAGCCCTCGGGGAGGTCGCCGCTCAGGAAAACCCCGCTGTGGCGGGAGGAGATGTTGAAACCGCTGCCACCTTCGGCCCAGAAACGGTTGCTGAGGGAGCGCTCGACGGACTTGATCTTGCTGCTTGAGGTCGTCTCTTCCACGCCAAACGGAACCTTCTGATAGCCAAGGCTGAAGATCTGGTCGAGCTGCTTCCAGGAATCCTGGAATTTGTAACTCACGATGGCCTTTTCGATGTCGGCATCAAAGGTGTTGAAATTGGTGCCCGCGGCGGGTGCTGTCGTCGGGCCGGGATTGTTGGCGATGTTGATGTTGAGAGTGCCGGAGAAGCCGCTGCCGAGGTCGGCTTCCGCGCCAAGATACAGGCGGCGCAGATAGAAACGCTCAGTGCTGGCGCGGCGCGTCGTGCTGCCGTTCACGTTGGTCGTCTCGTTCTGGAGCCAGTCAAACTGGGGTTGGATGCGGCCCATGAAAGTCAGCTTTTCGACATACTTGGTTTCCTTGGGGGTGAATTTGCCCGACTGGTCGAGCTTCTTGTCCATGGAGGAAACCTTGGCGTTGAGGGCGTTGATGTTGGCCTGGGTCTCGGGGCTGACGCCCGAGGCCTTCTGATTCACCGCGGTTTCAAGGTCGGCGATTTTCTTGTTCTGCATCTCGAGCATCTTTTTGAGCTCGGCGATCTGGGTCTGGAGAGCGGCCTGGTCGGCGCTCTGGGCGAAGGCGGCCGAACCTGACAAAGTCAGGGCGGCGGCAAGGATGAGGTGGTTGGGACGCATGGTAGGGAGTTTTTTTGTGGTTTCTAACAGTGTGCGTTAAGAAACTACCCCCTTTGGGTTAGCGCCGGACTAAGGCATCGTAAGAAGTTGGTTAGATTTTAGCATGGGAAAATATCGCAAATCATTCATGTAGAGTATTTTGACAAAGAATTCGGCCAAGCCGAGACGGAAAATCGGCCGCACAAAAAATCACACACAGCGAAACACCCTCCCTCGTATAAGAAGAAATAAGATTCCCGAGGCGGACGCAAAAAAGCCGCCTGAAAACCAGTTCCAGGCGGCTTACAGAACTTTAGGGCAAGGCCGTGTTACCAGCTGACGCGAATGCCCGTGGTCACGCCCCAACCGCTGTATTTGCCACCGTCACCCGGCCTGTCCTCCATCGAGGCATACTGCACGCCGGTCTGAAACTTCAGTTTGTGGCCGTAGAGGTAGTAGTTCACGCCGGCGTAGAACTCCTGGTATTCGTCCCCCCTCGCCTTGCTGCCGACGATGGAGTTTTCGTAGCGGGCGAAGCGGATGCCGTTGTTGTTCGCGCTGTCTATGTAGGTGTAGCGGAAAACACCCTGGAAAGTCTTGGCCTCGTTGAGGTAATAACTCGGCATGAGTTGCAGGCCCCACATGTCGGACTGGGCCCCATAACCTTTGGAGGTGACGAGATCGCTGCCAAAGCCAAAGCGTCCCGCCTCATAGGTGAAGTTGAGCGATCCCACCATCTCATTGGAACGCGTGAAGGTGTTGCGGGGGTCCTCCTCCTGGAGCATCAGATCGGCCTTGAGGATGGCCTTGTCGGCCGAGAGTTCCTTGGCGAAATTGTAACCCAGCCCGAAGACCCCGAAACAGCCCGCGTTGAACTCCCCGAACTCCTTGTCCGACTCGCCGGAAGAATAAAGGCCCGCGTTGTAAATCCACTGGTCAATCTCGCCGGTGAGGTTCACCCCGGGAATGTATTCCTCGGTGAACCAGAAGTTGTTGGCGATCTGGCTGCGGTCCATGGTGATGAGCGCGGTCGAGGAGGTGGAGCCATCCAGGGTGAATTTGGCGCTGATTTTGCCGACGGACACGTTGAAGGACTTGGACGGAGACCACTTCAGATAGGCATCCGTCAGCTTGTTGTAGAGGGGCTTGGGCTGTTCGAGGTTGAGGTCGGTCTCGACGTGCAAGGTGAACTCCTGGAACATCCTGGCCTTGAAACCAAGGCGGGTGCGGCGGTTGACCCAGTCGTTTTCCGTCCCTTGGTCGGCATCAAAATAATAGAACTCATTCTGCTGGCGTCCGGTGATGCTGAATTCCTGAAGGACCGAGTTGTCCTTGTTTTTGTAGAGGGTCGTGTAACCCCAGATTTTGTCGAAGGCGGAGGTATCGTTGGCCGTGGCGGCCGGAGCGGCGACCTGGGCCAGGCCGGGAACAGTCGCCAGCGACGTGGCGGCGACCAGGAGGTGTGTGAGTTTCATGGGAGTAGGAGTGGGAGTTTTGCTAACAAAATGTGTTAAGAAATTACGCATGAGAGGTTAGACTTAAACGAGGTTTTGGTTAGTGTTTTGTTAGATTTCAAGCCCATGAATCAGCTTATGTCACTAACTGACATGGCTTTAAGAAAAAAAATCCTCCGGTCCTGTCTCTAACATTGTTAGTAAGGACACATCGAAAAACAGTGGGATGGCAGGGGGCAATCGCCACCCTCTACTTCACGCTCACGGCCTGCCCGTCATTCAAAGTCAGCTTGCCCACCAGCACCACTTTGTCCGCCTCGGCCACCCCGCTGGCGATCTCGACGTTCGCGCCGTCGTTGAAGCCCAGCTTGACCGCGGTCTTTTTGACCTTGGCGCCGTCGCTGGTGAAGACGAAGGCGTTGGCCTTTTCCATCACCAGCGCGCCGACCGGGACCAGCAGGGCGTCCGGGTGCTGCTCCAGGCCGATCCTGGCGGTGACATACATGCCGGGGCGCAGCACCAGCGAGGGGTTGGGCACATCCGCCTCTATCATCATCGTGCGGGTGGTTTCGTCGAGGGCGTAACCCAGTCGCGACACCTTGGCGGAGAACGACTTGCCAGGCAGGGCCTCCGCTGAAAAAAGGACGGATTCGCCCGGGTCCACCAGGGCGGACTCCGCCTCGGGGACCTGGACCTGGACGCGGACGGTGGAGAAATCCGCCAGGGTGACGAGCGCGGCGGCCTGCGGGGTCGAGCTGGAGGTGGCAGCCGGGATGAAAGCTCCAGGGTCGGCAAAACGGGCGGTGACGATGCCGTCAAACGGGGCCGAAATCTGGCAGTAGGAAACCATGGCCTTGGTGTAGGCCAGAGAGGCCTGGGCGGCGCGCAGACGGCCGTCCACATCGTCGCGCTCACGGGCCACGACCAGCCCGGGCGTTCCCTTGCCGGCCTCTTCCAGCCGGAGGGAGTCGGCCTTGGCGGTGCGAACCTCCTCCTCGGCCTTGGCCAGGGTGGCGAGCAGCTCGGGTGCCTCCAGACGCGCCAGGGGCTGGCCGGCCTTGACACGGTCGCCGCGGTCCACCGCAAGCGAGGCAAGGTAACCGGGCACTTTGGCGTAAAGCGTGGCCTGCTGGTTGGAGCGGAGGGTGCCGGGCAGGGTGACGAACCGCGTCACGGGTCCCCGATGCGGTTGGGCGACAGCGACTTCAGGAGCCGTCTGGGCGGAAACAGCCAAGGGGACCAGGGCGAGAAGCAGGGAGATGTGTTTCATAAAATCAGGAGGCCGGAGGTTGGAAACGGGCGCTGGCAGGATCGTCGGGATCGAGCGAGGCGGAACGGGTGGAGGCCCGGCCCATGAGGAGGGCGAACGCGGCCGGAAGGACGAGGAGGGTGGCGAGGGTGGCAGCGAACAGTCCGCCAATGACAGCGCGGCCCAGCGGGGCCGACTGCGCCCCGCTTTCGCCCAGCCCGAGGGCCATGGGCAACATGCCGGCGATCATGGCCACACTGGTCATGACGATGGGGCGGAAACGGGCGGACGCGCCCTCCTGGGCGGCCTGGCGGGCGTCGCCGTGGACCAGGCGCCGTTCCTCCGCCACCGTGACCAGCAGGATGGCGTTGGCCACCGCGACCCCGAGGGACATGATCGCTCCCATGCAGGACTGGAGGTTGAGCGTCGTGCCCGTCAGCGTCAGGGAGCAGGCCACTCCCGCGATCACGGCGGGCAGGGTGGTGAAGATGACCCCGGCAAGGCGGACACTCTGGAAGTTGGCGGCCAGCAGCAGGAAGATGGCGCCAACGGCCAGGAGCAGGCCGTTTTTCAGGCCTTCCATCAGCCCGCGCAGAGGCACGATCTGGCCGCGCAGGTCGGTGCGGGTTTTGGGCGGCGAGACACCCACCGAGGCGATGGCCTCCTCGACCTGGCGGGCGGCGTCACCCAGGGCCGCGCCCTGGAGGTTGGCGGTGATGGAAACCACCCGGGCCATGTTGTAGCGCTCATACTGGCCGACCACGGTGCCCGTGCCGATGGTCGCGACGCTGCGCAACGGCACCGTCTTTCCGCCGCTGGCAGTGATGGGGATGTTGCGCAGATCCTCCACGGATTTCGTCAGCGCCTGCGGG
>JANOBW010000036.1:0-3512 GCA_031411855.1 Opitutia bacterium
CCCCGCCGGTGGAGCTGGCAAAGGCCTGGAGGGCGCGGGATTTGGCGGGATCGTTGTCCCATTCGAGGGAGGCATCCGTGCCGAAGGGGCCGAGGGGGAGGGCGTGTTTGCCGACCTTGACGGCGGCCTCCCAGAGTTCCCCGGGGTTGAGCTGGACGGAGGCGGTGAAGAGGCCCGGGCGGAGTTTTTCCCAGACGATGTCGCGGGACTTGCTGAGGCCTTCGGAGGTGGCGGTGAGGGTGGGGGGCTCGGAGGCGAATTTGCCTTCCCACTCCTCGTCGTAGGAAAGCTCCAGGATGGCCTGGTCGCCCTTGATGCGGGCGCGCAGGCCGAGGCCCTCGGGTTCATCCTCGCCGGAGGTCCAGCGCATGAGGGTTTGGAGGAAATCCCCGTAACCCTTCCAGTTCAGGACGAGAGGTGACTTCGCCCCCGCGACGGGGAACGTGATGGCGGCGACACGGCCGGCCCCGCGCGACCACCAGGCGGCCAGCGGGGCCTTTTGGTCGTCGGCGGTGAAGGCTCCGGCGGTGGCGCCGGGGCGGAGGTAGCTGAGGTTGTAGCCGTCCACCTGGGGCAGCCAGGGCTGGGCCTGGGGGGAAATCTCGCGCCAGCCGGCGGCGCTGACCAGCGCGGTGGCTTCCTCGACGAAGGAGGAGCGGGCCACGGCGACGGTTTCCTGGGCGAAGACGGCGGGCAGTTCCTCGGGTTTGGCGGTGAAGAAGATGCGGCCGTTGCCGCGTTTGGCCACGTCCTTGAGGAAGTCGGCGTCGCTGTCCTTGTCGGTGCCGAGGCCGATGACGCTGCAGGTCGCGCCCGATTCGGTGAGGTTGCGGAGGAGTTCCTTGTAATCCCCGGGTTCCTCGGCGTCGGCGGCGTCGGCGAAGAGGATGATGTGTTTGTTGCCCACGCCCTGTGCCTTGAGGCTGTTCCAAGCGCCGAGCAGGCCCTGGTAAACAAAGATGCCGCCGCCGGTGCTCTGGACTTTGCGGACGCGGTCCTCGATCTCGGCCCGGTTGGGGCCGACCTCAATCAGACTGGCCTGTGAGACAGCAGAGTCGTTTTTGCCAAAGACATCATGGGGAGTGCTGTCCACGGCGAGCACCGCGACGAGGTCCTGGTCGCCCAGAAGTTTGATGGCCTCGGAGGTGCCGGCGTTGGCGAGGTCCATCTTCTTTTGGGTGGGGCTGACCGGCGCGCCCATCGAACCCGAACGGTCCATCACGATGGCCATGCTGACGCGGAGTTTCCGCTGTTCCTGGCGGAGTTCGAGGGAGACGGGGAGGAGGGGGTCTATGGTGGACTTGAACCACCCGCCGCTGCCGAAGCTGTTTTTGCCCCCGCACATGGCGAGGCCGCCGCCCTGCTGGGTGACGAAGTAGTCGAGGCGGTCCATGAAGACGCGCGGCACGACGTTGGCCGGGACGTTGTTGAACACGACGGCCCTGACCCCGGCGAGGCGGCCGGCATCGAGGGTGTTGAAGTTGGTCACGACCTCGACGGCGAAGCCGAGGCGGCGGAGCGAGGCGGCGGCGGGATCGGGCTCGTAGGCGGTGATCCAGAGGATGCGCGGGGCGGAGCGGCCCTCGATCCAAAGCGAGCGGGAGTTGTTGCCGGGCTGCTCGTCCTGGGTGAGGAGGCGCAGCTCGTAGCGGTGGGCCCCGGGGCTGTTCAGCTGGTCGGCCTTGCGGATGCGGCCGCGGCCTTTCTCGATCACGACCTGGCCGTTGGAGGCCTCCACGCCGTCGCGGAGGATGACATAGGGAGTCGGGCCGTCCACGGAGGACTCGACCTCCGCCTCGACCAGAAACGTCTCGCCCAGCTGGGCTCCCTCGGGGGCCTTGAGCTGTCGCACGGCGGCATCCTTCCCCTGGGTCACGGTGGAAAAACGCCAGTCCACGGCGACACCTTCGCGGACGAGGGCCTCGCGGACGGACTCGTATTCGTCGGTGGGAAAACCGTCGCTGAGGATGAGGGCGCGGGTGGCGCGGTCGGGATCGCGCTCGTTGAGGACACGCCGGAGGGCGGCCCCGATCCGGGACTGGCCGGAGGCCCCGCCGTAGTTGCGGGCGGCGGGGTCGGGCCGGGGCTCGCTGCCGTCGGCGAAGTCGAGGAAGAAGACGCGGTCGCGGCCCTTGCGGGAGTCGGAGACGAGTTTTTCCCACTTGGGTAACTCCTTCTCCAGGAGGGCTTTGGCGGAATCGGAACGGTCGCAGAGGACCCAGACATCGGTGCCCTCGCCGATGCGGCGGTGGCCGGGCTCGGCGAGGGCGAGGACGAGGAGGAGGGCGCAGGCGAGGCGGAAGGGCCGGCGGAGGCCGAGGGTGGGGAAAAACCAGGCCAGGAGGGCGAGGGCGGGCAGGAGCCAGAGCCATTCGGGGTTGAGGAGGCGCATGGGGGATGGCGCGGAGCGCCGAATTAAAAATTAAGAATTAAAAATGGAAAGGCGGGACAACGTGCGCCAAGGCACTTCTTTCGTTGACGAAGCTTCTCATGGGGCGGATTCGCGGTTGAGCCAGCGCCAGGCGGCCAGCTGCAGGCCGAGGGCGAGGACGAGCCAGAGGGGGGCGAGGTGGTCCTCCTCGGTGGCCTCAAGGCGGAGCTCGCGTTCGCGGGCCTTCAGCGTGTCGGCCGGGCCGCGGCGGGAGAAATCGCTTTCATGGGCGTCGGAGCGCTGGGTCGCGCCCTCCAGCAGGACACGGGGCTTTTCCTCGCCGGGAAACTGGCCGGTGACGGTGAAGAAACCGGGCTCGGCCGGGGTGCGGAGGACGCGGACATCGAGGGTGGCGGTGGCCTCCTTCCCGTCGAGACCGGCCGTTTGCATGGTGACGTTCCCCTTGACCGGCAGGAAGACGCGCTCGTTGGTCTCGAAGTTGTCCCGCCAGGACGCATGCTTGTGCTGGCGGACACGTTCGGCGAAACGGTGGAAGAGGACGACCGCGCCGGGCAGGCGGGTGAAGTTGCTTTCGCTGGGCGGGAAGTTGGCCAGGAGGTGGCCGGGGCCGTCGGGGCGGGGCCGCCAGAGGAGGAGCGGGGTGTCGCCCAGCCAGGCCAGGACCTCGTCACCGGGCTGTTTTTTCCAGGGGCCGATGAGGCGCGTCTGGAGGCCGCCGAGGGCGAGGTCGTTGACCAGTTCGTTTGTCTCCATGACCACCTGCGTGGAGGTGACGGGGACCCCGGTTTCGGCGAAGGAAACACTGGCGTTGTCCCCGCTGGGTTCGCCGGTGCGGAAGACGAGATCGGCGTCGTTTTCATCCACCGATTTGAGGGTTTCAGGGGTGCTGAGGGAGAGGCGGCTCCATTCCGGCTGAAAGGCCCCGGCCAGGGTGGTGAAACGGCCCGAAAGGCCGGTGCGGAGAACCTTGGGGAGGGGGCGCTGGAGGGGCAGCTCGTTGTCGCCCGCAAAGCTGTCGCCAGAGAGCACAAGCCGCGCGCCGGTCCACTCCTCGGGCCACGGTCCGCTCATCTGGCGCAGCGCGCCGGCGGGGAGTTCCAAGGTCTCCTCCTTGCCCTGG
>JANOBW010000037.1:0-5926 GCA_031411855.1 Opitutia bacterium
CCCTTCTTCACTTCTTCGTCTCTTCCCCCCTCCTGTTTCGCTTGCTTGCGGCCCTTTGCCTCGCCCTCCCGCTCCACGCCCAATCCAACGAGACCGAAGCGGAAAAACTATTTCAAAGCGCCAACGCCGCCGCCTCGCGCCGGGAGTTTGACCAGGCCATTGAGACGTATGGGCAGGCCCTCGGCTACGGCGAATCCGCAGCCCTTCACTTCAACCTGGCCAACACCCTCCGCGAAGCCGGCCAGCCCGGCTCCGCCGTCCTCCACTACGAGCGCGCCCTCCTGCTCGACACCACCCTCGCCGAGGCCCGCCGCAACCTGGAGCTGATCCGCACCCGCCAACGCCTTCCCTCCCCTTCCTTCACCTGGCTCGAAACCGCCGCCGCCATCCTCCCCGCCCAGGGGTGGACTTGGATCCTGTGCCTGTCGTTCTGGACCGCCGTCTCCGCCCTGATCCTGCCCCGCCATTTCGGCGGCGGCCGCAGCTGGACGCAGGCCCTGGCCTTCGCCTCCGTCCTCGTCGTCATCGCCAGCTCCCTGGCCCACTACGGATGGTCCACCCTCCGCGACCGTGCCATCGTCCTCGACTCCCCCGCCCCCCTCCGCTCCGCCCCGGCCAAGGACGCCCTCCCCCTCGGCACCTTGCCCGTCGGGGATCTCGTCCGCATCGAGGACACTTACGCCCCCGGCAAGTCAGCCAAAACCACCGGTGCCAAGGAAAACAACACCGCCACCCCCGACTACTACCTGGTTCGCTCCTCCAACGGCCAAACCGGCTGGGTCCACGCCGAGGAAATCGGCTTCATCTCCGGCCAGCCTTCCTCCTCCCTTTCGGGATCAAAACTCTGATCGAAGGCGGCCGGCGGATCAACCACCCGCGACCCACCTTGTTTTCAGGCAGGCTCAAACCACCGGCCGCGTTCCTTGATCAGGCCGATGAGGCGGTCCACGGCGTGCTCCTCGGGGAGGTTGTATTGGACGCATTCCTTGCCGACGTAGAGGTTGACCTTGCCGGGCGCGCCGCCGACGTAGCCGAAGTCGGCGTCGGCCATCTCGCCGGGACCGTTGACGATGCAGCCCATGATGGCGATGGTCACGCCCTTGAGGTGGCCGGTGCGGGCGCGGATGGCCTGGGTGGTGGTCTGGAGGTCGAAGAGGGTGCGGCCGCAGGAGGGGCAGGCCACGTATTCGGTTTTGACCACCCGGGAACGCGCGCCTTGCAGGATGTTGAAGGCCAAGGTGCTGGCTTTGGCGGCGTCCTCCACGGTCTCGACGCTGACGAGGTCGCCAAGGCCGTCGGCCAGGAGGGAACCGATGTGGATGGAGGCGTCGAGCAGGCGGTCGCCGAAGAAGTCCGGCGCGGCCGGATGGATGCGGTTGGCTTCTGTGGCCCTGATCCAGAGCGGGGCTTTGCAGCCGAGACCGAGGGCGACTTCGGCGAGGGCGCGGTGGGTGCCGACGGGGTGTTTGCCGGGATCGGGTTCGGTCGAGGCGAGGATGAGGTTTTTCGCGCCATGTTTTAACACCACCGGGGCGAGGCGGGCCAGGTCGTTGGGGGAAACAGCGGCGGCGAGGTGGAAGCCGGCGCGCTGGGCGGCGGTCAGAAGTGCCTCGAATTCAGCGGCTTGCGACGAAGTGAAACGGCGGGCGAAGATGAGGCGTTTCGGCTGGGTCAGGGCGCTGAGGGGGAGATCGGCGACGGTGGCCGTGGCGGGAAGTTCAAGGACGACGGCATCCGCGTGGGCCAGGAGGGCGGGCACCTGGGCCAGGGCCGGGACGATGGCGCGGGTTTCGGAAACGGTCACGAGCAGGCCTTCGATGCGGGCGTCCTTGAGCCTGGCCTGGACGGCGGCGAGTTGTTGCAGATGGGCGGAGGGATCGGCGAAATCGAGGGACCACGGGATGATCACGCGGGGCGGTTCGCCGGAGCCTGCCTTGCAGGTGGGCGAGAGGTGGACCACGTCCACGGCGCGGCGGGCATAGTGGTAGGGATCAATCGAGTCCTTGCCGGGGAGCGGGGGCAGCTCGGCGTGTTCGGCCCAGAGCCGCTCCGCCTTGCGGGCCAGATCGCGGGCCACGGGCACCTCGTAAACGGGGTCTTCCGTGAGGGATACTCGAATCGTATCCCCCAGACCATCAAAGAGAAGCGAACCGATCCCGATGGCGGACTTGATGCGGGCGTCGTCGCCGTCCCCGGCCTCGGTCACACCGAGGTGGAGCGGGTAACGCATGTCCTCGGCCAGCATCTTTTCCACGACCACGCGGTAGGCCTCGATCATGACCTTGGGGTTGGACGACTTCATCGAGAGGACGAGGTCGCGGAAGCCGTGGTGCTCGCAGATGCGGATGAATTCGAGGGCGCTTTCGGCCATGCCCAGGGGCGAGTCGCCGTAGCGGTTCATGATGCGGTCGCTGAGCGAGCCGTGATTGGTGCCGATGCGGAGGGCGCGGCCCAACTCCTTGGCCCGCAGGACCAACGGGGAAAAGTCCTCGTGCAGGCGCTCCAGTTCCTCCGCGTAGGCGGCGTCGGTGTATTCGCGGACGGCGAACTTCTTTTTGTCGGCGTAGTTGCCCGGGTTGACGCGGACTTTCTCGACATGCTCGACGGCCTCCATGGCGGCGGCCGGGAGGAAGTGGATGTCGGCCACGAGAGGCTGCGAGAAACCGGCGGCGCGAAACTCGCGGGCGATATCCTTCAACGCGGCGGCGGCGGCCTTGTTGGGCGCGGTGATGCGGATGATCTCGCAGCCCGCCTCGGCCAGGGCGATGGACTGGCGGACGGTGGCGGCCACATCCTGCGTGGGCGTGGTCGTCATGGACTGCACGCGAACCGGCTGTGAGCCGCCGAGGAGGACGTTGCCGACACGAACCTCGCGGGAAAGGCGGCGGCGGGCTTGGTAGCGGGAGGCGCAATACATCGGTGGCGCGGAAGTTATTTGGCGGGAAGGGGTTCGAAGACAGGCTCGGGCAGCATCGCGGGGGCTTCGCGCGCCGAGTTCACATCGTGGAGGACCCGGCGGGAGTCGTTGAACATGACGTATAACATCAACCCGAGCAGCATAACGACAAACACGCTTTGCGTGTAGGCCATGAAGCTTTCCGGGAGCTGTTTGCCGCGCAGTCGGGAGAGGATGGCGACAGTGATGTGGCCGCCGTCAAGGACGGGAAGCGGCAGCATGTTGAGGAGGGCCAGGCTGACGTTGAGAAACAGGATCAGGCCGATGACGAGGCGGAGATCGGCCTGCGAGTAGTAGTAAACGACATGGGCAATGCCGACGGGGCCGTTCATCTTGTCCAAACCGATGTTGGAACCGGGTGACAACAGGGCCCGGAGGGTCTGGAAACTGCGGTCGAGCGAGTTGCCGATAAGAGTCCAGGGGGGAAGGTGGGAGGTGGTCAGCGAGGGGGATAACATGACGCCGAGAAAGATCTCCTTGCGGCCGGCGGTGTCCACGGTGGCGAGCCGCGGAACCACGTTGAAGGAGAGGGATTTGCCGCTTCGTTCAATTCCGAGCGTCACGGCGGGAGGCTCCTTAGATGGCAGGGCGTCCTGCTGTTTCAGCCATTGGGATGAGGACCAAAGTTTCTCGCCATTCCATGTCCGGATGCGGTCCCCGGCCTGAAGGCCGGCCGCGTCGGCCGGAGAGGACTTTTGCACGGCGCCCACAAGGACGGTGTCAGCCGGACCGATGCCGACTTTTCGGACTTCATCCACGCCCTGCTTGTAAAGGATGGGACGGACCACCACATCCAGCTTTTGACCGTCGCGTTCGATCGAAAAAACGGAGGAGGGTTTCCCGTCGGGGGACGACGTGCCACCGAGGATGACCCCGTAGGTGATGTCCTCGAAGTTGGCCACCGCCCGGCCATCAATGGAAATGATGCGGTCTCCCAGCTTGAGACCTGCTTCCCGGGCCGGGGACGGAAGTTTTTGGTCCCCGACCTCAATGGTGTCACTGATGTAACCGATCACGGTCGTGTTCATCCGTTCCGAAACGGGAAGACCCGTGACCCAGAGAACCAGCCCGAGGATAAAGGCGAAGAGCATGCTGAACGCGGGTCCGGCAGCGGCGACAATGACCTTGTCGAGCCAGGAAATTTCAGGGAGCGCCTTCGCGTTGGATTCACCCTCAATGACCCTGGCACCAGCGAGTTGCGGGAGGGAAACAAAGCCGCCGAAAGGGATGGCCCCGATGCAATAGTCCACATCGTTCACCCGTTTTTTCCAGACGATGGGGGGAAACCCCACGGAGAACTTCTCCACCACCAAACCCCGTTTCCGAGCCGCGAGGAAGTGCCCGAGTTCATGGAAGAACACGGAGGCCCCGAAAAAGAAAAGAAAGAGCAGCAGGGAGAGACCGCTGCTGAAAATGACTGACCCCAGATCGCCGTTCATGCGAAGAGGAACTGCCCGACTCCGGCCCCTTGTCAAACGAGGCCCGCCGCCGGGGCGATTTTTTCACTCCGCACTTGGCAGGACAGGGAGGTTGGGCCTAAGTTTTCTCACCCATGGCGAAGAACATTCTCATTCTCGACGACGACGCTGACTTCAACACCCTGCTGACCGATGTCTTCAGCCAGGCTGGCTACGATGTCACCCCGGTCCAATCCCCCATCAAGGCCCTGGAGCTTGCCCAGGCGCAGGAACTTGACCTCGTCGTGACGGACCACCGCATGCCGGGGATGACCGGCACGGAGTTTGTTCGCAAACTCAAGGTCGCGAAGCCGAACCTTCCGATCATCATGGTTTCGGGTTATCTGGACAACGACACGATCCGTGAGCTCATCGCCTCAGGAGTGGGCGGTGTCTTTCTCAAGCCCCTCAACATTTTCTCGCTGCTCAAAAAAACCTCCGAGATCATCTCGGCCGGGATCAAAAACGCGGCCTCCGGCCCGGCGGGATCCCCTGCGGCCACCGGGACGGAAACGGAGGAGTTCCGCCACAACCTGGGATTTGCCTTTGAGTCCTTCCCTTGCAAGAGCCCGACGGCCGCGGCCTTTGCCAAATCCCTTCATGCCCTCCGGGATTTCAAATCGAACCTCCTTCTGATTGGCGAGCTGGGCGCCAATTTCCTGGGCGTCTGCCATGACATGGTCATGTTTTCCGGCGAAAGGGAGGGGCTGCTGGTTCTGGATCAGAAAAACTTTTCGGTCCGCAAACTTGCCGACGACCTCCACCAGCACGTCATCGCCGGCCGCAACCGTGTCACCATCGTGGTCCTTTCCACCGAGGCGCTGCGCCCGGCCGAGCGCGAGGCCATCATCTCGGTGGCCCGCAAGGAGAGGGATTTCGGGGCCTTCCCGCTTCCGGTCCGGATCCTTTTTTGCATGCGCGAGGAATTGGACTCCCTCTACATGAAGGGCGTGGTGGACGAAAATCTCTACATCTTCATGGGAACGGCCGAGGTGAAGATTCCGCAACTGAGGTCCTGCCCGGATGACCTCGTCCTCATGGCCGACCGCATCATGCGGGACGAGTGCAAACGCCTCGGCCGGGTGCCGCTCAGGCTGGACGCCGACTGCAAACGCTTCCTCCGCGAGTTACAGGGACCACTGACACACAACGATTTGCGCGAAACGATGGCCTCGCTTGCGGCCAGCCCCGAACTCAAGGTGGCTCGCCTGCCCGACATCCAGGCCGCCCACGAATCCCGCACCGCTGTCGGCCGCAATACGGTCCCCCTCCGCCGTGTCCTGGAAAACGCCCGGCTGGATTACATCGGGGCCGTCCATCTGCTCAGCGGCGAAAACCCCATCGAGACCTCCCGCCTGACCGGTGTTGACGCGGACCAGGTGGTGGAAACCCTTGGTCTTAAGTGATTTAAACCGGAAGGCACAAAAAAGCCGCGTTCCGTAAGGAACGCGGCTTTTTGATGATATTGGGTGCAGGACTAGGATTTGAACCTAGGACCTTCAGGTTATGAGCC
>JANOBW010000038.1:0-2570 GCA_031411855.1 Opitutia bacterium
CAACCGTGGTGTTATCTTTTTTATACAAAGAAACATGAAGCCTTATAAAGCTTTGTTCATTTCGATTCCTCACCCTTTCCCACAACACCCTCACATCCACCCTCACTCCCGCCCTTATCATGAAACCCAAATCATTCACCCTAAGTCGTTTAAGCTCGATCCGCTCCGGTTCCCTCGCCGCCTCCACCCTGGTGGCGGCCCTGGCCCTCACCCACGCCGCCCAGGCCAGTGATTGGACTAACACCGGCACCGGCCTCTGGAATAACACCTCCAACTGGAGCGCCGGCCTTCCTGGCGACGCCTTCATTTTCAATGGCGGCACCGCCCGGATCACGACCGGGGATACCTTTGCCGCTGGGCAGATCATCGCGGGTGAGAACGCCATTGGGAACGTTGCCCAGGACGGGGGCTCACTCACCTCCAACAACTGGGTCGTCATTGGAAAAGGCTCCGGCACCGGCACCTTCAACCTCAGCGGCGGCACCTGGGGCCATTCGGGGCAGATCCTTCAGATCGGCGAAAACGGTCCCAGCAACGGCTTCATCAATGTCAGCGGCACCGGGGCGCTCACTTCCAGCACCAACATCGTGGTCGGCCAAAACGGCGGCACCGGCACACTCACACTCGCCGGTTCCGGCGTGGTGAACTCCAACGGTGAGTTTCAAGTGGGAAACAACAACTCAGCCAGCAGGGGCACCGTTACCATGTCCGGTGGGACCCTCAATGTGAACAACTGGGTCGGCATCGGCCGCGCCGGAGGCACGGGTAATCTTAATATTTCCGGCGGCACCATCACCAAGACCGGCGGCGGAGACTTCCTGGTTGGCGATGGTGGCGGCTCCACCAACGGCACCATGACCCAGACCGGAGGCACCATTATCACCAACAACTGGACCTCGGTCGGCAAAAACGGCACGGGCACCTATAATTTGTCCGGCGGCGTTTACAATAACAACGACCGTTTTTATGTGGGCCGCGACGGCGGTGGCAACGGCACCATGACCCAGTCCGGAGGCACCGTGAATTCCAACGGCCTCACCAACGTCGCCGTCAACACGGCCACCGGTGTCCTGAACATCACCAGTGCGGCCACCTTCAATGCCAACGGGGAACTCTGGGTTGGCCAGGACAGCGGCTCCACCGGCACTCTCAATGTCTCCGGTGGCACTCTCAACGTCACCAACTGGTTCACCGCCGGGCGCAATAGCTCCACGGGCACCATCAACGTTTCCGGCGGCACCGTCAACAAGACCGGCGGCGGCAACATTTCCATCGCTTCCGGCGGTGGCGGGGCCGGCACCGGCTACCTCAATATCAGCGGCGGCACCGTCAATTCCAACGGAACCGTTTACATCTCCGAAACCGGTGGAAACGCCACCTTCACCATGTCGGGCACCGGCCTGGCCAACTTCCCCGTCCTTCAGATCGGCGGAGCGGGCACCACCAGCCTTGATGGCGGCACCCTGGCCGTCACCCAGGTCACGGGGACCGGAACCGTCAATTTCAACGGCGGCACCCTCAAGGCCAACCCCGGGGCCCAATCCGCCTTCCTCGGCGGCCTCGGCACGGCCCGCGTCCGCAATGGCGCGGCCATCATTGATACCAACAGCCAGAGCATCACCATTTCCCAGGCCATCCAGCACTCCGCCCTCGGCGGCGACAACGCCATTGACGGCGGTCTGACCAAAACCGGGGCCGGCATCCTGACCCTTTCCGGTGCCAACAGCTACAACGGGCCCACCACGGTTTCCGTCGGCACTCTCGCCCTCGGGGCCTCCAATGTCATCGGCGACGCCTCCGCCGTCAACGTTTCCGGCGGCACCCTTGATCTGGGCGCCAACAGCGACACGGTCGGCGCCCTGACCTATTCCTCCGGCTCCCTCATCGGAACCGGCACCCTGAGCCCCGCCTCCACCACGGTTTCCAACACCTCCGGCTCCCTCACCGTCGGGGTGGCCCTGGCCGGTGCCGGCAGCTTCAGCAAGACCGGTGCGGGCTCCGTGATCCTTCCCGCGGTGAACACCTACACGGGCAGCACCACGGTTTCCGCCGGAACCCTTTCCCTCGGCAGCGCGGGTTCACTCCCCGCCGGCACGATCCTCTCCGTCTCCAACGCGACCCTCGACCTGCGCAACGGCGTGGGATCCCGTGCCCAGACGGTGGACACCCTGACCCTGTCCGGTTCCACGCTTCAGCTTGGTTTGGGTGGTGCCACGACCGATAAACTGAATGTCAGCGATACCGCCACCATCACCGGCTCCAACACGATCAAGCTCTCCGGCTCGGCCGACAGCGGCACCTACAACCTGATTTCGACCACCCTGCCCCTCACCGGCACGTTTGTGCTCGATACCAGCGCTTTGGTGACGGGTTTTACCACTTATTCGGGTGGCATCAGCGGCAACAACTACGTTCTGACCGTTGACGCCAACGACACCCCTGCCACGGCGACCCCGCTGTCGTGTGTTCTGACCGGGGCGATCGGCGTTGCGAGTGACGTCGACTTCTACGCGCTCGGTGCGCACCCGGCAGGGACTCGGGTCTATGCGATGGCTGAGGCGGCGGCGGCC
>JANOBW010000039.1:0-9229 GCA_031411855.1 Opitutia bacterium
GCTCAATCTGCGCGGCGGCACCCTCAAGACCGGTGATACGTTGGAAGTGGCTTCGGGTGGGACCCTCAATCTTTCGGACGAGGGTTGGGGGTCATGGAGTTACCAACTGGGGAACCTTGGGTTTTATGTGAGTGATACCGCGAGTCTCTCGGTGCAGGCTGGTGGTATCGTCAACCAACTCGATACGCTATTTGTGGGAGGAACTCTGACCAATGCGGGGACCCACAACTGGATTTCTGGGGGCATTCTCACCTCCGGCCCGACGGCCAGCATTACGAACGCCGTAGGTGGGCTCTTTGACATCCACTGCGACAATAGTTTATACCCCGTGAACTACTACTACGGCAACACCTCGACTTTTCACAACGAGGGCACACTGCGCAAGAGCGCTGGGGACGGCACCACCTCGTTCGTAGATTACCTGGACAACACCGGGACCGTCCAGGCCCGCAGCGGCCACATATCCTTCCAGGGTGGCGCTGCTCTCTCCAGTGGACATGTGGAATGTGTTCTTTCGGGCGTTGGACTGTATGGCACCATTGACCTTGGGGCGACATCTCCGGCGGGGGCTCTTTCCATTATATTGGGCGGTGCTTACCATCCGGTGGGTGGAGAATCATTCGCGCTGGTTCACTACGATAGCCTGGATGCAGGTTTCAGTTCCATTACTTTTCCCGGCGTTACCAATTGGGAAGCCCAAGCGACCGAGAACAACATCGTGGTGGTCATCCCGTTTCACACCGTGGAAAGCTGGCGCGAAACCTATTTTGGGTCGTCTGCCAGCACGGGCAATGGGGCGGACACGGCGGATCCTTATCACACTGGCATTGCCAATCTGTCTGTCTTCGCCTTCATGGGGGCGAACCAGAATCCCGCTCTGGTCCGCCCAAGCCAGCTTCCCCAGCCACAGAAAATGGGTGACAATCTTGTCGTCAGTTTCTCCGAACCCTCTGGAATCAGTGGAATCACCTACGGGGCGGAATACAGCCCATCCCTTGAAGCTGGCTCCTGGGAACCCGTGCCCGACACGGGCTCTGGCACCACTCACACTTTCAGCGTGCCCATTGGATTGTTTTTGCGCCTCAGGGTGGCCAGTCAGTAGAGGGACTTCGCCTGTTTTCAGGAAGTAACCACCTCAAGGGCGGAAAGGAAGATTTCTCTGGCGTTGGAATTCGAGAGGTCAAGCCAGAGGCAGTCGGTTTCAAAATCCGCCACTTTGGGCAGATCCACCTGGTGTTCCACGCCGGAGCAAAACCCGTAATAGCGCAGGCCGCCGTTTTCCAGGCGGGTCAGGGAAAAAATCACTTCAACGGGGACAGGTTTTGTCCAGGCCCGGTCTTTCAGCACGGGGCGGGGCCAGTTCCCGACCGAAGTTCCGAATTGCGAACTGGTGATGACGCTGTTTCCCCCGGTGGGGCGGCTCCAGAAGTTGGGCAGTTCCTCGGCCTGTCCCAGGATCATCCCCCAACCTTTGGAGTTGAACAAGGCCTTGACGGGAGTCCTCAGGGGGCCGTTTTCAAGTGACCTGGCCCATGGGGTGGAGGCAAAAAACAACCGGGGTCCTTTGGCCACGTAGGTCCCCGTGAAAGGCCGGTAACCGAGGGCCATTCTGACTCCCACGGAGTCACCGGTTTTGGAAAGAGGGAGGGGGGGTGATCCGCCGTAGGTCAGTGGCACAACAACAAGGCAGGATTGGAGGACCGCGCCCCCTTCCCGGGTCAGGCTCAGGGTGCCCTTGTCCTTGTCGAAAGCCGAAATCGGGGCGGGCATGCCCAGGCTGAAGACCCTCATTTCCACCTGCCGTGAGGGGGTGAGGAGGTTTAAGGATTCAGCGTTGGCCTTTCCCATGGCCAAACCCAGCATGCCAACCGCAAGAAGACCTGCGGAGATGACAGGCAGAAAGGCGGTTGGCATGCTGGGTTTCATGAGGCTAAACAGTTGTCGTGTAAACCAATTGCAGGTTCCAAGCCAAATGACCTGGGGCGGCTGTTTTTACAAAAGACAAAGCAGGTGTCTTCCACATCTTTGTTTAACCGTAAGTTCCCTTCCGCCTGAAGGCGGGACAACCTGCGCGAGGCAGGGCTGAGGAAAGGCGGTGAGTGAACGGATGGGGCAGGGTGCCCGCTGCGGTTCACTTTGCCGGCTCAATCCATGTGTTTGGCAAACGTCGCCTTGTTGGCGGCTTTGGCGTAAGCTTCGCGGCCCTCGATCAGACCGGCGTCGAGGAGTTTCAGCAGGCTGTTGTCCATGGAGATCATGCCGTCGGCCCCGCCGCCCTCGATGATGGCCTTGATGTCGGAGATTTTACCGGTCCGGATGACGTTCGCCAGACCTTCGGCCTGGAGGAGGATCTCATGCACCGCGCAGCGGCCCTTGGGGATTTTTTTGCAGAGAAGCTGGGCGACGACGCCGGCCAGACAACTGGCGAGCATGACGCGCACCTGATTCTGCTCCTCGGCGGGGAAGGCGTTGATGATGCGGTCAATGGTCTTGGGCGCGTTGTTGGTGTGGAGCGTCCCGAAAACCAGCATGCCCATGGAGGCGCAGGAGAGGGCCAGTTTGATTGTTTCCAATTCCCGCATTTCACCGAGCAGGACGATGTCGGGGTCGTGCCGCATGGCTCCTTTCAGAGCGTCGGCAAAACTCCGGGTGTGCTCGCCGACCTCGCGGTGGACGATGACCGACTTTTTGTTGGTATGGACGAATTCGATCGGGTCCTCGATGGTGATGATGTGGCGCCCGGAAGTGGCGTTGATGTAGTCCACCATGGCGGCGAGGGTGGTGGATTTGCCGCTGCCGGTCGGTCCGGTCACCACGACCAGGCCTTCGGTCAGGTTGCAGAGGTTTTTGAGGACGGGCGGGAGGTTGAGGTCCTCAAAGGAAAGTATCTTGGCCGGGATCTGCCGGAAGACCGCCCCCATGCCCCAGTGGTTGTAGAGGAAGTTGGCGCGGAAGCGGGCCAGGCCGGGTATCTCATGGGCGAGGTCCAGATCGCGGCGGTCCAGGTAGTCGGCCCACCGGTGGGCGGGGGTCATGCCCTTGAGGAGATCCTCCATTTCCGGGGCGCTCACCGGGGTGTCGCGGATGGCATGGAGCGAGCCGGAGATGCGTCCCTTGGGGGGCAGGCCGACGGTCAGGTGGAGGTCCGAACCACCCTTTTCCAGAAGGGTCTTGAGCAGGCTGTCGATGGCGGGCATGGGGGGGTCAGATTTTGGCGCGGCGCGGTGAGGTTCTGACCGGAATCAAGCCGCGCTTTTTGGCAAACTCCATGAACGGGATGCCCGGACCATTCGCAGGGTCGGCCTTGGCCTCGCGCAGGGCTTTGAGGCAGGCATAGTCCTCAAGCTCCTTTTCCATCTGCTGGTAACCTCGGTAAGGTATGACAGCGAATGCTTTGCGACCATTCTGTTCGATGATTTGGACGTTTTTCATGGGATTAGCGATAAACTTCGCGACGGTGAAGCACCCGGTGGATGACTATGGTTTGATTTTCGATCTCAAACAAAACCCTCCAGTCACCCACCCGCAACCGATATTCCGGGGTGAAGTTGGTCAGCTTTTTGACATCACCTTGAAGATCATGGGATAAGGCCAGGATGCGCGCGCTGATCCGCCTCGCATCCCTGGGTGGGATGTCGTCGAAATCGCGTTGGGCTTTAGGCCTGATTTCCAACTGATAAATCATGACCTCAGATTTTGGCGCGGAGCTGGCGGTTGGCGATGTTCAGCCGGGCGGTTTCGGGGCTGATTTTCCGGTCCCGGAGCAGGTCCATGACGGAGGTTTCCATCAGGCACATGCCCTCGCGCACGCCGGTCTCGATGACGTTGCGGAGGAGCTGGGTTTTCCCGTCGCGGATGAGGTTGGCGGTGGCGATGTTGGAAACGAGGATTTCGCAGGCCATGACGAGCCCTCCGCTTGAGCCGGGCAGCAGGCGCTGGCAGATGATGCCGCGGAGACTCTCGGCCACACTCGACCGGATTTGCGACTGCTGGGCGGGGGGGAAGACGTCGAGTAACCGGTTCAAGGTCGTGGCGGCGTCGCTGGTGTGCATGGTCCCGATGACCAAGTGCCCGGTCTCGGAGGCGGTGACGGCCATTTCGATCGTTTCGAGATCCCGGAGTTCGCCGATGACGATGACGTCGGGGTCCTCCCGGAGCGAGGCCTTGAGGGCGGAGTGGAAGGTGCGGGTGTGGGTGCCGACCTCGCGCTGGGTCACGTTGCAGCCCTGGGAAACCTGGACGAGCTCGATCGGGTCCTCGACGGTGATGATGTGGTCGTCGCGGGTGGTGTTGAGCTCGTTCACCAGGGCGGCCAGCGTGGTGGTTTTGCCGGCCCCGACCGGGCCGGTCACGAGGATGAGCCCGTTGTGGTAGGAGAGGAGTTTTTTGATCGTGTCGAGGTTGCGCAGGCCGAGCTCGTCGAGTTTCGGGATGTGGGTGGGCACGAGGCGGTAGGCCCCGGAGGCGCCATTGCGCTGGAACATCAGGTTGACGCGGTAGCGGGTGGTCCCATCGAGGGCGAGGGCGTAGTCGAAGTCCTTGCGTT
The DNA here is from genome assembly GCA_031411855.1 of Opitutia bacterium. Lineage (GTDB taxonomy): Bacteria > Verrucomicrobiota > Verrucomicrobiia > Opitutales > JANOBW01 > JANOBW01. The sequence goes on from JANOBW010000039.1 coordinate 4,547, forward strand.
CGAGAAAGATGCGGCGCTGCTCCTTGGTCAGGAGGGCGGTGTTGAGGGCGAGGGCCTCGGCTTCCGTGAGGGGCTTGTCGCCCAGATGGATGAGCTGGCGGCTTTTGCGGAGGAAGGGGCGGGCCCCGGCGGAGAGGTGAAGGTCGCTGGCGTTTTCCGACACCGCTTTTTTGAGAAACTCCCTGATCTTGGCGGCGGAGACAGGGTCGTCGGACGCGGTCTCCACGACCGGCCTGGGCGGCGGGGGAAGCGGGCTTGGTGAGGGGCTTCCGGCGGCGGGGGCCGCGATCTGCGGACGCGGCCCGGCGGCTTGGGGGGCGGGGCTGGCGGCAGGCGGGGTCGGAGTGGCGGGGGAGGGGGGGGGGCCCACGGCCGCGGGGCGGAAGGGGTTGACGGGAGGGAGGCCGTCGAGGGCTTTTTCGAGGGCCAGTTCGGCGGTTCGCTGGAGGGCGTCCACATCCGCCACCATCCCGTCGTCAATCATGCTCTGGGCGAAATCGAGAAGCTCGACTTCCTCCCCCAGTTTGCGGCGCACGGCCCATGCCTGTTCGCGGGTGAACTGCCTGCCTTCAAGGCCGAGGCGGACGAACCAGAAGATCTCGCTTTTCATGGGGGTGAGCCGGTCAGAATGTTTCGCGGCCGGGGACTGCCAAGCTTGAACTCCGGCTCAACGTGTCGCGGGAGGTGTTCCTGTCCTGGCAAAGCGCGGCCAGTCCCGGGTGGCCTGTCTGTTTTTGGAACCATCCGCCTGGACGGTGACAAAAAACGCCCCGACGCCGTGTGTTTCCGCCCATTTTTTGCCTTCCGCCGGTCCCATGACGCAGAAGGCGGTGGCCAGGGCGTCGGAAAGGGTGGCGTTGGGGGCCGCGACGCTGACCCCGCGCCGCTCGGTCAGGGCGAGGCCGGTGTGGGGATCAAGGATATGGGAGTAGCGTTTGCCTTCCAGTTCGAGGAATTGCTCGGTGTCGCCGGAGGTGGAGAGGCCGCAGTTGTGGAGTTCCACTTCGGTCGTCACCGCCCCGCCCGAGGCATCAATGGACTCGATGCCCACGGTCCAGCCGGTTTTTCCGGGGGGAGGATCACCGATGGCCAGGTCGCCGCTGGCGGCCACACTGGCATGGGGCAACCCTTTGGACCGCAACACCTTCAGGGCGACGTCGGCCGCCCAGCCCTTGCCGATGCCGCCGAAATCGAGGCGCATGCCGGGCACGGCCAGGGTCACGGTGCGGGCCGCCCGGTCCAGCGTCACCTTTTGCCATCCCACGGCCGGCTGCCGGCGTTCCAATTCCTTCCAGTCCATGGGTTTGCCCATCCGGGCGCGGCGCCAGAGCTGGGAGACGGGGCCGACGGTGGGATCGAAGGCTCCCCCGGTTTGGGCCGCGAGGTCGAGGGAGCGTCCCAGGGCCTCCGCAAAGGCCTCGCTGACCGGGTGGGGCAGGCCGTGGGGCAGGGCGCAGAGTTGCAGGTTTTCGCTGTCGTTCTGGTAGTCGCTCAGCAGGTCGTTGACGGCCTGGGCGCTTCGGAAAGCCGTCTGGGCGGCTTCCCGGGCGGTCGCGGCGTCGGGGGCGTAAAGGCTGATCCGGAACCTTGACCCCATGAGGGCCGCCTCGTGGACAAACGGACCTTGGAGCGGGGCGCCGGGAGCGTCCGCCACCCGCGCAGGGAGGGCGGGAGGTGCGCCGGTTCCACCGCAGCCGGTGAGGGCCAGGGCGGACAGCAGAACAGGCAGAAAGGGACCGGGATTCATGTTAAGAAGGACGAGGGCGAGCTGAACCTCTCCGAAGTTGACACTTTGGGGAGGGTGGCAACCTTTGTTGTCTTTTACCCGCACGCCCCTCCATGTTGTTACGTTCTTTCGGTTTATCCCTTTTGCTGTCCTCCCCGGTCCTGGCCCAAACCACCCCGCCGGTTCCGGCCGCAGCGCTTCCTTCTCCCGATTCGTTATGGTCCAAAGCCTCGGAAGGTTTGGTCATCATCGAGGGAAACCAGCACACCGGGGATGGTTTTCTCACGGTCGTGAAGGGGGCCACCTGCGTGATCACCTCCCAGGAAACCGCCCTCCTGACCCGCGGGCAGTCCGTCAAGACCGCCTCCGGGAAGGCCCTGCCCCCCATGAGGTTTTTCCTGGCGGACAACGGCGGGGTTGCGCTGGGACGGCTGGACAAGGCGCCCGAGGGGCTCGTCACCCTGGAGCCGGAAACGGAACTGGGCACGGTCACGCCCAAATCCACCCTGATTTCCGCCTTGTCGGACAAATCCATCCAGAAGTTCACCGTCAAGGCGCAGGGCCTGATGGACATCTCGGTGGACAAGCTGGGAAACCTGGCCAAGGGGGTGACCCCGGTGCCGGGCCATCCGGTGCTCAACCCGTTGAACGGCAAGGTGGTGGCCGTCCTCACCCCGACCTACGCCCTGAAACTTTCCTCCTCCCCCCTGCTTCAGCCCGGTTCGAACCGGCCGGAAATGTTTGTCTCCGAAGGTGAGTTTGCCCTCAGCCGCAGGGACAAGGTCGAGAAGTGGCAGGAACTGTCCACCGGCCGGGCCCGGGATGAGTCCATGCGTCTGGAAAAATTCCAGGATCATAACCGCCAACTCGCCGCTTTTTTCCAAATGGGGGATGCCTACAAGGAAACGGATGAGGTCGGCCGGGCCTATCTCAAATACAAGGACGACATGGCGAAGACGAAACGCGACGCCGCCTACTATGAGTCGCAATACAGCCAGTTTGTGGGTTACTTCCCGACCCTGGCCAAACGCGACATGGACGTGCTCAAACGCGATTCCGCCTATTTCTATCCCTACCACCGCCAGCAGGCCGAGGTCATGCTCAGGATCCGGACCGACCTCGTCGCCAAGGCCGCCGAGCTGATCAAGGGAGCCAGCGGTCCCTTCACCAAAAATACCAGCCCCCGGTAAATTCCCGGCCACCCGGAAAACAAATCAGGGAGCCGGCCCCGTGGCCGCGCTCCCTGACTGTTACCCTACTCCCTTGTGGGAATATGAAGTCTAATCAGACTTCGTGCCAACTTTGCCGGATTTGTGTTGGGAAACGATGAGAGGCGGGCGGAAAAATTTTCCGGCAGGGTGAGCGGGTCGGTCAGTTCGTTCTCCACCAACGGGTTGGGCGGCCCGAAAAAAGTTTTGGCCCTGGGGGAGAATCCCGGGGCTTGCGGTCGGGCTCCGGTTGGCCGGAGTTTTTTTACCATCATGCGGATCATTTTCACCCTTCCCTTTTTTCTCTGCCTGCTGCTGGCCCGTCTCGACGGCCAGGAAATTGGCCAGATCCGGCGCTATTTCCGCGAGCAGGGCATCAGCCTGATCACTCCCTCCGACACCAACCCCCAGTGGCGGCAGGCCGGCCCCGCCGAACTTCCTCCCGGTGTCCTGTGGGCCGGTCAAAGTCTGGACCAGTCCCGGAGCATCACGGTCCGGGTTCTTGACATCAAGGGCGACGACAACGCCTTTGCCCTGGCCTACGCGGCGCGGCTGCGGGAGGAGCTGGGCCGGTCCGGTCTCAAGGTGACGAACGCCGCTCCCGCCAATCTTGGCCCCTGGCCGGCCTGGCGGTTGGAGCTCTCGGGGCATCTGGGCAAACTGGAGGCCTCGCAGGTATCCTGGCTGATCGCCGCCAACCACCGCATCTACGACCTATCCTGTCTCGTGGGTGGCCCAAAGGCGGAGCAGGATGCCCTCGTGCTGGGGTTCGCCAAGGGGTTTGAATTCATCACCCCGCCTGATCCCGCGCCGAGTTCCGCCAGCTGGGTGCCGGGCGCGGGTGCCCTGCTGCGCTGGGGAGTGGCGGGGGCGGTGCTGTTGTTCTGCGGCGGGGCCGGTCTGTGGCGCAACCATGCGCTGGCCGGTTGGTCCCTCGGGCTGGCCTCGGCCTTGCTGGGTCTGGCCGAAACCTGGTGGTGGGCGCTGCCGTTGGCCGCCGTGGCCGCCGCGCTGGTGACGCGTCCCCTGGAGCCGGCCGGTCTGCGCCGCCTGGACGCGGCTTCCCTTCTCTCCGTCGCCGGAGCCGCCGGCTGGTGCCTCTGGGTCTGGGTGCGCTGACCCCGGCCCCTTCCTTACCCCCGGCGCGCCCGGATCAGTTCGCGCAGGGTTTCGACAAAACTTCCCGCCACATCCAGGCCCGTGCAGGCCTCGATGCCTTCAAAGCCGGGCGAGGCGTTGACCTCCATGACGAGGGGGCCTTCCGCCGACTCCAGCAGGTCCACCCCGGCCGCGTTGAGCCCCAGGGCGGCGGTGGCGCGGATGGCGATGCCGCACAGGGCGGCGTCGGGATGGACGCGTTCGGTCGAGCCGCCGCGGTGAAGGTTGGCGCGGAATTCCCCCGGCGCGGCGATGCGGCGCATGGCGGCGATGACCCGGCCTCCGGCCACGATCACACGCAGGTCGCGGCCGGCGCTTTCGGAGATGAACTTCTGGACGAGGAAGACGCGCCCGTCCGCCATGAGCGCCTCGGCCACGGCTTCGGCGTTTTTGACCGTTTCGCAGAGGATCACGCCCACGCCCTGGGTGCCGGTCACGATCTTCAGGATGACGGGCGCGCCTCCGAGGGTGTGGACAATGGCGGGGACATCCCGGGTGCGGGTGATGAAGGCGGTGGGCGGGGTGGAGAGTCCGGCCGCCCGGAGCAGATGGTGGGAGCGGAGTTTGTCGTGGGCCGAGCGGAAGCTGTCG
>JANOBW010000040.1:0-18592 GCA_031411855.1 Opitutia bacterium
GAGGACCTCCGCAGGCTCAGGCAAAAAGTGGACTCCCTGCCCCCTGTGATGCGCTCATGGACGATGTCATATCTGGCCGGCGGCAGCGGACTCGGAGGACTGGAAGCCTTCGCCACAGAACCGGAATTGATCGCCTCGATCAAAACCCTCGGCCCCGACGCACTTCTTGAGTTTCTCCGCAGCGGCCAACGCCTCGGCCTCCAAGACCCCGCCCTCGACAAGGGTCAGCAAGGCCAAGGCTTCATCCTGACCCACGCCGCCTCCTTTTTCGCCCCCGAACACGCCTCCGCCCTCATGGAGATGAAACACTTCGTGGCAGCGGCCGACACCAATCCAAAGATTCTCCATCAGCCCATCGAGGCGGCCATGATCGAACACGCGGGCGAATTCGGGCAATGGGACCGCGCCAAGGCCATGGCCACGCTGGCCAGCCTGGGAGACACCGCCGACCAGGAGCAGGCCGTGAAATGGTTCTACTCCGAACCAAACACCGACGGCGGCTCGTCCCCGCAAAGCGTTTTCTACCTTGAAATCGAACGCCGTAAGCCCGCCCGCTGGCGCAACCTTGTCCGCCTCATCGTCGCCCATCCCGGCTTTGAGGATCTGCGCCCCTGGGATGTGGCTTATCTCGGCTTTTTGATCCCCAAGCTGGGCGGAGAAAAAATCATCCCCGACCCCGCCTATGAAACCGACAAAAAGGCCGACATGATCCGCGGCCAATTGCGTGGATTTTTTGCTTTGAAGTCAGATCCCGTCAAAACCCTGGCCACTCCACCCACTCTAATCACCCAGCCCGATTGGAAAGTCGCCTGGCCCTCTCCCGCCGATAACCTGAGTCTGAGCCTTGATGGCCGCTGGCTAGCCGTTGGGACCAACCAGGGCGCTCTCGTCCTATTGACCCAGAACGGAAGCCGCCTCCACACATTTCTGAAGCCGGAGCGGGACACGGCCACAGCCACCTTCATCGCCAACGGCCGACACCTCATCTACGCTCCCTCCTACGGCGAAGTCACCATGATTGATCTGACCCGCAAGGAACCTGTGGAAACCCCGCTGCCCTTGCCCGGACGCCTCAGCCTCTTTCCCGCCCAATCTGGAGAAACCGCCGCCGCCCTCGACGACGGCCACCTCGTCTGGGTCACCCTGCCCGGTTTAAAACGGCTTTGGCGCCAGGAAAAACGCTTTGTCCGCCCCGGGTCACCCGTGGTCTCCCCCGACGGGGCCTCAGTGGCCTGCTGGGACGAGCTGGACAAAACCATCAGCCTCTTCGCCACCGCCGACGGCACCGTCCGCCACCGTCTTCTCGGCCATGCCACACCCTCGCGCGGAGTCTCCTTCAGCGCCGACTCCCAATTACTGATCACCCACGGCGACGACAAACGAATCCTCATCTGGAGCGTGACGGACGGACGCCTGCTCTCACGTTTTCAGGGCTCCGGCCCAGCCGTCTTCACTCCTGATGCCTCCGGCTTCTTCGCCTCTCCCTCCGAAGGCGTGCTCGGCCTTTATGACCGTGCCACCGGCGAACCCCGTGGCGGCTTCAAATTCGTCCCCGACCGTCCGCAGCACAAACCTTCGGAGGTGAAGGACTCCAAGACCGGCCTCATCTCGCAAGTTTACGAAAACCTCGCGCCGTCCGAATTTGTCCAGATCAGGGACATCGTCCTCGCCCCGGGTGCCACACACGCATACCTCCTGCTCAGAATTTTCACCCCGGTGCCAGGCCAGTTGGGTCTCTCGAAACACAGCTCCCGTATCGAACGCTGGTCCCTGCCCTGAAACCGGCGAGGTCTTCTCACCGAAGGAGCGGGAAGCAGCCCGCATTCATGCGAATAAGTTTGAGCCGTTGCGATCACTTCTTCGTCTGCCCCCTTGGAAGCCATCCCTCCTTGTTCCCCCCCCTGCGGTTGGCCATGGCCCACACGGAGCGACCTGCCCCTGCTGCCTACTTCTTGTCCTCGACCTTGAGGACAAGGCGCTGCCGCGCGATCAACGTGCCGACTCCAGGCAAGCCCTGGTCCTCGTAGATGGCGGTGATGACAAGGGCACCCTTGGCGGCGGCCTTGTCATCCGAAGGGCGGGGCGGGGCGGAGATTTCACCCGAGGCTCCGGTCAGAACCGTGCCCCGGGACTTGGCCAGGGACAGGATGGTGTCGGCGATCAGAAGGGTCTGCTCTTTCTTGAGCTGGACCTGCGGAGGCATCGGGGTGTGGCCCCAGACGTCAACGCCGCCGGAGAGGATTTTGCCGGCGAGGTAATCGGCCGCATTGGGCTGTTTCACGTATTTGGCGGCGACCGCAAGATAGGCGGGACCAACACTTTGCGCCCCCACCTGGTGGCAGGAGAAACAGTTGTTGGCCTTGATCAGGGCGGCTCCGGCCGTGTCGGGCAGGCCGCCGGGCAGGGCATCCTCGGCCGGCACCTGGCCGTCGGCGTCAAACTCGACCTCCACGCGGACCCGGGCGGGATCGAGGCGGTTGGCGGCGCGGTCCTCGGCATCGTCGAAGGAAACTTTGTAGGCAAGTTTCGAACCCCAGGCGAAGGTCTTGGGGTTGCCCGCGAGTTCCAGTTTCACCGTCGGCACGGTGTTGCCCGCGATGACTTCCGTCGAGGCGGTGGCGGAACGGCCGTCGGCATCGGTCACGGTCAGGGTGACAGGAAAACGTCCGGCCGTGTCGAAGGTCTTCGTCACCTCGGAGCCGGTCGCGTCTGCCTTGCCGTCGCCGTTGAAATCCCAGGCGTAGGTCAGCGCCGTTTTCTCGGGGTCCGAGGAGCCTTTGGCCGAGAAGTCCACCTTGCCGGGCAGGGCCACGGCGTGGGCCGAGGCGGAAAGTTTCGCCACAGGCGGCAGGTTCCAGCCGGCGAAGCGGATGCGGGTCAGGCGGCCGTCGTTGTTGAAATACCAGTTGGTGCCGTATTCGAGGAGGAAGAGGGAGCCGTCCTTCGCGAGTTCGAAGTCCATCGGGTGCTTGAGCCCGCCTCGCCAGACCTCCATGCCGGCGTAGTTCTCCTGGGCGTCAAGCGAGACAAGCCAGATCTTCGAGCGCATCCAGTCGTAGGTGAACAGTTTGGAATCGAAGTATTTCGGCAGGAGGCCGGGGGCGTCGCCCACGCCATGGCCCGCGCGCAACACCGGTCCCGCCATGGCGTTGCGTCCGCCCGTGCCCAGGAGGGGAAACTTTTCGCTCTCCTTGTAGGGATACCAGATGAAGGCGGGCACGACCGGGGGAAGCTCCTTCAGGCCGGTGTTGCGCGGGCTCCAGTTGACCGGCTTCTGCGGGTTGTTCTTTTCGCCCAACTCTTTGGTGTCGAAGTTGTAGCGCACATAGGGCTGGCTGTCCCCGATGAAGAGGGGCCAGCCGTGGTTGCCGGCGCGGCGGGCCTGGTTGACCTCGTCGAAGCCGCGCGAGCCGCGCTTGGAGTCGTCGCCGGCGTCGGGGCCGACCTCGCCCCAGTAGATGGTGTCCCGGGCCGGGTCGGCGGCGATGCGGTAGGGGTTGCGGCAGCCCATGACATAGATCTCCGGGCGGGTCAGGGCGGTGCCGGGGGGGAAGAGGTTGCCGGCCGGGATGGAATAGGTGCCGTCGGGTTTGGGCGTGATGCGCAACACCTTGCCGCGCAGATCGTTGGTGTTTCCCGCCGAGCGGAGCGCGTCCCACTGGGTCCGGTCGGAGCGGGCGTCGGAGGGGGAGGACCCGTCGGACTCGAAGGGGTTGGTGTTGTCGCCCGTGGTGAGGAGGAGGTTGCCATGCCGGTCGAAGGCGAGGGAGCCGCCGTGGTGGCAGGTGCGCTTGTCGCGCTCGGTGTGGACGGTCAGCAGGATCTTTTCGGAGGAGAGGTCGAGGTTGCCGTCGCGGAAGGTGAAGCGGGACAGGCGGTATTCGGACTTTTCCGTCTTGGGGGAATAATAGAGGAAAAGGTTGCCGGTGGTGGCGAAGTCGGGAGCCAGGGCGATGCCGTTGAGGCCGTCCTCGCGGGCGAAATCGGACTTCTGGTCCTCCTCATGGAGGTGGGTGACGGGCAGGACGGTGAGAAGGCGCGTGGAGCGGGCGGCGGGATCGCAGAGCCAGATGTGGCCCTCGCGGCCCACGTTGAAGACGCGGCCGTCGGGCGCGGGGGCGCATTCGATGGGATCGCGCAGGTTCTCGGCGATCACTTCGTTGACGAAATACTCGGGGCCGGGTTTGGAGTCCGGGGCGGGAGCGGCGCCAAGCGGGGAGACGGCGAGGGCGGCGAGCAGGGGGAGTCGGTGTTTCATGCGGGGAGTGGGGGGTGGGACGCCGGAAAGCGGAAGTGGTTCGCCCTCAGCCGGAAAAAGCCGAGGGACCGCGGAGGGCGCGGTGGAGGAAGTAGAGGGCGTTGAGCATGATGGCGTGGTGCATGCGCCCGTCGGAGGCCATCTCGTGGGCCTCCTCCAAGCTGATCTCGGCCGTGTGGATCTCCTCGTGGGCGTCAAATTCGACGGGGTGGAGGGGCCGGGCGTCCTCCACGAGCACGAAGTGGCAGTGGTTGGACTGGAGGGCGGGGTTGGGACGGCAGGTCCCGATGAGGCGGGCCCGCTCCCCGGCATAGCCGGTCTCCTCGCGCAGCTCCCGGATCGCGGCCGCCACGGGATCCTCGCCGGGCTCGCGGCAGCCGGCCGGCATTTCCCAGGAAAGTGTTTCGGAACCGAAACGCCATTGGTGGACGGCGACCAGCCTGCCACCGGGCGTGAGGGCCAGGGCCACCGCCCAGTCATACCCGTCAATCGTGAAAAAATCATCCTCGCGCAGATCCACGGGATGGCGGCAGCGGTTGCGCAGGACACGGAAGACGCGGCACTCCGAATGGAGGCTGCGGCGGAGGGTTTCCCAGGGGGCGGGGGCGGTCATTCGGGCAGAAAAAAGGCGGACCGTTTCGGGCCCGCCTTTGGAGTTGGAATTCTTTGGATACCAAGAATTTACTTGGTGGGAACCTTGATGGACTGGCCGACCTTCAGCTTGCGGGAGTCAACGCCGGGGTTGAGCTTCTCAAGGGCGGCGACGGGAACGCCGTATTTCTTGGCCACGGTGGCGAAATACTCGCCCTTGGCGATGGTGTGGGTGCCGGCGGCGGCGGGAGCGGTGTCGGCGGGGCCGGAGTGGGCGGGAACCGGGGTGGCGGCACCGCCGGTGGTGGCGACGTCGGCGGTCTTGCCGGAGGCGCGGGCCGGGGTGGCCTTGGCCACGGCGGCGAGGCTGGTGCGCGTCTCGTTGAGCTCGCGGCGGTTCTCGTTGATGGCGCTCACGAGGGTTTCCATCTTCTGGGTGAGCTCGGTGCGAAGTGCCTCGGGACCATTGGCTTGCAGCGTCTGGATCTGGGCGGAAATGCCGGGGAGTTTGCCGTCCACCTGGGCGATCTGCTCGCGGAGGGCGGCCTGCTCGGTGGAAACGGTGCCGAGCTGGCTCTTGGCGCCGAGGCCGAAGTAAAGGCCGGCGCCGCCGAGGACGAGGCCAAGGAGGCCGAGACCCATGGGCAAAAGGGCGCCGAAGCCGGAGCCGCTATCCATGTCTTGTGTGTTGTTCATTGTTGGGACTGATTGAGATTTGAGTTGGTTGTCAGCCGTCAGGAGAAGGAACGGAAAAACGCCTCGCAAGCGGGAAAACGACGCAAAAGTGATGTCGGAATGGCTTTGGCATTGCGGAGCGAACCCAAAGCCGGAGCAGATGGCACCCATGTCCGCATCGTTTTCCCAACGTTCCCTGCACTGGCTGGAACTGGGCGGAGGCAACCGCCTGCTCGTCCGGCTCGCCTTCTTTTTGCTCGCCGCAACCGTGATCATGATCGGAGCCTGGCAGCGCTTTCAGGGTCCCGATGACCGGACCATGGAACAGGCGGTCGTGGCCCGGCAGCTGGCCGAGGGCCGGGGTTACTCCACCCCCATCCTGTGGCCGCAGTCGGTGGCGGTTCTGAAAGCCCGAAACTTGCTCCCGGGCGACTGGAGCCCGTCCGCGGAGCAAACGCTCCCGGAATTGTATCATGCTCCCGGCTACCCCACCCTTCTGGGAGCCACCCTGAAACTGGTCGGCGCGGATTACCGGGCCCAGCTCTTCGAACCCGCCTCCCTCCAATCCGGCAAAATCACCCAGGCCTACCGGGCAGACCTCCTGCTGCTCGCCGTCAACGTGGCCTGCGCCCTCTCGACCGCCCTGCTCGCCGCCCTGCTCGCCCACCGGTTATTCGGACAATGGGCCGCGTTGCTGACTTTGTCGGGCGTGGCCACTTCCCTGGCCCTGGCGGAGTCCCTCACCGCGGTTGACGGGACATCGTTCCTGGCCTTGCTGGGCGTTCTCCTCGCCTGGGCCTGGCAGGAGGGGGTCAGGGCCGCCTTGGAGCAACGGACCCGCGCGGCCGCGGCCTGGATCGGAGCCGGCGGCCTCGTCTGCGCGGCGCTTTATCTCACCGAATACACCGCCGGGTTGGTTCTCCTTCCCTGGCTGGCCGCGCTGGTTTTCTCCGCGAAGGGCCACGCTCGCTGGCTTTTGCCCCTGCTCGGCCTGGGCCTTTTCTGCCTGGCCGTGACCCCCTGGACCCTGCGAAACGTGGAACTGACCGGACATCCGATGGCCCTGACCGGACAGGCGGTTTCGTTGAAATCGGGTGATCCCACGGCCGAGCCACTTGAATTTCGCAACACCGATTCGGCGGAAGGACCGACCTTCAGCCTGAATAAATTCTTCAACAAAGGGTTGAAAGGTGTGGAAACCAATTTCTCGGCCCGACTTTGGACAGGAGGGGCGCAGCTCATGGCGGCCTTCGCCCTGGCCGGTCTCATCTACCGTTTCAAACAAGCCCGCAGCAGTCATATTCGTTGGGGATGGATCGCCGCCTGGCTGTTTTGCACGACGGGCCAGAGTTTTCTTTCCAGCGGGGAATCCCCCCGGCTGGCAGCCATTTGGATGGGGCCATGGCTGATCATCCTCGGGGCCGGGATTGCCATGATTCTGCTCGAGAACCTGCGCCAGCCCAGCGATTTCATGCGGGGCGCCCTCGTTTCCGGATTGATTCTCTTTAACTCCGCCCCGCTCGTTCACCACCTGAGCGAACCCAAACTCCTCCCCTTCCGAATCAGCCTGCACCTTCCCGGCATGATTTCGGAAGTTTCCCGTTCCACGGAAAGGCAGTTCATCGCCCGCCACCTGTTTGTGACCGACGCTCCCGCCGCCTATGCCTGGTATGGGCAGAAGCCCGTCTGGAGCCTGCCCAATTCCTATTCGGCCCTGATGGACCTGCATCGTCGCCAACTCCTGGCGGGCCTTTTTCTGACCCCCCGGACCATGGATCAGGCCCTGTATTCAAAACTGATGGCCACTGCCCGCGGGGAAATTCCCGCCGACCGCCTGGAAACACCCCTGAAAGATTTGCCAGGTTGGGCTCCCATCTGGTTGGAAATACTCCGCGTGGCGATGGCCAACGGCATGGATACCCCGCAGTTTTCGAAGTTTTTCCCCTTCGGCAGGCTCATCTTTCTGCCGCAACTGGGCCTTGGAAATAACGTCCTCCTACTCAACCCTTCGGCCATGCGCGTCAGCCAGAGCCCGCGATGACGAGAACAATAAAGTCTGCTCTTGCCTTGCCTTGTGGAAACAACCAGACACAGAGAAGTTTTAACAACCCGCCGACATTCTTTCCCTTCCCACTTAACTCCATGAAAAAAGCAGTCCTCGCGCTCGCCTCTGTCACCCTCCTGCCCGCCGTGGTCCAGGCGGTCTATGCCCCCATTCCTGCCATTGAACAGCAGAACCCCTTCACTGTCGCCCTCCAGGCCGGAGTCGGATTCGACAGCAACGTTCTGAGCACACCGGACACCGCTCCCTTCACGGCGATTGACTCCGCCTACTTCTCCTTCACCCCCACCTTCAAATACAACGGCCACCTTTTCGGCTCCGACCAAACCCTCCTGGGCGTATTCTACGCCCCCGAGTTCTACCAATACGACGACCGCGGCATCGGTGGTGACAAGTCCCTTCTCAATCAACGCTTTGGAGCTTCCCTGGACCACGCCTTCAACGACAACCTCCGCCTCCGCCTGGATGACCAGTTCAGCTACATCCAGAATCCCGCCACCGCGCTGACCCTTGGCATTCCCTTTCTCAACCAGAGCTACAACCTCAACGTGCTCAACGGCCGCCTGAGCTACGACATCAACAGCCGCAATGCCGTCGTTGGAAAATACCGCAACTCGTGGTATGACTACACCAAGGCTCCCCTTTCCAACGGCCTCGACCGCACCGAAAATCTCGTGGGCGCCGAGTATCGTTACAAAAACTCCGCCAACTCAGCCATTGTCGGTGAATACCGTTTCCAAGACGTCAGCTACCGCAAGGCTGTTGGTTCGGACAGCACCTCCAACTTCCTGCTCGCCGGCTATGACCATGAGGTCAACAACAAGCTTTCCTACCAGTCCCGCATCGGTGTTGAGTTTCGCGACCACGACACCAACGGCAACGACACCAATCCCTACGGCGAACTGACCGCTGCTTACGAATACGCCCCCGGCAGCTCCCTCTCCGGCGGCATCTCCTACCGCACGGCTGAATCCAGCAGCATCGGCAATCACCTGAACCAGCAAAACGCCGGTGTTTTCCTGAACCTCAGCCACGCCTTTTCAGGCACGGTCACCGGTTCCGCCAACATCAGCTACGAACATGGCAAACTCGAGGACGCCGTCCTGGCCGACATCAACGAAAACACCATCCGGGCCGGTCTCGGCGTGACCTGGACCTTTGCCGAACGCTGGGAAGCCATCGCCACCTACGATTACGACAACGTCTCCTCCGACTCCGCCGTCCGGGAGTATGAGCGCCACCGCGTTCTGCTCAGCACCCGTTACACCTTCGGTTTCGGTCGCTAAGAGGAAGTCTTTTTTTCCACCAAAATGCGGGTGAGGCTCAAGCCCCCCGCATTTTTTGTTTTTCCACGTCCCCTCGGGTTCTCCAAGAGTCAGCACCATGTCCAGCGCCCACCAGCAGCATTCCGGTCTCCGCGACGGCCTCACCCTGGCCGAGTTCATCAAAATCATCTCCCAGCGCAAAGCCCTTGTGCTGGTGCTCACCCTCATCACGTTGGTCACCACCGTGATGGTCACGCTGGCCCTCCCCAAACGTTATAGGGCCACCGCCGAGATCCGCGTCAGCAAAACGGACCTGAACCCGACCATTTTCGACCAGAAAATGATCGCGAATTACGATCCGTATTTTGTCCGCGAAAGCATGGACATCATTGCCAGCGGAACCGTCCTCCTCCCGCTTCTCAAGGATCCCGCCCTCCGCTCCTACATTGACAAAAAAATGGGGGCCTCCGTCGGGGATGATCTGGCCCTGACCTACCTGAGCCGCGGCATGCTTGAGGTGGAATCCACTCCCGGCACCTCGATTGTCCGCATCAACATCCGGACCGAGGAAGAACCCAAGCTCGCGGCAGACCTGGCCAACGCGATCGTCACCCAGTTTGAAGCCAGCCGTATGGAATTCACGGCCGGTGAACAAAACAAGGCCTTTGATGGATGGCGCAACGATCTGGCCAACCAGCGCAAGCGGGTGGCCGAACTCCAGGCCAAGGTCGAGGAGATCAGGAAAAAATACAACATCACGGAAGAGGGCACCCTCGGCCGGTCCTCCAGCGAGCGGCGGGAAAGCCTGGGCATGATGGAACGCGCCCGGGTCGTCCTCCTTCAGGAAGTCCAATCGTCCATGACCAAATGGCAAAACTTCGCCAAAATCCCCGAGGGCGAACGCGTCAGCATGATCAGTTCCCAAAGCACGCCCGACCCCATCCTGATGAACCTCCGCGAGAAATTCTTCGTCGAGGAACAACAGTTCGAACAGACCAAAAAACAGGTCGGCGAAGGTCACCCCGATTACACCAAGGCGGCGGCAGGCCTTGACAAAATCCGCCTGCAATTGGAAGAGACCATGAAGGCTTTCGTCAAAGGCCTGGAATTCAATTACAACGCCGAAAAGGCCAAGCTCGTCCAGATGGACGCATCCATCAAGGAAGCCCGCGACATGTTCGTGGAAGAGGAGACCAAGATCCGCCCCGAGTGGGACCGCGCCCTGACTGACCTGCGCAGCGCCGAACGACTCCTGGAAACCACCGAGATCACCCTGAAACAGCGCGAGATGGACCGGAAGCTTCCCGGACGGCCCGTCGAACGCCTCAACTCAGCCGCCGCGCCCCAGAATTCTTATTTCCCCAAGCTCAGCCTGCATGCCCTCATCGGTGCCGTCCTTGGTCTCTTCATGGGTGTGGCCTGCGCCTTTCTTATTGAGTTCTTCGACAGTTCCTTCCGTTCGGTCGAACATCTTGAACGCACCTTGGGCACCCCCATCCTGGGCGTGGTCCAGCGCCAGAACCTGATTGTCCGGGCCGACAATTTCAACACCTTCGAAACAGAGTCCTACCGCGTGATTCTGACCCACCTGGAAGCCCTCCGGCACTCCCTGGGCGGAAACGTGTTTACCGTCCAATCGGCCGGCCCCGGCGAGGGCAAATCCACCACCCTTCACAATGTCGCCGCCATCGCGGCCCTGGGTGGCCGCCGCGTTCTGGTCATTGACTCGGACGTCCGTCGCCCCTCCCAGCACCGTCTCTTCAAAACCGCCAGCCAACCCGGCCTCGTTGATATTCTTTGCGGCCAGAAGGACATCGCGCAGGTGGTGATCCACTCCGAGGTGGCAGGCTTGGATTTCATCCCCAGTGGCAGCGGCAGCGGGGCTAAGTTTTCCCTGAGCATTTTGCAAAGCCACCGGCTCGGTGACACCCTCCGGGAGGTTTCCAAGGCTTATGATTACGTGTTCCTTGATTCCCCTCCGGTGATCGGCATTTCGGACAGCGCCATCCTGGGCAGCCAATCCACCGGCGTCATCCTCGTCGTCCAGCACAAGCGCAATCCCGCCAGCATGGTCATACGCGCCCGGCAGGTCATCGCGGCCAGCGGGGCCAAGCTCATCGGAGTGGTGCTCAACCAGGTTCCCTCGGGTGGAAACGAGGACTACGGCTATTACACCTCCAACTACAAATACTACACCCCCGCCCCCGACCGCACGGCCCGGAAACAGGGTGCCGAGGAAAACGAGCAGTTCACCCTTGAGGAGAATGAGCTGACCCGTAAAGACTGAGACTCATTCACGCCTCCATGCCCTCTCCCCGCCTTCTGCTCGCCACGCTTTTTCTGGCCGCTCCGGCCGTCGCACGCGAGATCCGCGTCGGGGGCTCCGACATTGTCGGCCCGTTTGTCCAGGCCCTTCTGGAAAAACCGCTGCGGGATAGCGGAAACACCTTGGTGCTCAAGGGATTGGGAAGTGTCAATGGCGCCGGCCAGCTCAAGGACAAGTCGGCCGACTTTGTCATCGTGGCCAGCCCCGCCCGCGACTTCACCCCTCCCCCGGAATGTGAGTCGTTCATCTTCGCCCACTTCGTGGTGGCCGTGGTCGTCAACCCCACCAACCCCATCAACGATTTGGATTCCGACCAGGTGGCCGGCATTTTCAGCGTGCGGGGCACCAACCCCATCAACCAGTGGAGCAGCCTGGCCCTGACCGGAGCCTGGCTCCGCCGCACGGTGACCCCGCAGATTTTCTCGACCCGCGACAACCTGAACACCGAGTTTTTCCGGCGTCGCCTCCTCAACGGGGGAGCTCTCCGCACCACCGTGCGGCAGTGGACTTCCCCCGGGGAAATGCTCAACTACATCGAGGCCGATCCGGCCAGCATCGCCGTGGTTCCCCTGACCTCCACCGTGGAAAACCGCAAAGTGAAAATACTCTCCATTGCGACCACCAAGGGCGGTGTTCCTTACAGCCCCTCCCGTCTCAACGTCCAGGTCGGTGACTACCCCCTGTCGCTTCCCTTTTACCTTTGCTACACCAAGTCGTCGAAGGACGAACTGAAACCCATCCTGCGCCTGTTTCTCAGCGAAGAGATAGACGGCAAACTTCCCCTTTCCCAGCTCCTGCCCCCGACCCCGGCCTACCGCCAGCAGGAAGCCACCAAACTGGCCCTCGGACGCTGACCCGGCTCAGGGATTCGGCCAGAAATAAAAGCACGGTTCCCCGGATGTTTCGGGAGTGGGATGTCACGCCTCTGGGTGGAAGTGGCTTGTTGCAAGATGAGGGTTTGCGGAGTTTCCCTCCCTGCTTCCGCCCAAAGGCGGGGCAACGTGCGAAAGGCATTCGGCTCACATAAAAACCTGAATCCGACGATGGAAGGGCAGATCAAATGGCAAAGCACGCGTAGGCGATTACTTGCGATCCCATGACTCTCACCCTCCGGGTGGCTTCCCGGGCACGCCGGGCTCCGCACCGGCTCTGTCTCCCGGCCATGCCCCGCAAGCGGTGCCAAGAAGGACAGAAGGGGTGGCTGCGAAGCCAAGCTGGAATGGTATGACATCCCTCCGCCCTTCTCCTTGATTCCGATGAAATTCAGACAACAAAAAACCCGCAGCGTCAAACTGCGGGTTTAAGGTGGTGGAGCTAAGCGGGATCGAACCGCTGACCTCCTGCATGCCATGCAGGCGCTCTGCCAGCTGAGCTATAGCCCCATAAAAGGAAAGGTTGGAGAAAAAAGAACTGAATCGACCTAGTCAACGTGAATTTGCAAAAAACTCGTCGAAGTAATGGTTGTCCCACAAGGATTTGAACCCTGACAAACTGAACCAAAATCAGTTGTGCTACCATTACACCATGGGACACCAAAGAAGGGGGAAAGAAAAGCGACACTTTCCCTCCCGTCAAGCGGGATTTTTTTAGTTTCTTCCCCCCCAACTTCGGCAAAGTCCGGTTTGACCCCACCGGACCGTTCCTCCACAGAGCAGCCCATGCCCACACGCTCCTCAACCGCAACCAAACCGCGCACCAAGTTCCGCCGCATCGTCCTGAAGCTCAGCGGCGAGGCCCTGCGCAACAATTCCAACGGGGAACCGATTGACACGGAGATACTTCGGACGATCTGCAAGCAGATCAAGGAGGTTCACGCCCTCGGCGTCCAGATCGGCGTGGTCGTCGGGGGGGGCAATATTTTCCGGGGCCTTTCCGGCTCCGTGGACGGCGTGGACCGCACCACCGGCGACTACATGGGCATGCTCGCCACCGTCATCAACGGCCTCGCCCTGATGGACTGCCTTGAGCGGATGGGCGTGCCCGTCCGCGTGCAAAGCGCCATCCCCATGGAGCAGGTCGCCGAACCCTTCATCGTCCGCCGCGCCGTCCGCCACCTCGAAAAAGGCCGCGTGGTCATCTTTGTCGGCGGCACCGGCAACCCCTACTTCTCCACCGACACCACCGTGGCCCTCCGCGGCAGCGAGATCCGTGCCGATGTCATCATGAAGGCGACCAAAGTGGACGGTGTTTACGACAAAGATCCCAAGAAACACTCCGACGCCAAAAAGTTCGACGAGATCGCCTTCCTTGAGGCCCTCAAGCGCCAGCTCAAGGTCATGGACGCCACCGCCTTCTCCCTCTGCCTCGACAACGCCCTTCCTATCCTGGTCTTCGACATGAACGAAAAGGACGCCATCCGCCGCGCCGTCATGGGCGAAAAAATCGGCACCTTGGTCACTGGCTGAAAACAACTTGCCGGCTTCTTACCCCCCTTCCAAGCTTTCCAACGAATCCCTCCCCCATGTCCGTTCCCAACATCCTCAAAGACTGCCGCGCCAAGATGGGCAAAGCCGTGGATCACACCTGCCACGAATTCAGCACCCTCCACACCGGCAAAGCCAGCCCGTCCATGCTCGACGGCGTCCAGGTCACCGTCGAATCCTACGGCGGCACCACGTCCCTCATCAAGGACATCGCCGCCATCTCCACCCCCGAGCCGCGCATGATCGTCATCCAGCCCTGGGACAAACAGGTCCTGAAGGACATTGAGAGGGCCATCCTCAAGGCCAACATCGGCTTCAAACCCTCGATTGACGGCGGCATCGTCCGCATTTACGTCCCCGAGCTTTCCGGCGACCGCCGCAAGGAAATGGTCAAGGTCGCCAACAACATGGCCGAGGAAGGCCGCGTCCGCGTCCGTCAGTTCCGCCGCGAGTCCAATGAGGCCCTCAAGGCCATCCAAAAGGCCGGTGTGATCTCCGAGGACGACCTCAAGCGCGGCGAAAAGGAAGTCCAGGTCGAGCACGACAAATGGATCGCTGAAATCAACAAACACTTCACCCACAAGGAGAAGGAACTCCTCGCCGTCTGAGGAAGGCCTGCCAACTTCGCTTGCCATGATCACCATCGCCGAAGTCGAAAAACTTGCGTTTTCGCTCCCGACATCGCAGCGAGCCGTCCTTGCCTCGCATCTCCTCGGATCACTCCCGGCTGTTTTGCATGATGACGACGAGGGGGTCGCCGAGGCTTTGCGCCGTGATGCGGAGTTTCAGGCCGGGGTTGAGCAAGGTATGAACCTGGATCAGCTTGATCAGATGATTGCCCGTCGAAATACCTGATGCGGATAGTTTTACACTCCAAAGTTTACTCCGATATCAGCCAGATCATGGCATATTACGAGAAGGAGTCGGATGCGGCCCTGGCCGCCGAGTTCTACCGGGAGCTTCGTTCCATGTTCCTCAGGGCAATGGAAAGACCCCGGACTTTCGGCTTGGCAGGAGGGAATCTGCGGCGGGCCAACCTTCACCGGTTCCCCTACCACTTTCTATTTCTCGAAGAAGAGGACCGGGTGAAGATTTTGGTTGTCCGCCACCACCGCCGCCACCCTTCGTTTGGAACCAAGCGATCCTGAGTTTGCTTACGACTCTTTCCCGTCTGTCTCACAAACCCTTTCAACCCAGCAACTTGTAAAGGGAGCACATGTCCTCGTCGGCCTGACCGCGCGCCACCGCCTCGCCATACTGTTTCTCCAAGGCGGCCGTGACGGGCAGGTGCGGGCCCCACGAGGCCAGGGCCAGGCGCAGATCCTTGCGCATGTGCTTGACGGAAAACTGCGGCGACCAGTCGGCCCCGCGCAGCTTCGGCTCCTTCAGGGTGGCCACGCCGGACTGCGCCACGTTGCGCGCAAGGCAGGCGAAGTAGGTGTCGTCCGAGATGCCCGCCGCCCGCGACATGCGCAGGCTTTCCCCCAAAGCCTCGTTGAGCAGCGCCACCTGCACGTTCATGGCCAGCTTGAGGGCGCAGGCCTGGGCCCGCGTGCCGATGGCCAGGCGGGCCTGGGACAGGCGGGAGAGGATGGGCTCGGCCCGGGCGATATCACCCGCCTCCCCGCCCTGGTAAAACACCGTCTTGCGGTCCTTGGCGGCAGGTTTCGACCCGGTGAAGGGCGACTCCAGATAATGCGCCCCCGTGGCCTCCACCAGGGCCGCGAAACGGTCGCTCGCCGCCGGGTCAATGGTGGAGGACTGCACCACGGTGTGCCGGGACGTCAAAGCGGGAACCAACTGGCTCAGAACACTTTCCACCGCCGCCGGATCGGCCACCACCACGATCAGCACCTCGGCCTTCGCGGCCGTTTCCGCCGGAGTGGAGACAAACTCGGGCAGGTCCGGACGCGGCGTGCGGTTCCAGACCGCGCCCAGGACGCCGTCGGCCCGCAGGTTCGCGGCCCAGCTTTCGCCAATGATGCCGAGCCCAAGGACGGCGGCGCGTGGAGAGTCTGTCGTGTTCACGCCTTCCAACCAAAAGGCCCCGCCCCGTTTCACAAGCGGGAAGACGGGAAACTCCACTTGACCAACTGAGTTGACCAACTAGGATAAACTCATGAAAACCATCGCCATCTCCGAGTTCAAAGCCACCTGTATCGCCGAACTCAAGGCCCTCAGCGCCAGCGGGGAAACCCTGGAAATCACCCTGCGCGGCAAACCAATCGCCCGGGTCTCGCCCGTGGAAAAACCCCGGCGGAAGCTGGGCGCCATGCGTGGGAGTGTGGTCATCCTGGGCGACATCGTTGCCCCGTGCCTGGGCGATTTTGAGGACCGCGAGGCGGATCTCATTGGCGGCCGCACTTCCAATTCCAAATCATGAGATACCTTCTGGACACCCACGTGGTGGTGTGGGCGATGAATACCCCGGAAAAACTTGGACCTGCCACTCGCAGACTTCTGGACAACAAAAACAACGAGTTTTTGGTATCCGTGGTCTCCACCCTCGAACTTGCCTGTTTGCTTCACGGCAAGAAAATGACCTTCAATCTTCCGTTGGAACCATGGATGGACCAGGCCTGCCAGTTTCTGAATGCGGGCCGTCTCGACCTGGACCACGCCGCCGCCCGCGAGGCCTACGCCCTGCCCGGCGACTTCCACCGCGACCCCGGCGACCGTCTTCTCGTCGCCACCGCCCGCTTGAACGACACCCACCTGGTCACCGCCGACGACCTCATCCTCGGCTACCCGCACGTCCGCACCGTGGACGCGCGGAAATAACACCCCCATCCCCGGCCCTTCGTCATGCTCACAGCGCGTCCGCGATCTCTTCCAGCGGATACGTCCAGATTTCCGCCAACGTCGGGTGATACCAGTGGGCCTTGAGCAGGTCCTTCACGGTCGCGCACAGCGGCAGGGCCACCGCGATGCAGTGGATCAGTTCGCCGGCCTGGGGACCGACACACTCCGCCCCCACGATCCGGCCGGAACCCTTTTCGGCCACCACTTTCACGTGCCCGCGCGTGGCGTTCAAAATCAGGGACTTGCCGTGGTCGTTAAAGGGATACGAGGCCGCCAGGACCTCCAGGCCCCGCGCCTTCGCCGCCTCCTCGGAAAGGCCGCAGTCGGCCACCCCGGGATCGGTGAAGACCACCCGCGTGAGCCAGTCGAGGCGGAGCGTTTCCGGAGTTTCGCCGCAGGCGTGCCGGGCCGCGATCTCACCCTGCTGGATGGCCACATGGACGATCTCCACCGGCCCCGAGCAGTCGCCTCCGGCGTAAACTCCCGGAGCCGTCGTGCGCTGGAACTCATCGGTCACAATCTGTCCGTTCCGCCGCATCTCCACTCCGGCCGCGGACAGATCGAGACCGGCGGTGTTCGGTTCCCGTCCCAAAGCGTTGAGCAAAGCCGCCGCCACGGACTCGCGCTCAACTCCATTCTTTCGGAAACGAACCGTCACACCGGCCGAAGTCCTTTCCACCGCCACCAGTTCCGTTCCCGTGTGAACCTCCATGCCCTCGGCCGCAAACGCCTCGGCCACCATGGTTCCGGCCTCGGGACTCATCCCCTTCAACAGGTGTCCGCTCCGCTGGATGAGCGTCACCTGGCAGCCCATGCGTTGGAGGTATTGGCCGAGTTCGCAGGCCACGATGCCGCCACCCAAAACGATCATGCTGGCCGGCACCGGCTCGGCGCGGAGGATGTCGTCGCTGGTCAGCGCTCCGCACTCCCGCAGGCCGGGCACCTCCGGCCAGGAGATGCGCGAGCCCGTCGCGATCATGATCGAGTCCGCCGTAAGCCGCGTGCCGTCGGCCAGTTCCAGTTGTTTCGATCCGGTGAATTTCGCCTGGGAGCGGAAAAGCGTGAAACGTTCCGACGCCAGCTGCTGCTGGCGGAAGCCGGCGAAGTCGTTGATGAGAAACTCCTTCCGCGCCTTCAAGGCCGGCCAGTCCGGCCGGGCGTTGTCGGTTTTCACCCCGAAGATCTCCGGGTGTTTCGCCAGGTGCAAAACCTCCGCGCTGTGGAGCAGGGCCTTGGACGGCATGCAGCCGCGCAGGATGCAGAGCCCGCCCAGCTCCTCCGCGCCATCCACGATGGCGGCCGTCTTGCCACGCGAACGGGCCGTGCGGGCCGCCGCGTATCCGGCGCTGCCGCCGCCGAGAACAATGAAATCAAAGTGTTGAGTGCCCATGCCGGGACAGAAGCCGGGCCGGGAGGAAGGGCAACCCACCCTTTCCACAAAGCTTGCCACGGCCCGGGATGTCCGACCGGCCCGGGCGGGACCAACAGGAGGTTTGCGGTGCGCAAACTTTTTCCGTGACCCCGGGCGTTGGCTCCGCTTAGATGACAACTAATTACCTGCATGAAAGCGCTCGTCAAAAAAACCGCCGGTCCCGGCCTCGTCCTCATGGACATTCCCATGCCCGAAGTCGGCCCGAACGATGTCCTCATCCGCATCAAGAAGACGTCCATCTGCGGCACGGATGTCCATATCCACAAATGGGATGAGTGGGCCCAGAAGACCATCCCGGTGGGCATGCAGGTGGGCCATGAGTTTGTCGGCGTGATCGAGCGCATCGGCTCCGCCGTGACGGACCTCCAGCCCGGCCTCCTCGTCTCCGGCGAGGGCCACATCGTCTGCGGACGCTGCCGGGCCTGCCGCGCCGGCAAACGCCACCACAGACCCAACACCCTCGGCGTGGGCGTGAACCGTCCCGGCGCGTTCGCCGAATACCTCTCCATCCCCGCCTCCAACGTCTGGACCGTGGATCCCGCCATCCCGGAAAAAATCCTCTCCGCCCTCGACCCCCTCGGCAACGCCGTCCACACCGCGCTTAGTTTCGACCTTGTCGGCGAGGACGTCCTCATCACCGGCGCGGGCCCCATCGGCATCATGGCCATCCCGGTCGCCTTCAAGGCCGGCGCGCGGCGCGTCGTCATCACCGACATGAACCCCTACCGCCTCGAACTCGCCCGCAAAATGGGCGCGAC
>JANOBW010000041.1:0-2386 GCA_031411855.1 Opitutia bacterium
CGTCGGCGGGAAAGACCAGCGTCCCCTCCCCCTCCGCGACCGGACGGGCCGAAGGTTTCAGCTTCCGGTAAAAGAACTCATTGAAGGTGCGGTAGCTGTCCACCGGATCGGCGAACTCGGATGGATCCAGCCCGTAATCACGGAGGAAAGGGAGAATCCGTTCGCGGCTGGCCGGCCGGTCCATCCGGCGTCCATACCAGCGGGAAAAGGCGGCCCGTTTCACCAGGGCTTCGACCGCCAGCCTTCCCAGAGGATTGCCATAACACCAGCGGAGCGCGGCCTCGCCGTAGATGGTTTCGGTCTCAATGGCACCCGTCCGGCGGTTGATAAAACGGACGGGATCATTCGGTTGTCCCCACAGGTCGGACGGTTCGGCGAAAGGCATGTTTCCCTTGAAAATCAGCGGGTGGCGGAGGGAATCAATTTGGCGGCCTGTCCACGCACATAGGAGGAAAGGGAAAGCAGGCGGGGCACCGGGGCATAATCATGAAAGTCGGCCAGGGCGTTGATGGCGGCATCCACCTCCGCCAGGAAATAGGCGGAGCAGGCGGCCGGGACATCGCGGAGCTCCATCTGGCGGCGCAGTTCGTCCACCCCGGCGGTCCGGCCGGTCTGAATGGCGGCGGCCAGCTCAAGGGCTTCCTCGGCCGGAAGATCCCTCAGCAGAAGGAGCACCGGCAGGGTCAGCTTGCCGCTGGCCAGATCGGTGCCAAGGGTTTTGCCGATGTGCTGCTCCCGGCCCAGAAAATCCACAATGTCGTCGTAAATCTGATAGGCGGTGCCCAGCCGGCGGCTGAACTCCTCAATGGCGGCAACCAGGGGGGGGGCATACCCCGAAAGCTGGGCTCCCAGGCGGCCGGAAACGGCAAAAAGTTCCCCGGTTTTGAGATCAATGACACGCCGGTAGGTGGCCAGGGTCAGGTCCGGAGACTGGCCGGTGCGGAGGGTTTGGGTGATTTCGCCGGCGCAGACGCGGCGGGTGGCCAGGGCGACGGCGCGGCAAACGTCCGGCGTGGGGAAATCGGCGGCCAGTTTCAGGGCGTGGGAAAAAAGCGCATCCCCCAGAAGCACAGCGGTTTGTGAACCATATTTGGCGGCGGCCGTGGGGGTGCTGTGACGGAGGCTGGCGGCGTCCAGGATGTCGTCGTGGACCAAGGTTGCCAGATGCACCAGTTCGACCACGGCGGCGGCCTGGACCAAGGCCGATTGCACGGGGTGGTTTTCCCGCCAGCCGCTGTAAAAGACAAGGAGAGGGCGCAATCTTTTGCCACTGTGACCCAGGCAATACGCGGCCATTTCCCTGACTTCCGGCTCAAACTCGTTCACCTGGCCGGCCAGATAAACATCCAGCGCGTCGAGATGGGAGGAAGCCGCCGAAGCCAAACGAAGCAGGGCCGGTGATTCGGCCTGCTTTACCTCGGGATCTGCGGTCAGGGTGGGCATGACTTAGGAGGACTGAGCGAGGCGCGGGCGTTTGGCAAGCGGGGGAAATGAAAATGAGAGAAGGTTCGGGACCCCGGGTGGTTCCGTGACAACCCGGTGGACAGCAGCACCAAGGTTCCCTCCTCTCCCGGGGGAACCTTCGCTACCGAAACTCTCCCGCGCTCAGGGAAGGATGATGGCCCGGACTCGGAAGAAGCGGTTGGGGGCGGCGGGGAGACCGGCGGCCTCCCGCACGGTGACGTTTTCATAACCATCAACCGGAGCCTCGATGGAAATGAAATCAACAACGGGTCGGCCCTGATGGGAATCAACCCAGGTTCTGCCATTTTCCGAGGACTCCACCAGATAGGCCACCGAGTGGTCACCGGAACGACGGCGGAAGCTCATGGTGAAACGCCCCGAATCATCCCGTCCGGGATTGATCAGGCGGGAGGCATCAGGTGAGGCCGGATTGGTTCCAAAGAGGTATTCGTGGAAGTTGGAAACTCCGTCGTGGTCATCATCGTCGTTGACACTCAGACTTCCCGGGAAAGTGGCGGTGGAGGTGACAGTTCCGGTGGTTCCGCCCGCGGTATCAATGACAAGGCTGAGGTTGGTGCCGGCATACACCCGGGAGAACACATAACCGGAGGCGGGCTGTGTCAGCCCCGAGAAGTCCCCGGAACGCGAGACAAATCCCATGACCTCGATGCTGGCGCCGGCAGTTTCCGAGAAGGGAGCGGGTGTCTGCACTTCCAGAATGCCGTCAAGGGAAGCCGCGCCGCTGACATTCAGCACCTTGTAACCGGGAATCAGGTTGTTCGCGCCCAGGCCGACCCGGAGTGTCGCCGAATTTTGCTGGGTGTAGGTGCCGGTGAGGTTGAGCGCGCCGACGGAGGTGGAGACCGCCAGGGTGGAGGCGTTGATCACATTCGCCGCGACCGTGCCGGTGCCGGAGAGGCCG
>JANOBW010000042.1:0-2127 GCA_031411855.1 Opitutia bacterium
ATTCCGGCATTGTGTCTGTCGTCAGCTTTAGCTTATTTCGACGCGTTTCGTTCGGAAAGATTACCGGCAAATTTAATTCAAGCCCAACGCGACTTTTTTGGTGCTCATACTTATCAACGCATTGATAAAGAAGGAGTTTTCCATACACCAGATTGGGACAAGTAATGGGAAATTAAGAATTAAGAATTGAAAATTACGAGGCAGAGGGCCGGAAACCGGCATTTCAGATTTCAAATTTGAGATTTCAGACAACAAGGCAGAATTCAGGACGTTGGACCGAGATGTCTTGAAATCATAAATCGTAAATCATTAATCATAAATCGTTTAGGCAATTGTGACGGCCTTGCCGGTGCGGGCGCTTTCGTAAGTGGCGTCAATGATCTTCATGAGGCCGAGGGCCTGGACGGGGGTGTTGAGCGGGGCTTCCTTGCCGTTGATGGCGTGGACGAAGTTGGCGGCGCTGCGGGCGCGGCCCATGTCGGGGGCGGGCTGGACCTTGACGGTGCGGTCCACGCTGCGGCCGTTTTCCTGGACGTAGAGCTCGCAGGTATCAATCGAGGTGTCGTCAATGCCGTCCACGCCGAAGAGGCGCTTGATCTCGCCGCCGGCCTTGAGGCCCTGGAAGGTGACGGAGACCTCCTCGCGTTTGATCATCTCGGCCCAGGAGCACTGGAAGAAGAGGACCTGTCCGGTCTTGCAGCGGAGGAAGGCGTGGCAGGCGTTTTCCACGTCGTTGACGCCGCCCTCGCGGTCGGGGATGCCCCAGGGGCCTTTGAAGGTCTTGTCGCCGATGAAGTCGTTAAAGTTCTGGGCCAGAACGGTTTCGGGCTCGGGGTTGCCCATGAGGAAGAGGGCGAGGTCCACCATGTGGACGAGGTCAATGAGAGGGCCGCCGCCGGAGAGTTCCTTGTTGGTGAACCAGCCGCCGAAACCGGGGATGCCGGCGCGGCGGATCCACTTGGCCTGGGCGGAGTTGATGCGGCCGACGGCGCCGGACCTGATGTAGTCCATCATGGCGTAGGACTCGGGGCGGGCGCGGTTGTTGAAGTTGAACATCAGCGTCTTGCCGGCCTTTTCGGCGGCCTCTTTCATCTCGGCCATCTGGGGGGCGGAGAGCGCCGGGGGTTTCTCGCAGAAGACGTGTTTGCCGGCCCTGAGACATTGGAGGCTGAGGGGGGCGTGGAACTTGTTGGGGGTGATGACACTGACGGCGTCGAGCTCGGGCAGGGCCTTGAGCATGTCGGCGGATTCGGCGAAGACGCGGGACTCGGGGACGCCGTATTTGGCGGCGGCTTTTTTGGCCCCTTCGACGAACTGGTCGCAGATGGCGTAGATGGTGGCTCCGGCCTGCTGGAAGCCGGCCGCGTGATATTGGAGCATGCCGCCTGCTCCGATGATTCCGATTTTGAGAGACATAAGGGTGTGGGTGGTGGGATGGTGTGGGAAAGAAGGGAAAACGGTAATGGAGCGGTCTGGCGGAGGGTTGTGAAGGCCAAAACGGGGGGAAGGTGAAAAAACTCAGGGGGCGACGGTGACCCGGTAATACCCGGCCGGGACGGCGGCCCAGGGGATGTCGTGGGCGACGAGTTCGCGGGCCCCGATGTCCACCTCGGGGATGCCCGAACCGCGTTCGAGGAGGGGCTCGCCGAGCACGCCGGAGTCCCCGACGATGACGGTGAACTGGGCGGTGTCCCAACGTCTGCCCTGGAAGGCGGTGCCTCCCGGTGTCACGGCCCATTCGCCCCGGAGAAGGGCCTGGCCGTCACCGGCCGCCCCGGCGAGGTTGGTGACGCGCCATCCGGCGCCGCGGGGGGGCAGTGGGGCGGGGGCAACGTTTTGCTGGCCAAAGGTTTCGGTGGTCCGCCAGAAGGGCTCGCCGAGGACATCGGCCGGCCCGGTGATCCTGAGTTCGGGGGTGAACTCGGGGGGCATGAGGGCATCACGCGAGGCGGTGATGGTGGCGGGGAAGGCGGCAAAGACGTCCGGCGGGGGCGGCCCGGCCAGGCTGGCGTCCACCACGGAGCCAGGGAGGTTGCGGGCGGCGACGGAGTATTTTCCGGGCTGGAGGAGGGGCGCGCTGTCGAAGGGGTTGTCGAATGGCTCCTCCCTCTCCTCAATGAAAGTGAG
>JANOBW010000043.1:0-10493 GCA_031411855.1 Opitutia bacterium
CCCAGGGTCGGCGAGGCCAACTACCATGTGATGCATGAAGCCGTCGGGCTGCTGGTTTTTTACGGTGCCCTCGGCCTGATGTGGCTCTGGCTCCACCCGCGCGGGCGTCCAACATCACCTGGCGAGGCCGCAGCCCACACCACCCCCGCCTCAACCGTCTGACCGGGACAACCCTTCGGCCGGACTTTCTGGCCCGGTTTCTGCTGAGATTGTTCAAGCGCGGCGCTTGCCCCCGGCCGTTCCGGCCCTTTCATCCAAGCGGTCATGAAAAAATCACTCGTTGAGTTTCTTGGAACTTTCTTCCTCCTTCTCGCCATCGGCTGCACCACCTTTGGAACCGCCAGCCCGTTTGCCCCCTTTGGCATCGCCGTCACCCTGATGGTGGTGATTTACGCCTTCGGCCACATTTCCGGCGCCCACTACAACCCCGCCGTCACCGTGGCCGCGCTGCTGCGCGGGAAATGCCCCGCCGCCGATGTCGCCCCCTACCTGCTGAGCCAGATCGCCGGGGCCGCCGCCGCCGTCTTCACCGCCTCCTGGCTCAAGGGCTCGCCCACCCTCGCCCCCCTGGCCGTCAACCAGGGCCCGGCCCTCGTCGCGGAATTCCTCTTCACCTTCGCCCTCGCCACCGTCATCCTCCACGTCGCCACCACCAAGTCGCAGGCGGGCAACAGCTTCTACGGTGCGGCCATCGGCGGGACCGTCCTCGCGGGAGCCCTCTGCGTGGGAGGCATCTCCGGCGGCTGCTTCAACCCGGCCGTCTCCTTCGGGCTCGCCCTCGTGGGCGTGCTGCCCTGGGGCCTGGCCCTGACCTACATCGGCGTGCAAGTCCTCGCCGGGGTGGCCGCCGCCCTCGCCTTCCGTGTCGCCTATGGCGCCAAAGACTAAAACCGTGCCTCCCGCCTCCGAGTGGGCCGAGGT
Organism: Opitutia bacterium; assembly: GCA_031411855.1. Lineage (GTDB taxonomy): Bacteria > Verrucomicrobiota > Verrucomicrobiia > Opitutales > JANOBW01 > JANOBW01. The sequence goes on from JANOBW010000043.1 coordinate 922, forward strand.
GTTCAACTCGGCCATCCACGGCCGTGGCATGATCGCGTCCCGTTTCATCCCGGCCGAAACCCCCATCATCCAATACGTCGGCGAGAAGGTCGCCAAGGAGGAGAGCGACCGCCGCGGGGTGGAACGCTGCGAACGCAGCAAAATCACCGGGGAGGCCGCCGTTTACATCTTTGAACTGAACGAGGAATGGGACCTCGACGGCAGCGGCGAGGACAACGTCGCCCGCCTCATCAACCACTCCTGCCACCCCAACTGCGAGGCCGAGCAGAACGATGCCGACGAGATCTGGGTCAAGGCCCTGAGGGACATCCAGCCAGGCGAGGAGCTTTCCTTTGATTACGGCTACGACATCGCCTTTTTCATGGACCATCCCTGCCGCTGCGGCGCGGCCAACTGCGTGGGCTACATCGTCCGCTCCGACCAGAGGGACAAACTCAAACGCCTGCTGGGCCGCCGGAAACGGGGCGCGGAACGGAAGGCCTGAGCCTTGAACAGCTCGCCGTCACGGGCGCGTAAAAGCCTGTCCCGGAGAGGACAGTTGAGCTTAGCCGGGGTCAGGCGCTTTGAGCCGCCCCCCCCGCGAATCATCCCGCCATGAGCACCGGGCAGAACCGAATAATCCTGCCGTTAAAGTCCAAAAGCTAAGCTGGAATGGCTCTAAAACGTTCCGGCCGAACTCAGGGCTTCGGGACGTGGGGAAACGGCACCGTGGTGAGGCCCGGGCCCGGCAGGGGCATGTCCGCCTCCAGGCAGATGCGTTTGATGATGTCCTTGAGCGAACTTTGCTTGGAAATCATGCGGCGGCCGCCGATCACCCCGTTGTTGCGCGCAATCTGTTCGGGATCAACGAGCGAGGTGAGAAAGACAAACGGGATGCGGGCCGTGGCCTTGTCCTCCTGGAGCTCCTGCATGACGGTGCCCCCGTCAATCGGCTCCATGTCCACATCGCACAAAATGAGCCGGGGTTGGAAAACTTTGGCCACTTTCAGCACGGCGGTCGGGTCCGCCGTGGTCTGCACCAGCACGTCCGGCAGCAGGCTCAGCTTGGTGGAAAGGGCCTGAAGCACGGTGACATCATCATCAACAAGGAGTATGCGGGTGGAGGACATGGCGGAATGGTGGGGAATCAGAGGGAGGAATCGTCAGGGGGGAAGCAAAATTCAGTCCAAAACACCAAACTGACGACGCAGCCGGTCAAGAGTTTGGGAGAGCGTGTCCAGATGAACGGTGGCGGCGTGGAAATCGCCCGCCGTGGAGGCCTGCTCGATCTGCCGGCAGAGTTCGGCGGCGGAGGTGAAGCCATAGACCCCGAAACCGCCCCGGAGGCGGTGGGCCAGGACCCGGGAACGGGCGAAATCGCGGGACCGGACCGCCCCGGCCAGCGCCTCCCGTTCGGAAACCCGGGCCTTGAGAAAGGCAGGAACGAGCGGAACCAGATCAGGATCAAGGGCTTCCGCCTCAGGGGAAGCCGGAGCCGGGGAACCGCCGGACAGGACGGACCGGAGCTCACCTTTGCCCACCGGTTTGACGAGGACATGGTCAAAACCGGCCTCGCGGCAGGCGGCGTGATGGGTGGGGCCATCGTGGGCCGTGAGGGCGACGAGCAGGGTGCGGCCACCCGCCTGGCGGTGCCTGCGGGCCACCTCGGGACCGTTTGCGCCCGGCATTTCAAAATCTATCAGCGCGGCGGAAAAAACGCCACCGCCCAGATGTTCCAGCGCGGCCGTCCCGTCGGCGGCGAGGATCACCTCCATGCGCTCGCCCGAAAGCAGATGGGCCACCGCGTGGGAGTGGGCGGGGTCGTCGTCGGCCACGAGGATGCGCAGTCCGGCCAGGGAAGTTTCCCGGGATGGGGACACGGAAACTTCGGCAGGGGCGGCAGGCGGGGCCGGGTCACGCGGCAAGGGGAGTTGGACCGAAATGCGGGTGTGGCCCGGGGGAGCGTCCTCCAGGCGGACCGAGCCGCCCTGGGTTTCGGCCATGAGGCGCGCGGAATAGCCGCCCAGGCCGGTGCCGCCGCTTTTTCCGGCGGTGGCAAACTTTTGAAACAGGCGGGGCCGGACCGAGGCGGGCACCTCCCCCCGGTTCATGAGGGTGACACGGCCGGCGTGATCCCAGGAGACCGTCACGACGCCGCCCGGCGGGGAGGCTTCAAGGGCGTTTTTCAGGAGGTTGCGGAAAAGGCCCCGGCACAGGAGCGTCTCCCCCTGAACCCTCCAGGGATGGCCCCCGGACTCCATCAAGGTGACCGAGGCATGCCGCCCGGCCGGGGTCAGGGCGAGTTCGCCGGCCAGTTGCCGCAGGCAGGCCTGGAGGTCGAGCGTGGCCGGGTTGAGGGCGTAGGTGCCCCGCTCCATCTGGAGCAGATCAAGGGAACGGTGGATCATCTCCAGCATCGTCCAGCCCATCTGGCGGATGTAGCCGGTCATGGTTTCCCGTTCGCCCTCGCTGACGGGATCGGCCGTGTCGGCGAGCGTTTCGGCCGCCATCAGGATGGTGCTGAGTGGGCTCTTAAGATCATGGCGCAGAATGGCATCCACCTCGTCGCGCATCCGGGCCGCCGCCTCCAGCTCCGCGTTCTGCCGGGCCAGCTGCCGCCGGGCCAGCCGCAGGCGGAGGTGGACGGTGACACGCGCCAGCACCTCCTCGGCATGGAAGGGTTTGGCCACATAGTCCACCGCCCCGGCCTGAAAGGCGCGGACCTTGTCCTCCGTGCCGTCGAGCGCGCTGATGAAGAGCACCGGCACGTCGGCCACGCCGGGCAGGGCCTTGAGGCGGACGCAGGTTTCGTAGCCGTCCATTTCCGGCATCATCACATCCAGCAGCACCAGGTCGGGGCATTGGGCCTCGGCCGCGCGCAGGGCCAGGGAACCCCGCAGGGCGGGCCGCACCCGGTGGCCGGCGCGGGTGAGGATGTCCCGCAGCACGGTGATGTTTTCCGGGGTGTCATCCACCACGAGGATGTCGCAGCGTTCGGGTTCGGGGTTCATGGGAGGAGGGGCGTTTGCTTCAGGAGCCGAGCAGGTCGGCCACGGTGTCGAAACGGTAGGCCTGGAGGAGGGACCTCAGCTCCACCACCAGGGCCGGGTCCTGCGTTTCGATGGCGGTGAGAACCCGTTCGGCGGCATCGGGATCAAGGGCGTCGGCCGCCGCGCGGAGGGAGTCGCGCTGCGTTTCCGGCAGGCGTTGGAGACGGGCGCGCCAGTCCATGGCGGAGGCCCTGGCCGGGGAGACCGGCTCCACCGTCCCGGCCAGGAAAACGGCGCCGAGGTGCCTCTCCATGAGGGCGGCAAGTTCCTGGACACGAAAGGGTTTGGTCACAAAGTCGTCGCAGCCCAGGGCCAGGACCCGCTCGCGTTCGCCCTGGAGCGCGCTGGCGGTGATGGCGATGACGGGGGCGGTGGCGCCGGCCTCCCGGGCCAGCTCCTTGATCCGGCGGGTGGCCTCGTAGCCGTCCACGCCGGGCATGTGGAGGTCCATCCAGGTGAGGTGCGGCCGGAGTTCCCGCCAGAGGCGCACGCCCTCCTCGCCCCCCCCGGCGGAGTGGACGGCAAACCCCAGGCGCTGGAAGAGCTGGAGGAGGACGTTGCGGTTGTCCTCGTTGTCGTCCACCACGAGCAGGCGGAAGGCCGGCTGGCCGGGCGCAAGCCCCTGGACACGAACGGTTTGCCGCAGCGGCATGGATTCCGTCTCCCGCGCCTCGACCCGGAAGGAAAAGGTGGAGCCGGCACCGGGGCGGCTCTCGACCTCGATGTTTCCCCCCATGAGCCGCACGAGCCGCTGCGACAGGGCCAGGCCCAGGCCGGTGCCGCCGCCGGCGCGTTTCCCGGCGGAGGTCTGGGTGAAGAGTTGGAAGAGCTGGGAGAGCTCCCCGGGAGCAAGGCCCGGGCCGGTGTCCCTGACGGCAAAACCCAGGCGGACCCGGCCGGTGCCGGCGCGCTCGCCCCGCACGATGAGACGCACGCTGCCGGAGTCGGTGAACTTGATGGCGTTGTTGAGCAGGTTGATCAGCACCTGGCGGAGTTTCACCTCGTCCACCAGCACGGCGGCGGGCAGGCCGGGGCCGATGTCGGTGGCAAACTCCAGGCGGCGGCGGCTGGCGGAGAGGGTGAACATGCGGGTCAGGTCGTCGAGGAAGCCGGCCAGGTCCACCGTGGTTTCCGAAAGGGTGAGCTTGCCGTCCTCGATCTTGGACATGTCGAGGACGCTGTTGATGAGCCCGAGGAGGTGCTCGCCACTGCGGTCTATGGTGGCGAGGTTGCCCTGGTCCTGCGGGGTCAGGGCGGGGCTGCGGGAGACGATCTGGGTGAAGCCGAGGATGGCGTTGAGCGGGGTGCGCAGCTCGTGGCTCATGTTGGCCAGGAAGAGGGTCTTGGCGCGGGCCAGGTTTTCCGCCTCGATGCGGGCCTTCTTGGCGGTGTCCACAAAGTAGAAGCAGATGCCGGTGAGGATGAGGGTGAAGGCGAGCAGGTTGCCCGAGGCCAGGAGGGAGAGCGGAAACGGATCCAGGGCCACGGCGGGCGGGTGGTAGATGCCGTAGGTGTAGAGGCCGACGTAGAGGACGATGGGCGCGACGGCCATGGCCAGGCGCTGGGCCGCCGGCAGGTGGGTGTAGAGCAGGGTGGCGAAGGAAAGGATCAGCAGGTAAAAATGGAACCCCGAGGAGAGCCCGAGCATGAGGGTCGCATACACCTGGTGGAGAGTGACTTCCAGGCCGCCGACAAACAGGGCGGTCTGGAGGAAGCCGCGCCGGGAGAGGACCAGGGTGCAGACATACACCAGGACGCTGGCGACGTTGAAGATGACGAGGCCGGGCAGGTCCAGCAGGGTGAAGAGCACCAGGAAGGAGCAATGGGCCAGAAGCCCGCACCAGTAGGTGTAGTGGGTCATCGCGAAGATGTCGCGGTGGACCTCCGGGATGCCCGGCGGCATCGTGGTGAGACGGGTGTGGACCTGGATGAGGTGCCGCGCCAGCCAGCTGCCCGCGCGCCTCCAGACAGGGAGGGGCGGGCCGGGCGGGGCGGAAACAGGCGTGTCCATCAGGCAAAAGTCGTGGATGGCACGGCGGACTGAGGCAAGCCTGCGGTCAGTCTCAATAGCGGTAGGTCAGGCCGATTTCGACACTGTCCTCGGCCAGGCTGGAGGACAGTGTGGTGGGTGCCCCCAGAAGATTCGTCCCCTGTTCGGTGATGGTATTTTTAAAGGCGTGGGTGAGGCCGGCGTTGAAGGTCCACGTTTCCGAGAGTTTCCAACCCAGGCCGAGGCTCAGATGGTGCTCGGCGATGGCGGGGAAACTGATGATGCGGAACGCCTCGTAGTAGTAGGTCGGGATGTTTTTCCCCTGCACGTTGACCGTGTTGCCGGGCACGCCCGCGCCGTTGAAGTTGCCACGCGCCTCGACCGGGCTGGTGCCAAAGGTGTAGCCTGCGCGCAGAACGAGTTTCCCCGGCACGGCCTGCCATTGCACGGAAGAGCCGACGACCCACGAATCCTGCCAGTCGAAATCCCGGTAACCTTTCGCCCCGCCCCAGTTGACCCAGCCGAGCTCGGAGGCGATCTGAAGGCGGCCGGGAACCAGCTCGTAGGCGGCCCCGAGTTTGACCTGGGGCGGCGACTCCAGCTTCAGGCCGTCGGGCGAGCCATTGTTGTCGAAGTCGAAGAGGTTCTTGTAGTTAACCGTCGCGGGGGAAACGTAAGTAAGACCGAAGGAGAGCCGCGGGTCGGGCCGGTAAACGAGGCCGGGCTGAATCCCCACGCCCAAGCCGTTCTGCTCTCCGCGGCCCAGGTTGAAACTCCCGTGGTCCAGATGAAGCGACAGGCCGGCCGACCATTCCGGGGAGATGAGATAGGAGACCGACGGGGCCACTTCCACGACCTGCAACTCGGCCCGCGTCGTGGCCACCAGCGGAAAGGGGGTGGGAGCCAGGTTGGTGTCGAGCGCGCTGTTCCGGTAATCACCACCCAGACCGGACACCACGTAGGCTGCAAACCCATAGCGCCAAGGACTTTCCATTCCTCCCAGGGTCCCGGCCAGCCCGAGGGTGGGAATCGAGTAAACGGTGTCGCTCCGGGCCTCCCGGCCGCCGGCCCGCCCGGTGAAGCGGGGCTGGAAAAAGGTCGCGGAAAGCTCGGCCTCGCGGAGGGTTTCGGCGGAGAGGAAGCCCAGGGTGGCCGGGTTGGAAACCACCGCTCCCGTCACCCCGGGTGCGGCCGCCACTCCCACCCCGCCCAGGGAACGCGAAACGGTGCCGGCCCCGAGCAGGTTGTCCCCGTGGGTGGTGGCGCGGAGACCGGAAAACGAACCGGCGGCCAGGGCCAGCAACGGGAGGGAGAGATGGAGCGGTTTCATGACGGCGTGACGGAGGAGTCGCAGGACGGCGCAGTTACAGGTAAACTTCAGGAGGAGGAAAGTTTACAGCATGGGGTAAGCCAAAGTGCTCCGATGTAAAGCAGACACTGGCGGGACGACCCGCAAAGACCGACTGGCTCACCTTCCCGGTGGGCCGCCCGGCCTCACATCACGCCGTCGCGGTGGGAACGGAAACCAAGCGAATCGAGCTCGCTGAGCAGAAACGGGGCGCTGGCCAGGACTTCCTGAAGTTTCTCGTAGGCGGCCTGCGGGGAGGGCAACTCACACGAGGCCGCCCCGTCGGCGGAATCGTGCAGGTGGACGGCCCACGGCCCTTGGCGGGCGTCACCCGTGGTCTGCATGACGGACCCATGGAGGTAACTTCCGGGCAAACCGGGATGGGGGCCCGAGCCGGGGACGAGAAAGAGGGAATGCACCGGCTCAAGCAAAGGATCGTGGCCGCCCTCGCCATGTTTGGCCCGATGGTGGGCCTTGCGGGCGACCAGAAGCGGCCGGATGGCCTCGGCCTTCAGCCGCGCCGGCAGGGGCAGGGACTGCACATAGCGGAGAAAAATGGAGGCATCGGGCTCGAGGGCGGGACCCTCGATGTTTCCGGACAGATAATCACCCAGATTCTGGGCAAAAAACACCGGCAGCGTCACCAGGGAGCGGGCGGAGACATAGCCGCCCTTGTGGTCGGCCGAGGCGTAAACCTGGTGGGTGTTTTTAAGGCGGAGCAGGGCGTCCTGATAAACCGGGGTGTGGGGCACCACCCCCAGCGGATTGTGTTCGATCATTTCCAATACGGTCTGGTCAAATTCGGCATGGGGGTCGTGGGGCATGTTGCCCTTCATGCGCTGCCTGGAGCGTGGAGACGAGGCTTTTCGCTTAACCCGCACCCCACCTTTCCGAGTAACCCGGGAGCGCCCCGCTTGGTTCACCGACTGCCACCCCGGCTCCGCCTTATCCTCACTTCATGCGCCACCTCCTTCTCGCCTGCCTCCTTTTGCCCGCCGCCCCCGGTTCGGCCAAAGAACTCATGATCAAGGACATGACCGTCCCGCAGTTCGACGCGGCCGGCCACATGTTCCGCCGGCTCCGGGCCGAGGCCGCCACCGGTTCCCACGAGGAGCCGAAACTGACCAAAGGGGTGGTCGAGTTTTTCCCCGCCACCGGCGCGAAAGAAAAAACCGCCGCCCTTGATTTCGAGGAGGCCGTTTACCACCGCGCCACGGGGATCATCTCCGGCACGGGCCGCATCCACCTGGCCTGCCCCCAGGGGGAAATTTCCGGCGTGGGCTTTCGTTACGAGCTATCCACCGGCCACCTGACGCTCACCTCCACCGTCGTGATGGAAACTTCCCTCGCCCGCATCGAGGCCGGACAGGGCGAGGCGTTTCACACCCAAGGCGCTGAAGGCAAGGAGTTTTCCGTGACCAAGGCCGTCCTGTCCGGAGGTGTGGCCGCGACCGGGATCAAAAACCCGAAGGTGCCTTATGAGCGTCTGGAAAGTGAGAGCGGAATCTACACGGCGGCTGATGGGATGGTCCGCCTGGCCTCGCCGGTGGTGGCCTGGGAAAAGGGACAAAAGACCATCATGCAGGCGGCTGACATCTCCTTTTTTGTCGGGCAGCCGAAGGCGCCGGCATCCGCTCCGGCCGCCCCAGCGACGGTTCCGCCCCAGCCGGCCGAGAGCGCCCGCTGAGGAAGAGACCGGGCCCCGCGGCGAAATCTTTTGCGCCCCGGGGAAACTTGCCGCATCCCCTGCCCTCTTTCCGCATGATCAAGCCTCCCGAACACATCGAACTCGTCGGCGACCTCGTCGCCATCCGCTGGCCCGGCGGACGCGAGGATTACCTCCCGATGGAGTTTCTCCGCGCCCATTCTCCCAGCGCGGAAAACACCGGCGAATACGATGTGCTCGGCCACAAACACGGCGGCCACCAGGGGCCCCGCCGCTTTCCCGGCGTGCGCGTCACCGGCTGGGAATACATCGGCGGCTATGCGGTGCGGTTCCTCTTTTCCGACGGTCACGGCACCGGCCTTTACCACTACGGACTGATTCAGGCCCTGGCTGACAAGGCGGGTGAAAGCTGAGCGGATGACACCTCGAAGGTTAAAAAAACACCTCGCCGACGCCCGGGCCATCACCGTCAGTCAAGCGAAATGTAATGCGATGCTAAACAAATACTTATCATTCCGGACCCCAAAACAGGAAACATTCCCCACCCCGCCGGTCTCACTTCCCGTGAACTCAAACCGCCCGTGGGGCCCGCGAAACACACCGTCAAGAGCGGTGTCGGCCTCCGTGTTATCACTTCCTCTGACGGTTATCCTTACGCTGACTGGCTGCGTGGATACCCCGCCAAGGACCGAACATCAGCACCGGCCGATGCCTCCGCCTTACGTCTATGTGCCGGCTCCCCAGGGACCGCAGACGGTTATCGTGCAATCACCGCCCCCGGGGCCCCAAACCGTCCTGGTGCGCGAAGAGGTCATCGTGAGCGAAGCCGAACCGGTGACGGTTTACATGAGTGGCGGCACCGCCATTTTCAACGGCGTCGAATGCCCCTACGAGCCGGTCAGTTGTGATTTGGTGCGCGGCCAGGTCCGGCCCATCCGTTTCACCCGCGTGGGTTATCCCCGGGAGTTTGTCATGGTCGAGGTCTTTCTCAGCAACGACGGGGGCACCTTCATTTACGATTACGGCTCCCCCAACAGCTGCGTGGTGACCAACGACGGCTCCTGGCGCTCCGGGCGCCGTTACCAGGCCCCGCACCTCGGTCAACGGGACTGGCGCTCCCGCACCTCGGGAGTTTCCTTTGAAATTTCCTACAACAGCCGGAGCCCGGATCGCCGCCCCGGCGGCCCCGGGGAAGGCCCGCACGACGGCGGACGCCCCGGCAACTCCGGCGGACCCCATAATCCCGACATCGGCTCCAACCACGGCGGGAACGGACCCGGCGGCAATGGCCCCGGCCCGGGTGGCAACTCCGGCGGCCCCCGCAATCCGGGCGGAAACCCCGCTCCCGGTGGCAACCCCGGCCCGAACCACCCCGGCGGCCCCGTTGTGGCGGAAAAGCCCGCCCGACCCATGCCCGAGCGCAATCCCGGACTGGCCCGCAATCCGGAGGGCCTGGAATCAGCCCACAACCAACCCACCGGCCGCCCCCAGCCGGCCGCACCCACCCCCACCCCCGTGGGTGAATAGCCCCCCCCCCCC
>JANOBW010000044.1:0-10807 GCA_031411855.1 Opitutia bacterium
ACCCCGCTGCCTCCCCCCTTCCCTTCCTGGCCCTGGGGGGGGGGGGGGTGGCCGGCACCATTCTGTTGGGGGGCAGGGGTGGGGCGCGCCGGTCGTTTTTTCTCGCGGGACTGGCGGCTGTGGTGATGGCGCTGGCGGCGCTGATCCTTTCACCGCGGGTGCGCTCCCTGCTGGAAATGGAGGATTTTTTCACGGGGAACCCGGATGTGATGAACCGTGCCAGCCAGATCGAGGCGGCCTGGAGGTGCGGGGTGGAAAACTTCCCCACGGGCGCGGGCGAAGGCACGGCCAACGCCAACTACGAACGCATGCGGCCCACCCTCGGCGGCTCGATTGACGGCATCCTCCACTATCACACCACCCCCGCCCATCTCTGGGCTGTTTACGGCGTCTGCGGACTGGCCGCGCTTGGCCTCCTGGGCTGGCAGGTCTGGCGCACCCGGGCGAAAGGGCCGGCGGTGGCGCACAAGGCGGGCCTGGCCATGTGGCTGGTGGCCTCGCTGGGGGATTACAACCTGGATCAGGCGGCCCCGGTGATGCTGCTGGGAATCCATCTCGCCTCGCTCTGCGCGGCCCAGCCCGGGGAGGAAGGTGCTCCCTCCCGGCGGCCCTGGGGGACGGCGGCCCTGCTTGGCCTGTGGGTGCCGCTCCTGGGGTTTTTTCTGGTTCGCAACCTTCCCGCGCGCCTGGCTGTTGAGGACTATTTTCAGCAGTCCCTGAAATCCCCCGGGGCGGCCGCGCTGGTCGAGCGCCACCATTCGCTGACCCCGCACGACCCTTACCTCTACAACCTTCATGCCTCCCGGCTGATGGAGTTGGATCCGCATGATACCGCCGCGGTCCTGGCCCTGCGGGCCTCGTTGGAGATCAACCCTGACCAGGAGTTTGCCCACACGTGGCTGGCCTGGGCCTTGCTGGAAAACGACCCGGCCGAGGCCGCCCGGCATTTTCGCGCCTCCCTGGGGCTGCAACCCCGCGTCCAGGGCCTCTGTGATGGCATGGCCCGCGCCCACCTGGCCTCCGGAAAGCGCCCCGCCGCCATCCGCGCCTGGGCCGCCCAATGCCTCCAGTTCCCTTATTTCATGCTCGGAAGCCATTGGCAGAAACCGCCCATGCGCGACGTGGAACGGGAAGTGTTGGAGGAAACCGTGGCCTCGGCCGAACGACTTCTCGCCAAGCCCGGCCTGGCCCGTTTCCTGACGCCCCGCCTCGGTTTTGTCCGCGATTTGGCCAAAGCGCGCCTCCAGGGCCGTTCGCAGGGGGAAATGCGCGGGTATCTGTCTTCCCGGAACCGTCCTTCCGAGGAGTTTTTCAAGGCCTGGGACCACCCTGAACAACGGCTTGAGGTCATCACGCGGGCCTTGGCGGCGGGCCTCCATCCGAACCCCTTCGAGGACGCGGAGGTGGCCTCGATCGAGGCCCTGGCCCGCAGACTCACCATGCTGATGGCCGCTTCGGGGGACGATCCCCTGGCCTTTTTCCTCAAACCGGCCGAAAATTACCGTCCCAGCCTTCGGCGGATCAACTTTGGGATCCTCCACGGGCACAGCCGGAGCCTTTCGCCCGAACTGCCCTGGGAGACCCGGATCGGGGTGCCCGAGGCCGCCCTGTTCGGGGATTTCAACCTGGGGCTGGTCGGTTCCGACTTCGCCTGGGTGCTCGACGCGCCCCTGCCCCCCCCGCGTCAGTGACCTCCCGCAACGTAAGGCTTGACCTGGCGCCCCTTTGATTCGTTAACGAAGGAGTCATGAGCAAAAAATCCCCCACCCCAAACACCCCCTCCACCCCCGACGACCTTGCCACCCTTCTGACTCACGCCTACCTGGCCCATGCGTCCCGCCTGGAGGCGCTTCTGGCCGGTTCCGGCCTTCCCAAACGTGTCACCGCCGGGGCAGGCCCCGTCCTGTTTGCCCTTTCCCAACGTGACAATGTGACCCTGGGGGCTCTCTCCCTCGCCACGGGTCATGCCCCCTCTACCGTTACTGGCGTGGTGGGTAATCTTTCCAAAGCCGGCCTGGTCAAACGGGTGAAAAACCCGGAGGACGCGCGTTCCACCCTGGTGTCACTTTCGGTCAAGGGAGTCGCGCTGAAAAACAACCTGAAAAGCCTCCGCAAGGATCTCGCCAAGGTGTCCGAGGCCGGTCTGAGCCAGACCCAGCTGAAGGCCATGAAATCGGGTCTCGCCCGGGTTTCGGCCAATCTCCGCTCTAGCGGCGAGTGATCCGCTCTGGCGGCGTGCCTGCCAACGGAGCCGGCGCTCACCGGAGGGAACGCCAGCGAAGGCCTCGGATTTCCCCCGTGCTGTTGTAGCTGCTCAGCCCCAGGGGCGCGGTTTTGCCGATGTCGCCATGGCGCAGGCCGAGCGTGTGCCCGGCCCGTTCCTGGCGGAAGGCCGGGGTGCCGTCCACGAAGCCTTCCACCGCCTGGGGGGTGACCTTGACCCGCAGGCGATACCACGTGTTGTCGTCAAACGGCACGAAGGTTTTGGTGGCGTTTTGCGAGGCATCCTTGCCGTCCACACAGGAAAGTCCGGTGACTCCGCCGGTCCAGCCGCCGGGGACGAAGGTCACCGAGGTTTCCCCGACCGGAAACGTGAGGGCGCAGAAGAAATCGAAGCCGCCCGTGCGGCGGGCCTCCAGTTCCAGTTCGTAATGGTCCGTGGCGGGGGGCGGGCCTTCCCACACGACGCCGGTGAGGTGTTCCCCGGAGCCCAGCCGGAGCACGCCGGCCGACCAGGAAACCTCGCCGGTGTTAAGAAACTCCACCGGTTTCCAGGAGTTCTGCCGGGCGGGAGTGTCCAAGGGGGTCCACGCCGCGGGAGCGGGACCGACCGGATGGGAGCAGGCCGCGAGCAGGCCGAGGCAGAGAAGGGGCAGCGCACGCATGGCGGGGCGGGCCGGGCTCACATCTGCTCGCTCTGGTCGAGCTCGCCGATCAGGTAGTCGCGGGTTTCCTCGATGGAATCCGAAATCTTGAAGAGCTCCAGGTCCTCGGGAGAGATGACCCCCCAGCGCTCGAAACTTTCGAAGTGGAGGACATCGCGCCAGAACTCACTGCCAAAGAGGATGATGGGCAGTTTGCGTTTCACCTTCTGGGTTTGGATGAGGGTGAGGATTTCAAAAAACTCGTCCATCGTGCCAAACCCGCCGGGGAAGAGGATGAGGGCCTTGGCCAGGTAGAGGAACCAGTATTTGCGGACGAAGAAATAGTGGAATTCGAAGGCGAGCTCGGGGGTGACGTATTCGTTGATGCCCTGCTCGAACGGGAGGCTGATGCCCAGGCCGAGGGAGCGGCCTCCGGCCCGCTGGGCCCCGCGGTTGGCGGCCTCCATCATGCCGGGCCCTCCGCCCGAGCAGACGTAGAACCTTTTGTGGGGATACTGGATGGAGGCGGACCATTTGGTCATCTCATAGGCCAGCTCGTCGGCCGCGTCGTAGTATTTGGCGAGCTTTTGAATGGCGCCGGCCTTGCGCAGCAGGGCCTCCTTCTCGCGGTCGGGCATGCCCGGGTTGGTCTTGATCTCGTGCTCGATCGCCTTGGCCTTGACGGCGGCATCCTTGGAGTTGACGGAGCGGGCGGAACCGAAAAACACGATGGTGTTGCGCACCCCCATGTTGCGCAGGCGGTAGGCGGGTTCCTCCAGCTCGCACTGGACACGCAGGGAACGGGCTTCGGGGCTGAAAAGAAACTGGGTGTTGTTGTAGGCCTTCGGGGGCCATTTTTCCCCTTTGGGAACAGAGGTATCGGTGTGGGCGGGGGCGGGGTGTGCTTCGGGGGTTTTCTTGGATTTTTTGGTGCTCATTTTCTTGGGAGACAATTTCTTAGGGTTAAATGGTTTGCCTTCTTTTGCACGCGTAAAAGTGACTATTTCCGCAAGCGCTTTGACACTGGAGGGCCGCAGTCTCTTTCTGTCGGAGCCACCATGAACCGCACTGTTTTGCTCGGGGTCAATATTGACCATGTCGCCACCCTCCGCCAGGCCCGCTACCGCGAGATGCCCGAAACCTGCGGCCGGGCGGTCGAGCCCGATCCGGTGACGGCCGCGCTGCTGGCGGAGCAGGCCGGCGCGGATGGGATCACCGTCCATCTGCGCGAGGACCGCCGCCACATCCAGGAACGCGATCTCTGGCGGCTGCGCGAAAGCATCCAGACCCGCCTCAACCTGGAAATGGCCGCGACCCCCGCCATGCTCGAAATCGCCCTGCGCCTGAAGCCCGAGACCATCTGCATCGTCCCGGAAAACCGCGCCGAGGTGACGACCGAGGGCGGGCTGGACGTCGCGGGCCAACTCTCCCGGGTGGGTGAGATTGTCGCCGGAGCGCGTGCCGCCGGCATCGAGGTGAGCCTTTTCATTGACCCCGACGCCCGGCAGATCGAGGCCTCGGCCCGGCTCAAGGCGGAGTATGTCGAACTGCACACCGGGGCCTGGGCCCGCGCCTACTATGGCTCCGGCCGTGGCACTGAACTGGCCCGGCTCACCGACGGGGCCCGTCTCGCCCATTCGCTCGGCCTCGTCGTCAACGCCGGGCACGGCATCAACTACGTCAATATCGCCGAGGTGGCCCGCCTGCCCCATCTCCATGAGCTCAACATCGGGCACAGCATCATTTCCCGCGCCGTGTTCACCGGCCTGATCGAGGCGGTGAGGGAAATGAAGGCGAGGATGAGGGAAGTATCGCCCGGTTGAAGTGGCGCTGGTTAGGCGAGGCAGTTTTAGCCGCGAAAAAACGCAAAAGGCGCAAAAACGAGGCAGTTTTGGGGACAGGATGAACAGGATTTACAGGATGGTTTTGAAGAGCTCGCACGACCCTGCCTTGTATCCTGCACATCTCGTTCATCCTGTCTAAAATGGCTCGGTGACTTGTGCCTCTGACCTTCGCTGGCAACCTTTTGACCTCGCGGCTGTTCTCATTTCCATCACTTTCATCTCCATGCGTTTACTCAGCCGTTCCGTTTTTCTCGCCGCACTCAGCCTGGCCGCCTTTGACGCCCAGGCGAAGCGTTTCACCCTGATGTCGGCCAATGTGGAAAATTTCTTCGATGTGGACGGCGTCAGCCCCTACGAGGACTACCAGCAGGACACACCGGAGAAAAAAATCGAACGCCCCTACACGGCGCGCCACCTCTGCACCAAGATCCAGAATTTCGCCAAGGTGCTGGCCCGGTTCCAGGACGGCCAGGGACCCGATGTGGTGGCCCTCAATGAGATCGAGGTGGACCATACCCCCGAGTCCACCATCAAGGGGACCGTGGATCCGTCCGTCCGTCCCGCCTACACGGACGCGGACTGGGAGGAGTTTTTCAAGAAGCTGGAGGGCAAGAAGTTGGAAGAATGGCTCGGCGGCGAGCTCACCCCCGAGCAGAAGGGCTATCCATCCGAGGCCTGGCTGCTCAAGGGCCTCCGGGATGCCGGCCTGCCTCCTTACCACATCGCCTATGTGACGCACACCAAGGCGGAGATGGACAAAGGGCCGGCGGTGAAAAACATCCTCCTCACCCGCTACCCGATCCTGGAGGTCAAAGGGCACAAACTTGAGAGTGCCCGGGACCTTCTGGAGGTGAAGCTGGACGTGCAGGGCCAGCCCATGACGGTGATCGTAAACCACTGGAAATCAGGGGCCGACAGCCTGGAGACGGAGGCCGTCCGCATCCAGAACGCGACCGTGACGCGCGCCGTGCTCGACGGCATCCTCAAGGCCGATCCCCATGCCGATGTCGTCCTGGCCGGTGATCTGAACTCGCAATACAACCAGAAGGCCGTGGTGAAGGGCATAGAGAAATCCGCCATCAACGACGTGCTCAAGGCCCAGGGCGACGAGACCGCGCTGCAACGCCCGGGCGAGGCCGACCTCTATAACCTTTGGTTTGAACTGCCCGTCATGAAACGCGGCTCGGACGTTTACCGCGGCTACTGGGGGACGTTGATGCATCTGATTGTCACTCCAGGACTTTATGACAACAAGGGGGTCCAATACGTGGACAACTCGTTCCGGGTCGCGGCCTTCGAGGACCTCAACCTCGACCCGATGCTGGGCGAGCCCAGGCGCTTCAGCCGCCTGACACCCGAGGGCAGCGGTTTTTCCGACCACCTGCCCGTTGTCGCGGACTTCGACGTGACGGACAAAAACAGCCCCGACACTTTCATCAAACTCGTCAGTCCCTCGAAGGACGCCAAATTGCCCGAGCGGGGCCGCCGGGTGGACTACGCCAACCTCAAGCGCGACCTCGTGCCCGATGCGGTCAAGGTGCTGGGGGAGCTCACGGTGCAGCAGTTGGATGAGCACATGGGCAAGGTGTTTTACGTCACCGGCACGGTCCTGGGGCAGAAGCCGCCCCGCGTGAAGGTCGGCAACAACGAGTATGAGATCTATTGCTTCGACAAGGACGTGATGGCCGGGGTCAACGCCATGAAGGAAGGTCGTCAGATCCGGCTTTACGGCGAACTCGGCGAATACAAGGGCCGCCGCCAGTTCAACATCCGCCACGCCAGTTGGATGATCAGCGACCGCTGAGGGCGGTTCTGAACTTCACGCGAAACCGGCGATGAGAGCGGCGGCGTAGGCCACCACCAGCAGGCCTCCCAGCCAGCGGGGGACACCGATGCCCGCGCCCACCAGAACGAAATGGAGCAGGCCCGCGCCGGCCAGAAGTCCGAGGTTGAGGTTGAGGGTGGCCACGGGGATGACAAGCGGCCGCTCGACCGCATACAGCCCCAGGCACAGAGGGATGCAGATGTGGGCGTCTCCCACCTGGGAGGCGTAAACGACATCGGTCTTGCCTTTGGCCGCGTAGTAGAAGGCCAGCAGGGCGTTGGGCAGGACCATGAGGAAACCGGTGGCGAGGCCAAGGTGGTCCTTGCTGATCAGGCCTGACGCCTGCGAGGTGATCCAGCCGACGATCCAATCCACCGAGAGATAAAGCGCGAAGGCGGCGCCCAGTAACAGGGCGAAGTCCGCCACGATCCACGGGCTCCACGCGGCCTTGCCCCGGGCATTTTCCTTCAGGACCTCAAAGACATGGAAGGCCTGCCAGAAAAGAAAGACGACGATGAGCGAGGCCCCGTCGCCGAAGTCCAGTTTGCCATCCCTTCCCAGGAGCCAGACGAGGCTGGTGAAGATGAGCAGGGCGAGCAGGGAAAGGGCCACGGAAAGCCGTCCCAGGCGGGCCGGATCGCCGCCGGATTTCTTGGGTGGTTTCGCCCCTTTGGCCTTGGCTTTCGCCGCAAAGGTGAGGCCGAAAACAAAGGCGGGAAGGCCCAGCAGGAGGGTGAGGTTGGTGAGGTTGTTGACGAAGGTGTTGGCAAAGAGCTCTGTGCCGGGAAGGCCCCGCTTCAGCATTACAAAAACCAGGAGGAGGTTTCCCAGGCCCGAGAGATAGGGCATGAACAGGGTGCCCAGGACCGTCCCTTCCACCCCTCGTTTCTGCATGGCCTCCAGGCGCCAGACCATGAGCAGGGAGGCGGCCAGGAACACGCCCGCGTCCGCCCAAGGGGCGAAGGCGCCAAGGCCGGAGAGCCAGTGGTCGTAGGAGGAGGTCATGGGGGAGGAGAGAACGAACCGCGCCCCTGCGTCCAAGCCCCATTCCGGATTTCACCCGGGCTCCCGCCGTGCAGCGCATTCTGCGGGTCCGTGCCTGCTCCGGTCAGCGGAAAAGCTTCTGGCTGAAGAGATAGAGATCGTTTTTCCAGACGGGGAAACTGTGCGGGCCGCTGTCCATGTGCCAAATGTGCGGGATCTGTTTCTCCTTCAGGTAGTTGTGGACTCCCTGGCTCACGTTCATGAGGCCGTCCTTGTCCCCGCAGGAGACCCAGAGCAGCTTGAGTTTTTTGACGGCCTCCTCCGGGTTGGGCACCAGCTGGTCCGGCTTTTTGGTGTTGGGGGCGGAGGAGAAGCCGCCGACCCAGGCAAAGGTGTCGAGGTTGGCCAGTCCGAAGTTCAGGCTTTGTCCGCCACCCATGGAAAGGCCGGCGAGGGCGCGGTTTTCCGGGCCGGTTTTGACGGAGTAATGGGATTCGACGAAGGGGATGAGGCTGCCCAGCAGGTCCTGGTCAAACTTTCCGAAGGCGGGAGCGGTCTTGTAAACATCGCCCTTCGCGCCGTCGTCGGCTTGGGCGCGGCCATTGGGCATGACCACGATCATGGGAACGATCTTCTTGTCGGCCAGCAGGTTGTCGAGAATCACGTCGGGGACGCCGCCCCGCGGCCACTCCAGGTGGTCGCCGCCGATCCCGTGCAGCAGGTAGAACACGGGATACTTCGTTTCCGACGAGTAGCCGGGCGGGGTGTAAACCGAGGCCTTGCGCTTCGTGCCGACACTTTTCGAGTCATATTCGACCGTCTCCAGTTTGCCGTGGGGAATGTCCTGACGTTTTTGGTCGAACCCGGCCGGGGCGGGCGGGAAGGCGGGTTTGTCGTCCGGACCAAGGACAACCGGGGCGCGGAGCCGCTGCGCGGGCGTCTCCTGGGCGGGGAGCGACGAAGAAACGCCCAGGAGGGCGGCGAGGGTGAGCAGGGGAAGGGTGGGTTTCATGGGGAAGGAACGATGATGTCGAACCGCAGGGCCCGCTTCCAAGTTTCAAAACTCTCCCACTGCGTCACTTCTTCTTGGTGGTTCCGGCTTTGGCCGCCGGTTTTTGGAGGAGTTCCCGGGCGTGGTCGAGAGCGGAGGCGCTGTGGCGGTCGCCGACCATGCGGGCGAGTTCGCGGACGCGCTCCTCGGAATCGGGGTCCAGCGGCGAGATCGTCACGGTGGTGGCGTCCTCGGTCTGGTCCTTGACGACGACAAAGTGGGCGGAGGCCTGGGCCGCGACCTGGGGAAGGTGAGTGACACAATAGACCTGGTGGTCCTGGCCGAGCGCGGCCAGTTCGCGGCCGACGACGGCGGCGATTTCCCCGCCGACGTTGGCGTCCACCTCGTCGAAGACCAGGACCGGCGTGGAGTCCACCCGGGCCAGCACGGCCTTGAGGGCGAGCATGACGCGGGCGAGTTCGCCGCTGGAGGCGATCTGGCTGAGGGGCAGGAGGTCCTGTCCGGCGTTGGGGGCGAAGACGATACGGCAGCGCGAGTCGCCGTGCTCGCGCAGTTCGGCCTCGGGGAGAAGTTCGATGGCGAGGCGGGGTTTCTTGAAACCGAGGTTGACGAGGATGGCCCCGACCTTGGTCCCGAGATCGTCGGCGGCGGCGCGGCGGGTGGCGGTGAGGGCGGCGGCCTGGACGCGGAGGGTTTTCTCGAGTTTGGCGGCCTCGCCGAGGACGCGGGAGATGGCCCCCTCGAGGTCGCCCTGGATGGCGAGGCGGTTGGCCAGCGCGGCGCGTTTCGCGAGGATGGTGGCGACATCGGTCCCGTATTTGCGGCGGAGCTCGATCCAGAGGTCCATGCGCTCGGTCAGGGCCTGGGCCTGGGCGGGGTTGAAGTCGCAGTCGTCCGCCAGGGAGGCGAACTCGGAGGAAAGGTCCTGAAGCTCGATGATGACACTCTCGACGCGCTTGGCGAGGGGTTCGGCGGAGGTTTCGAGGCGGGCCAGCTGGAAGGCGGAGTTGCGCAGCGGGGAAAGGCGTTTGCCCAGAAGTTGATCGGCGACAAGGCCTTGTGACAACTCGGAGGCGAGGGAGAGGATGTCGCGGGCGGAGCTGAAACGTTTGAAGTCGGCCTCGAGTTTGCCGATGCCCTCCTCGGAGAGTTTGGCGGAATCAATTTTGGTGATCTGGGCCTTGATGAACTCGGCCTCCTCGGGGCTGAGTTTTTCGGAGGTGCGGAGGCGCTCGGCCTCGGCGTGGAGGTCGCGCCACCTGCGCCATTCGACCTGGTAGGCGGCGAGAGGCGCTTCGAGGCGGGCGTGGAGGTCGAGGAGTTCGAGCTGGCAGGACTCGTGGAAGAGTTTCTGGGGTTCGCCGGGGCCGTGGAAGTCAATCCAGAGGCCGCCCAGCGCGCCGAGGGCGGCGAGGGTGGCGTTGCGGCCGTTGACGGTGATGCGGGCGGGTTTTTCGCGGGGCAGGACGCGGTGGACGAGAAGGGTGCCGTCCTCACATTCGGGAAGGTTGAGCTCGCGGAGTTTGGCGTTGATCGCGTCGGGGTGCTGGAAATGGAGCGTGCCCTCGACCTCGCAGGCGTCGGCCCCTTTGCGGATGAGGCCCTTGTCGGCGCGGGAGCCGGAGAGCAGGGCGAGGGCGCCCAGCAGGACACTTTTGCCCGCCCCGGTTTCGCCGGTGACGGCGGTGAGGCCGCGGGCAAACTCCAGTTCGGCGGAATCCAAAAGGGCGAGGTTCGAGATGCGGAGGTGGTGGAGCATCGGCGGGAGGAAAGGCGTTGAGGAACGCCGGGAGGGCGGGGGAGTCAACCCCGCGCCGTGGTGGGGGCTGAGTTTTCGCGGGTCAGGGAGGTTTGGTGTAGAAACGCGGGACTTGGGCGAAGGGGGCGAGGCATTTTTAGTAACTCTTTGTGCCTTCGTGGCTTCGTGTGAGACAATGATCCGGGTGAGATTCGCGAGAGTCGGCCGTGCGGCGTCTTGACGGCGGGGTTTTGTTTGGGAACGTTGGGAAGATGTTTCGCACCCTGGCCGCCGGTTTGCTCCTGACGATGTCTCCGCTTCTCGCTGAGACGTGGAAGGTGGCGACGTGGAACGTGCAGAACTACAATCAGGAGGGCCGCCGGATCGCCGGTGTGTTTCATCCTGATTCGCCGAAACCCGAGGCGGACAAAAACGCAGCCGCCATCGCGTTCGGCGACGACTGCGAATCGTTTGCAAGCCGCTCACCGTTGGTAACAAACCGCGCAACCGCGAGCTTGACCGGCGGCGACAGCAACATGA
>JANOBW010000045.1:0-2531 GCA_031411855.1 Opitutia bacterium
CTCCACTCCAGTCTTTTAACACCGTCACTTTATGGTCGAGCGCAAAAACTTCGGAAAAATTCATGAGGTCATCCCTCCGCCCAACCTGATTCAGCATCAGGTTGCCTCTTACCAGGAGTTCCTTCAGCAGAACGTGCCGGCGAATCAACGCAAGCAAATCGGCTTGGAGGCGGTATTCTCGGAGGTTTTCCCCATCGAGAGCTACGACGGACGCACCAAGTTGGAATATCTTTCCTACCGTCTTGGTGAATCCAAGATGACCGAGATGGAGTGCATTCGTGAAGGCACGACCTATGCGGTCTCCCTCTACGTGAAACTTCGCTTGCGTGAGGAAGCCGGTATTCGTGACGAGGAAATCTACATGGGTGAGCTGCCCATGGTCACCACCCGCGGTTCGTTCCTGATCAACGGGGCCGAACGTGTCATTGTCTCCCAGTTGCACCGTTCGCCGGGCATCTGCTTCGAGTCCACGGACCACACTTCGGGCAAGAAACTTTTCGCCTTCCGCATTATTCCGGACCGTGGAACTTGGATCGAAACCCAATTCGACACGAACGATCTTCTCTACGTTTACCTCGACCGCCGCCGCCGTCGTCGCAAGTTCCTGTTGACCACCTTTTTGCGAGCTCTCGGCCATTCCTCCGACGCCGACATCCTCAAGCTTTTCTACACGGTTGAAGAAATCACCATCACCAAAGCCCTCAAATTCGACGACCCCTCCAAGTTTGTCTTGGTGGACGATGTCGTTGATTCCGAAAAGGGTGCCGTGGTGGCCCGTTCCTTCGAACCTCTGACCAAAACCATCATCCGTCAGATCAAGGACATCGGCATCGAGAAGATCAGTGTCATTGACACCACTTTCGACGAAGGCTCCCTCATCCGCTGTCTCAAGAAAGATCCGACCCGCAACGAGGAGGACGCTCTTAAGGATATTTACAAGCGTCTCCGTCCTGGTGAACCCCCGACCGTAGCCAACGCCCGCAACCTCCTCAAGCGCCTCTTCATGGACCCGAAGCGCTACGACTTGGGCCGCGTGGGCCGCTATAAGGTCAATCAGAAGCTGGGCCTCAAGACCTCCCTCGAAACCCGTATTGTCACCGTCGAGGACATCGTCGAATCCACCCGCTATCTCGTCAAGCTGAAGAAGGGTGAAGGCTTTGTGGACGACATTGACCACCTTGGTTCCCGCCGCGTCCGCACCGTGGGCGAACTCCTCATGAACCAATGCCGCGTGGGCCTGGCCCGCACCGAGCGTCTGGTCAAGGAGCGCATGACCATGTATGACCAGTCTGTGGACGGAATCACTCCCGGCAAACTGATCAACCCCAAGGCTTTGAGCACCGTGATCCGCGATTTCTTCGCCCGTTCGCAGCTCAGCCAGTTCATGGACCAGATCAACCCTCTGGCTGAACTCACCCACAAGCGCCGTCTGTCCGCCCTCGGACCAGGCGGTTTGAACCGCGACCGTGCCGGCTTCGAGGTCCGCGACGTTCACCCCTCCCACTACGGCCGCATTTGCCCGATTGAAACGCCGGAAGGCCCGAACATCGGTCTGATCAACTCCATCTCCGTTTACGCCGGCATCAACGAGTTCGGTTTCATCGTCACCCCCTTGCGTGTGGTTGATAAGGGCCGCGTCACCGAGAAAATCGTCTCACTGACCGCCGACGAGGAAGAAGGCAAGATTGTCGCCCAAGCCAACTCCGAGTTGGACGAAAAAGGTTTCTTCAAAGGCCGTGTCACCGCCCGCCGCCGCGACGATTTTATCGAAGTGGATCCCAAAGAGGTCGCTTTCATGGACATCTCGCCCAAGCAGCTTGTGTCCGTTGCCGCCGGTCTCATTCCTTTCTTGGAACACGATGACGCCAACCGCGCGCTCATGGGTTCAAACATGATGCGCCAGGGTGTGCCCCTGCTCAAGACCCAGTCTCCCTACGTGGGCACCGGTTTGGAAGCCCGTGCTGCCTTGGACTCGCAGGCCGTGGTCACCGCCTTGGCTGATGGCAAAGTCGCCTCAGTTGACGCCCGCCGTGTCATCATCACCAAGGATGGCACCCTGCCCGAGAAATTCGACAAAAAGCCGAAGACCGACGAGAAGGCCGGGGTTTATGTGCATGATCTTCGCAAGTTCATGCGCTCCAACGCCGCCACCTGCTTCAATCAAAAGCCGATCGTCCGCCTGGGCGAGAAGGTGAAGAAGGGCGATGTCATCGCCGATGGCGCCAACACCGAAAACGGTGAACTCGCCCTGGGCCGCAATGTCCTGGTCGCCTTCATGCCTTGGAACGGTTACAATTTCGAGGATGCCATCCTGCTCTCCGAGCACCTGATTTCCGACGACATTTTCACCTCCATCCACATCGAGGAATTTGAAGTCACCGCCCGCGACACCAAGCTTGGGCCGGAAGAAATCACCCGCGACATCCCGAATGTCGGTGAGGAAGCCCTCAAAAACCTCGACCACAATGGCGTCATCCGCGTCGGGGCCGAGGTCAAGCCGGGCGACATCCTTGTCGGCAAGATCACTCCCA
>JANOBW010000046.1:0-6176 GCA_031411855.1 Opitutia bacterium
ACCGTCCTTTGTGTAAATGAAAACACGACCCCGGGGGATCGCTTGGGGGACCGCCTCCGCCTTTCTGAAATCCGCCATTGCCCCGGACGGTCCTGTTTCTGCTTAGTTCAACCGTGCCCTTGCCCGACTACCACATGCACACGCCTCTCTGCCGCCACGCCGTCGGTGAGCCCGTTGATTATGCCGCCGCCGCCGTGGCCGCCGGCCTGGATGAGATTGGTTTTTCCGACCACTCGCCGATGGAGCGGGACGACTTCGACAACTGGCGCATGTATGCCTCGCAGCTGGACGCCTACGTCGCGTCCGTCGAGGAGGCCCGCAGGAGGTTTCCCCAGCTCGCCATCCGCCTGGCCCTGGAGGTGGACTACCTGCCCGGACAGGAGGATTGGATCCGCTCCCTGGCCGCCCGCCACGCTTGGGATTATCTCATCGGCTCCGTCCACTACCTGGCCAACAACTGGGACTTTGACAACCCGGAGAAACTCTCCCGCTGGAAGGAACGCGACGTGTGGGAAACCTGGTCGCTTTATTACGAACGCCTCGCCGATTCCGCCCGCTCCGGGCTGTTTGATGTCATCGGGCACGCCGATCTCTGCAAAAAGTTCTGCTTTCGTCCCGACCGGAGCCCGACCCCGCTTTACGCCACGTTTCTGGATGAAGCCGCCGCCTCGGGTGTGGCCATGGAGCTGAACACCGCCGGCCTGCGCAAGGACTGCCGGGAGATCTATCCCAGCCTGGAACTCCTGCGGATGGCCCGCGCCCGCGACATCCCGATCACTTTTGGTTCCGATGCCCACGCCCCCGGCGAGGTCGGGGCCGATTTCCCGGCCGCTCTGGCCTTGGCGCGTCAGGCCGGCTACACCGAATACCTTCGTTTTCAGCAGCGTCGGCGGACGGTTCACTCTTTGGTGTAAGATCAATGTCATTAATGATTTAAGATTCGTGATCTTTTGGGATAAATTCCCTGCCCTTCTCGTTTTTAATTCTTAATTCTTATTTTTTAGTTCAAAAAAACCGCCATGTCCTGGAACCGCTTCCAAACCCACAACCTCGTCCTCCCCGAGCTTGATTTCGCCCTCGATTACAGCCGCCTCCACTGGCCCGAAAACTTCTTCGCGGACAAACAGGCCGCCATCTGCCAGGCTCTGTCCGATATGCGCGCCCTTGAGGCTGGAGCCATTTCCAATCCCGACGAGAAACGCATGGTCGGCCATTACTGGCTGCGCGCCCCGGAACTCGCTCCCAAGCCCGAGCTGTCCGCCGAGATCACGGCCTGCCTGGAACAGATCAAAAACCTCGCCCACCGCGTCCATTCCGGTGCCCTGGCCGGTGCGGCCGGATCGTTCACCGACCTTCTGGTCATCGGCATCGGCGGTTCCGCCCTGGGCCCGCAGTTTGTCTCGCAAGCCCTGGGCGGGGCCGGAGTTTCCAAGATGGCCGTCCATTTCTTCGACAACACCGACCCCGACGGCCTCGACCTCGTCCTCGGCCGTCTCAAGGGCCGCCTCGGCCGCACCCTCGCCGTGGTCATCTCCAAGTCCGGGGGCACCCCCGAGACCCGCAACGGCATGCTGGAGGCCGCCGCCGCCTGGAAGGCCGCCGGACTTTCCTTTGCGAAACACGCCATCGCCGTGACCGGCGCGGCCAGCAACCTGGACAAACACGCCATCGCCGAAGGCTGGCTGGAGCGTTTCCCGATGTGGGACTGGGTGGGCGGGCGCACCTCCGAACTTGCCGCCGTGGGCCTCCTGCCCGCCGCCCTGGAAGGCCTGAACATCAGCGACATGCTGGCGGGGGCCGCCGCCATGGACGTTGCCACCCGCGTGGACGATCCCCGCCGCAACCCGGCCGCCCTCCTGGCCCTGGCCTGGTATCACGCCACCTCCGGCAAGGGTGCGAAGGACATGGTCATCCTGCCTTACAAGGACCGCCTTGGCCTCTTCTCCAAATACCTCCAGCAGCTCATCATGGAGTCGCTGGGCAAGGAATTCGATCTCAAGGGCCAGGTGGTGAACCAGGGTATCGCCGTCTATGGCAACAAGGGTTCGACCGACCAACACGCTTACGTCCAGCAACTTCGGGAAGGGGTGGCCAACTTCTTCGCCACCTTCATCGAGGTCCTGGAAGACCGCTCCGGCGCCTCCATCGAGGTCGAGCCCGGCACCACTTCCGGCGACTACCTGACCGGCTTTCTTCTCGGCACCCGCGACGCTCTCTGGGAAAAGGGCCGCGAGTCACTCACCCTCACCGTCCGCCGCGCCGACGCCCTCACCGTGGGCCGTCTTATCGCCCTCTATGAGCGCGCGGTGGGTCTCTACGCCAGCCTCGTCAACATCAACGCCTACCACCAGCCGGGGGTCGAGGCGGGCAAAAAGGCCGCCGCCGGTTTCCTCGCCCTCAACACCAAGATTCAGAACCACCTGAATGCCAACGTGGGCCAACGCTTCACCGTGGAGGAGCTCGCCTCCCGCATCGGTGAAACCTCCCGCTCGGAGATCGTTTACAAACTGCTGGAGCACCTGGCCGCCAACCACGGGAAACGGGTGCATCGCAACGCCGGATGCGGTCCCTTCGACGCCACCTACGGCGTGAGGTAAGGTCCGCCCTGCTGGCGGGATGTTTTTCAGGTAGGCCCGGATTTCGGTCCGGGTCTTTTTTGTCCCTGGAAACGGCTGGCACCGGATGCCACGTTCCTTGCGATGGTGTCTTTCTTTGGGTGAATTTCGGCCGGTCCGGTTCAAATCAAAGTTGGCGCTCCCGCCGCAAACGTCTCTCATCAGCCGACCCTATGGCTTCCGATGCCCTCATCTCCCTCGCCTATCTGGGCGGGGCCTGTTACCTGGCCAAACTATGGCTGGACGACACCCGCGCCCTCGCGGCCGGACGTGAGCTCAAGGGGGCCTTTCCCGGCGCGGCCTTTGCCTCCCGTTCCGTCCTGATGGCGGGTGCCCTGGCCGGGGTGGCCCTCTGCGCCGTGGCCACAGGCACGGAATACGCGCTTGGTGTTTCCGAGAAGCAGTCCGATATCGCGGCGGTGTTTCTGCTGCAAATGCTGGGGGCAGCCTTCATCGAGGAAATGGTCTTCCGCGGCTACCTCGTCGTGACCGGCAAAGGCCGGGCCGTCCTCTGGGGGAGTTGCGTCCTGTTTTCCGTCCTCTTTGCCGCCCTTCATCCCTTTCTCTGGAAACTGCCCGAAGGGGCGGAATCCTACGAAATCTGGAAGGCGCACGCCAACCTCACCACCCAGGCCTGGGTCAGCTTTGGCAGCATCTTTCTTAACTCTTTGGTGTTCTACACTTTGCGGTTTGCCCGCAACAACCCGGGCCAGTCCCTCCTTCCCAGTGTGGCGGCGCACGCCTCCTACAATCTGAGCGTCTTTCTGGTCAAACTCGCCACCGGGCACGTCACACACTTGTGGGAGATTCCCCACAAGTGATTTCAAATTTCAGATTTCAGACCGAGGCAAAAAGCATTACACAGATTGCCTTCAACCATCTTGAATCCTTCCCGCTTTGTTTCTGAAATTTGAGATCTGAAATGCCGGTTTCCGGCCCCTCCCTGTCTTTCAATTTTTAGTTCTTAATTCTTAATTTGTATGTCTTCTCCCAAACCCGGCCAGCGCTGGATCAGCGAAATGGAGCCCGAACTCGGTCTCGGCACCGTCCTTGAGTGCGATGTCCGCACCGTCCGGCTTTTCTTTCCCGCCAGCGGTGAAACCCGCCTCTACGCCCTCGCCAGCGCCCCCGTCCGCCGCGTTGCCTTCAAGGTGGGCGACAAGGTCCAGGCCCACGACGGCCTTTCCTTCTCCGTCGCCCGCGTCGAGGACAAGGCCGGCGTGCTCGTCTATCACGGCGAGGGCGGCGAAAGTGTCCCCGAGGCCGCGCTGAGCGACTTCCTCAGCTTCACCACGCCGGAGGACCGGCTGCTGCTGGGCCGCGTGGACACCCCGGCCGACTTCCATCTGCGGCTCAACATGATGCGGCGCCGCGCCTCCATCCGCAAATCGCCCCTGCGCGGTTTTGCCGGGGCCAAGATGGATCTGCTTCCGCACCAGCTTTACATCGCCCAGGAGGTCTCCTCCCGTTTCGCCCCCCGCGTGCTGCTGTCCGACGAGGTCGGCCTGGGCAAAACCATCGAGGCCTGTCTCATCCTCCACCGCCTGCACCTCAGCGGGCTGGCCCGCCGCGTCCTGATCGTGGTTCCAGAACCACTTGTCCACCAGTGGTTTGTCGAGCTTCTTCGCCGTTTCAACCTCAACTTCAGCATCTTTGACGAGGAGCGTGCCGCCTCCCTCGACACCGGTGCGGCCGATTCGAATCCCTTCCTGGACGACCAGCTCGTCCTGGCCGGCCTTTCCTTTCTGGCCCGTAACCCGCGCCGCGCCGCCCAGGCCGCCTCGGCCCAGTGGGACCTCGCCATTTTCGACGAGGCCCACCACCTGGAATGGAGCCCCGGGAAAAGCAGCCCCGAGTTCGACTTCGCCGAGGCCCTGGCCAAGGCCACCCGCGGCCTCATCCTGCTCACCGCCACCCCCGAGCAACTGGGCCAGTCCGCCCACTTCGCGCGCCTCCGCCTGCTCGATCCGGACCGCTACCGGGATTACGACACTTATGTCAGCGAGGCCGCCCATTACGCCGAGGTGGCCGCCGCCTCCTCCCATCTGGCCGAGGGCAAAAAACTCACCCCGGCGCATCGCAAGTCCCTGGCCCACATTTACGTCAACGACCCCGCCGCCCTCGCTTCCCGTCTGGCCGCGGTGGAC
This sequence comes from Opitutia bacterium, assembly GCA_031411855.1. GTDB lineage: Bacteria > Verrucomicrobiota > Verrucomicrobiia > Opitutales > JANOBW01 > JANOBW01. Next base: position 4,763 of record JANOBW010000046.1, read on the forward strand.
GCCAACGAAACCGGCGCCCGCGAGCATCTCCTGCGCGACCTCCTCGACCGCCACGGCACGGGCCGTGTCATCTTCCGCAACACCCGCGCCTCGCTGACCGGTTTCCCCGGGCGCCGCCCGCACCTGTCCCCGCTGCCGGATGAAACCTCCGAAGGCTCGCTCGTGCCCGCCCTGACCCGCGAGTTTTGGGCCGACTTCAACCTCGGCTCCGCCCCGGAGGCCTGGGATTTTTCCGACGACCCGCGTGTCGAATGGCTGGCCGAGTTCCTTCGCAAACACAAGACTTCCAAGGTGTTGTGCCTGACCCGCACCGTCGGCAAGGCTGTCGCCCTCGACGAGGCCCTCAAGAAGGTCATCAACGTCAACACCGCCCTTTTCCACGAGGAGATCCCGCTCATCCTGCGCGACCGCAACGCCGCCTATTTCGCCGATCCGGACGGGGCCCGCCTGCTCATCTGCTCGGAAATCGGCTCGGAAGGCCGCAACTTCCAGTTCGCCCACCACCTCGTCCTCTTCGATCTCCCGCCCAGCCCGGAAATGGTCGAGCAGCGCATCGGCCGGCTGGACCGCATCGGCCAGACCAAGACCATCGAGGTCCATGTGCCCTTCATCCAGGGCACGCCGCAAGCCGCTCTGGCCCAATGGTTAAACGAGGGTGTGAACGCCTTCGCCAAACCGCTCCAGGGCGCGGGCCGCGTCTGGGCCGAGCTCAACGGCCCGTTCCTCGACCTCGTCCGCGGCCACTTCGGCGCTCCTGTTCTCGTGGAGGAAGAGGCCGTTGATGAGGCTCCGGCCAAATCCGCCACAAAGGCCGCCAAAAAAGCCGTCAAGAAGGCGGCCAAATCTAAGTCCGTCGCCTCCTCCTCCAAAGGCTCGGGCGACCTCCCCGCCCTCATCGCCCTGGCCAAAAAACGCGACGCCGAGATCTCGGCCCAGTTGGAGGCCGGACGCAACCGCCTGATCGAGCTCAACTCCTTCCGCCCCGAACCCGCCCAAAAGCTGGTGGAAGCCATTCTGGAGCAGGACGGCGATCCCACCTTCGAGCCGTTTTTCCTCAAACTGGCCGATGCCTTCGACCTCAACGTCGAGGACCTGGACGAGCACTGCTACCGCCTCGGCCACGGGCACGCCTCGCTCGACGCGTTTCCCGATGTCTCGACCGAAAACGGCCTGGCCGTGACCTTCTCGCGGGACATCGCCAAGTCACGCGACGAGCTCCACCTCGTCACGCCTGACCACCCGATGGTGCTCAACGCGGTGGAGCTGTTTGTCAGCGGCCAGCGCGGTAACGCCTGCCTGGGGCTGCTTCCCGGCTGCGGGGCCCCCGGCCTGCTTCTGGAGGCGGTGTTTGTCCTCGAATGTATCGCCGCCCCGCGCCTTCACGCCGACCAGTTCCTTTCCCCCACGCCCGTCC
>JANOBW010000047.1:0-7104 GCA_031411855.1 Opitutia bacterium
GGCGTCGTCGAGGGCAGGCGGTCGGCGCAGGCCTCCTCGCGGCTGGAGGCGTCGAAGTTGGCCAGCATGGGATGGAGGAAGGTCCGCTGCCAGTGGGTGTAAAGGCCGCGGCGCCACTGGCGGTCGTCGGCCGAGTCAACATAGTCCCGGCTGGGGAACTGGATGTTCGCGTAATACCCCTCGGGCTGATAGGGGAAGGAGCTGGGGCCGCCGATATTCTCGTTCAGCAAACCGCTGATGGCCAGCGCGTTGTCGCGGATGAATTCGGCGTCGAGCCGGCGCGGGCCCTGGCGGGCGAGCAGGCGGTTGTAGGGGTCGCGCTCGCGCAGCGCGGGATCGGCCTGGGTGGCCTGGCGGTAGGTGTGGGAGGTGACGAGCGTGCGGACGAGTTTCTTCACATCCCAGCCTTCGCGGAACTCGACGGCGAGCCAGTCAAGGAGCTCCGGATGGACCGGCCATTCCCCCTGGCTGCCCAGGTCGTCCACCGTGTCGCTCAGGCCCCTGCCGAAGAGATGTTTCCAGGTGCGGTTGACGAAGACCCTGGCGGTCAGCGGGTTGCGCTCCGAGGTCAGCCACGCGGCCAGGTCGAGCCGGGTGAGGGGGCGCTGGCCTGAGCCTTCGGGGCCGGGCAGGAAATGGGGGGTGGCGGGCTTGACGATCTCGCCGGTCTCGTCCTGCCAGTTGCCCCGGCCCAGCACCCGCATGACGAGGGGGTTGGGCTGCTGCCGGGTGATGAGGGTCCAGGTGCGGCCGCCGTTGCAGTCGGAGATGCCTTTGCGCAACGCGATGTAGGCGGCCTGGGCGTCCGAGGAAAACTCCTGTTGATGAAGGACATAGGCGGCACGCAAGGCGGCTTTTCCCTTGGCGTCGGCTTTGTCCCAACCCTGCCAGAGTAATCCCGCCAACGCTGTGGCCAGCGCGGAGGAACGCGAGCCGAGGTCTGCGAACGGGGAGACGGAAACGCGGAAACGGCCGATCTGGGCGTCGCTAAAGCGGACCTCCAGGCTTTCGCCGGGAGCGAGCGTGAGCGGCTGGGCCAGGAAGTAGAAGGCGGAGACGGTCTGCGCGGAGTCCTGCGGACGGCTGAGCCAGCGCGCGGCGGTGATGGGTTTGGGCTGGCCGTTCGCGTAACTCTTGGGTCCCCAGCTGTCCGCAAACGCATCGAGGACAGCCACATCGGTAACCTTGCCATCTGGTGAGACCCTTGCGACCTTGAGGTCGAGCGAGAGGTTCATGCGGTCGGCCCGGACGTTTTTATCTCCATGGACCGGATCAGGCAGGGCCTCGATTTTCACCACGGAAACCGGGAAAGGCAGGCCTGGAGAACGCAGCGTGAAGACCTCCGGGTTCTTCTCCTTTTCACGGGCCGGGCCCTCGACCAGGGCGGACAAATCGGCCTGGGGCTTCGGGGACGAACCGAGGTTTCCCGTCACGGACGAGGGATCCAGGGTGAGCCAGCCCCCGGTGGCGGCGAGGGGCGACACCGCTTTGACCCAGGCGGCCACCTCGGTGTCCGACGGCGCCTTTTCCGCCGCCTGCGACTGCGCCAACGCGTCGGCCTTGAGCCAGAGTTTCTGAATGCGTTCCAACAAAGCCGGGCTGCGGATCTCCTGCTCGGGCGGGAAGGGATAGTCATTGGTCCAGCCCTTGAGGTCCGGGTTGGGCGTGTAGTTGTAGTCGCTGTAAACACCCCACTGCCGCACATCGGCGAAAAACGCGCCCAGGGTGTAGAAGTCCTTGGTGGAGAACGGGTCGTATTTGTGGTCGTGGCACTCGCAGCAGGTCAGGGTGGAGCCCAGGAAGGCGGTGCCGATGGTGCGGACGCGGTCGGCGGTGTATTTTGAGAGGTATTCCTTGGGCTGGGCCCCGCCCTCGCGGGTCATCATGTTCAGCCGGTTGAAGCCCGTGGCGGTGAGCTGCTCCTCGGTCGGGTCGGGCAGGAGGTCGCCGGCGAGCTGCTCGGTGATGAACCGGTCGTAGGGTTTGTTGCGGTTGAACGAGTTGATGACGTAGTCGCGGTAGGGAAAGATGTGGACGTTCTGGTCCCCGTGGAAACCGACGGTGTCGGCAAAACGGACGGCATCGAGATAGGGCACGGCCATGCGTTCGCCGAAGCGGGGCGAGGCCAGGAGACGGTCCGCCAGCTGGCCGTAGGCGTCGGGCGAAAGGTCGGCCTCGTAGGCGGCGACCTCCTCGGGCGTGGGAGGGAGGCCGGTCAGGTCCAGGGAAAGCCGGCGGATTTCGACGGCCTTGGAGGCCCGCGGCGAGGGTTTGAGGTGTTCCCCGGCGAGCCGGTGTTGCACAAAGGCGTCCACCGGGTTGAGGATCGTCGGACCGGACAGGGCCGGCACCTCCGGGCGTTTCGGGGGCACATAGGACCAATGCTCCTCGTATTTCGCCCCCTGCTCGATCCAGCGGGCAATGAGCCGTTTGTCGCGCTCCGTCAGCTGGTTTTTAAACTCCGGGGGCGGCATCTGCTCGCTGTGTTTTTCGCTGAAAATCCGGTGCCAGACCTGGGATGAGGCCAGGTTCCCGGGCACAATGGCCCGAAGTTGTTTGTGCTCGGGCAGGGGCGCGGTGGCCGACTCAAAACGGTCCAGACGCAATCCCGCCTTGTTGCTCTTCACATCGGCCCCGTGGCAGGCGAAACAGGTGTTGGAGAGAATCGGCCGGATATGGGCGTTGAAACGGACCTCGCCGGGCAAATCGTCCAGGGCGGACGAAACGGCGGGTTTTCCGCAGCCAGGCAGGACCAGACAGCAAACGCCGACGGAAAGGGGCAGAAGCAGAGGGTGAAAGGGGCTTTCCGACATGTAAGACAACCAAACCTACCGACCTCCCTGGAACAAGCAAGTTTCACCTCGGTTAAGTCATCGGCCCGGTGGTGGAAAACAAACGGTAGCATCTCCCTCCCTCCGGAAATGATCCCGGGAAAGACCGGACAGCCTCCTCCTTTCCAGCAGCCTCCACCCACACAGATTGCACAACGGGTGGAACAGACCACACGCCGTCTTTAGACATCCTCGCAGCTTGCCAATCACAGTCACCAACGAAAGAAGATGCGGCACCCTGAAACAAATCCGGTGCCGGCCTGATTGTTGCCCCTGATTCAAGAGATTATCAACCGCAGGCAAAGGTAAATAACGAAACCACAAAACACACCTTCGCCCACCCAAAACATAACCCGTGACAGACAGGCTCGATGGGAAAATAGCAAACCTGGGAAGCGGGCACAAAAAAGCCGCTTCCCCTAAAGAAAGCGGCGATGTGGGTGAGAACGAGAGACAACTCAGGAACCGCGCGCGGTGACCAGACCAGCAGCCTTTTTGAGGTTCTGGATGGTCGCAACGGACAGGCCGAACTGACGGGCAGCTTCGGAACCCTTCATGCCACCCTTGAGGGCGCTGATGACGGAGTCCTTGAACTGGGGATCACGCAGGGAACCGCGTTTCTTGACGGACACGGAAAGAACTGCTTTGCAGAATTCCTTGGCGTTCTTGAAACCATACTGGGCGGGCAGGTGAGCCAGCTGAGCATGGCGGTTTTGGGCGATCTCCGCTTCTTTGGCGGCGACGGCAGCTTTGAGCTGTTCGAGTTCTTGTTCTTGGTTTGTTAACGACATGACAAAGGCGAAACAAACACGAAAGATATCACATGCAACACAAAAAATACATTTCGACAAAAAAATGTCTATAAAAATAAATCCACTGACCTACCCTCCCCGATTTTTAAAGATACGACCGCTCAATATCCCATTTTTTGCAGTGCCTTGGCCAATTCATCCTGCACGGCATACATATCTTCCTGGGTGGGACGGTAACCCGGCTCCGGTGGAATCAACCGTGGATAGCCGGTATGATCAATCAGCCATTTTCCCTTTTTACCGTCACTAAAGACGACGGTTCCGCTGGCCATGGCCCCGGGTTGGGTGATTTTATCAACGTCCACCGAGACTTGGGAGGGAGCGGGTGCGGAGCCGGCCAAATCCCCCACGGAAGGCAGGGAGGCGGGATTCTCGGCCACCGGCGCGGGGGCCGGGACCGCCGGCTTGGGATCCGGCTTGGTGGGTATCTCCACATCAAGGTCGGCCACCAGCATTCGCACCTGCATATAGGTCAGGGACAGTTCAAACTGCTGGGTGATGCGGGCCTGCACATCGGAAAGGGAAACACCTTGGGATATCCAGGTGCCCACCATCGTTTTTTGCTCGGAAGAAAGTTGGGACATGCGGGAATGATTATTTGGAGGTGTGATTTGAAACCGACAGCTGCTTGGTGAGATACTCCACGTTGCGGCGAATGGATTCATCGGTTTCCATAAGATTCTCCACGGTTTTGCAGGCGTGGATGACAGTGCCATGATCACGGCCTCCAAAACAGTCGCCAATTTCCTGCAGGGCGTGGTTTGTCATCATGCGACTCAGATACATGGCCACCTGGCGGGGAAATGCGATATTGGCGGGGCGGCGCTTGCTCACCATGTCGGCCTGGCGCAGATTGAAAAACTCCACCACCCGGCGCTGGATGTGTTCAATCGTGATCTGCTTTTGCGCCTCCTCCTGAAGGATGTCGGCGAGGAGTCTTTCCACGCTGGCGACATCGAGGGGTTGGCGGACCACCTGCATGTAGCTGGCCACGCGGGTCAGGGCACCTTCCATGCGCCGGACATTGCGGGTGATGCGCTGGGCCATGAATTCCAAAATGTTTTCCGGAATGTTGAGGTTCTGGGCGCGGGCCTTTTTCGCAAGAATCGCCACCCGGGTTTCAAGATCGGGAATCTGGATGTCCGTCACCATCCCCCATTGGAAGCGGGAGATGAGGCGGGCCTCAAGTTTGCTGATTTCGGAGGCGGGGCGATCGCTGGTCAGGCATATCTGGCGGCCGGCCTCATGGAGTTCGTTGAAGGTGTGGAAAAACTCCTCCTGAATGCGTTCCTTGTTGGCGAGAAACTGCACATCGTCAATCAGCAGGATATCAACACTGCGGTAACGTTTGCGAAACTGGGTGACAGAGTTTTCCTGCAGCGCCTGAATGTAATCGTTGGTGAACTTTTCGCAGGAAAGATAAACAATCTTGGCGGAAGGTTTTTGACGGAGGCGGAAATGGGCGACCGCCTGCATCAGGTGGGTTTTGCCCAACCCGGTGTCTCCATAAATGAAAAGAGGGTTGTAAGCGGTGGCAGGGTTGTTGGCCACGGCGAGCGCGGCGGCCGAGGCCATCTGGTTGCTCGGGCCGACCACAAAATTCTCAAAGGTGTTGCGGGGGCTGAGGGACAGCGTGGCGGCATTGACCTTGGAGTCGGAGCGTTTGCCCTCCCCGGCCTCCAGCGCGGCCGCGTCCAAGGGGCCCCCGCCGGTGCGGCCGCGGGTGGCGGGAAGACGGGAAGCGCCCCGGCCGCGCGGATGGTTCTGCGCCTGCTGCTCGTCCACCGCCTCAACCGGCTCGACCGAGCGGATGGAGACCTCGATCTCCCTGCCGGAAACCTCGCGGGCATGGTCACGCAGGACATCCAGGTAGTTGTCCTGGACCCAAATCACCTGGAAGTCATTGGCCGCTCCCAGGACCAAAACGGTGTCGGCCGAGGGCAGCTGCCGCAGCGAGGCAAACCATGTCTGATAGAGCTCAGCCGGAAACACCCCGCGCAGCCTTTCCTGGACGGAGGACCACAAAGAATTGGCGACAAGCGATTTGGCCATGAATGAGTTGGAATCTGGGGGTTTATTCACAACCGGCCTCAAAGGAAGCAAAATCCGCCCCCGGAGGGGAAACGGCGGGCCGGGAGGACGCGGCCAGGACAGCGACCACGGAAGCGTGGGACGCCGCCGGACGGAAGGGTTTGTGTTCGTTACAAGTCACTGAATGAAAGTAGTTTAAGGATTAAAAATCACCGGCAAACCGTTGATCCCGCGCTTCAAGCCCCGTCAGGGACGGAATTGAAACAGGAACGGTTGTGTTTGGCGACGGGAAGGAAACTTTCGGCTCTTCCGTCCCCTTTCAAGCGGAGCTTCTCCACAAGTTATTAACAATGGATTTTTCCGCATTTTTTCCGCTAAATAAACTTGCAGGGTCGCGCCCCCGTCCGCTTGCCCGCGTCAGGAGCGGAACACCTCCCCTCCCCCACCCCCCGGCAACGCTCCTAAATGGGCTTTTTTACAAAACACCGGCGGACTTGCGGCAGGGGCAAAAGGGGCGCAGAAGGTAATCATGCCTACGTATGTCTATCAAGTCGTCCCTCCCGATGGGACCGAAGGGGAAATTTTTGAAGTGGAGCAGGGAATGAGGGACGTTGCCCTCGGGTTTCACCCCCTGACCGGGCTGCCGGTGCGCAAACTCATCACGCTGCCGAACTTGGGACTCCGCCACAGCGAGGGCGCCACCCGTTCCCGCCTGGAGACCAAGAACGTGGAGAAAGCCGGCTTCACCAAATATGTGAGGGACAAATCCACGGGCGACTACCACAAGGTGGCGGGCCGGGAAGGGCCGCAGGTCATCAACCGCAAAACCCTTTGATACCGAATCCGGCTTGGCTTTTGACTTTCGCCGCCACCCCGGAGTGGTCTCAGGCGGCGGGAAGCGCCGAGCCCGGCCCGCCCTGGTTCAGGATGCGACGGAGGTCATCGCGGACTTTTTCCGGGGTGAGGCTGGAGGAACGGACGGCGGCAAGGGCAAGTTTCGCGGACTGAAACCCTTCGCTCGGGGCGCTTTTCGACAACACCTGGACCCGCCCGACATAACGGTCCAAAACAATCCCCCAGTGCCGTTCCCTCATTTCCAGTTCCTGTTCGTCGCACCCCGGCTTTGCCAGCCGCGCCGCTTCCCAGGCCCGGACCAATTCAAGCAGGGCCAGTCGGTTTGAGTCAGGGGAATGGGCGTTAAAAACCGGTTCCTGGGCCTCACCCGCAACCGGAGGGCGAACCGGAGTCTCACGTCGAAAGAGAGAGGCGAGTGCCATGGTTCCCAAGATGCCAGATTCGAGGCCAAAGACAACTTCCCGGGTGGCTGGCCCCCGGGATTGACAGCGAGTTTACGCCAACGGCGTCACTCAGGCCAGGCCCGAACGGACCAGAAGCGCCTCGGGATCCGGATCGCGGCCCATGAAGTCGCG
>JANOBW010000048.1:0-8411 GCA_031411855.1 Opitutia bacterium
CATCATCGCCCAGGGCACCGGCAACGTCCAGATCAACGCCGCCACCGGCACCACCCTCACCGTCTCCGGCGGGGTCACCTCCAACACCGGCGGCAGCACCGGCACCCTCTTCGTCCGCGGCCTGGGCACGGTCAATTTCACCGGTCTCATCAACATGGGGACCGACCGCATCTTCAACCACACCGACGGCGGCACCGTCATCGTCAGCTCCACCGGCAACTCCTGGTCCCGCACCCAGGTCTCCGATGGCCAGATCCAGCTCGGGGCCACCAACGCGCTTGCCAATGTCGAGTTCACCTTCGGCCAAAACAGCAGCACCAGCAGCCGGTTCGAGCTCAACGGCTTCAATCAGACGGTCACCAAGCTGAACTCCTTCGGCGGCTCCGGCGGCACCCACATCCTTCGCAACTCCAGCACCTCCGCCGCCTCCACCCTCACCTTCGCCACCCCCACCGCCACCACCGACACCCTGCTGAATGTCAACGTGTTGGGAACCGCCTCAGGCACCGGTCTCGGCACCCTCAACCTCGTCGGCAACGGCCTGGGCCGCACCGAGTTCAACAACGGGCTCCTCCAGGCCAACTCCTGGACCGTCAACTCCGGCACCCTCGCCTTCACCGGCAACAACAGCCGCTACCTCCCGGGCTCCGTCTCCGGCCTCGCCGCCGGGACCATCGAAAAGGCCGGCACCGGCACCCTCACCGCGCAGGGTGTCTGGAACCACGCCGGCACCACCAACGTCGTCGCCGGAACCCTCGCCCTCGGCGCGGGCACCGCCGGAGCCGTCAACGTTTCCGACGCCGCCACCCTCGTCGCCGGTCTCAATGGTGGCAGCCTCGCCGCCTCCTCCCTCACCTTCGGCTCCGCCGGGGCCACCACCTTCGTCCCCATCCTGGGCACACCCTCCGCTCCCGCCCCCGTCCAGCCGGGAACCCTCACCACCGCCGGCACCACCGTCACCATCATCCCGCAGCTTCCGGCCCCGGCCGTCGGCACCTACCCGCTCCTCGATTACAACACGCTGGGCGGCAATGGCTTCGGCGGCTTCGCCCTCGGCGCGACCGGCACCTACCCCCACATGACGGCCAGCCTGGTGGACAACACCACCGATGGCCGGGTGGATCTCAACGTCACCGCCGCGGACACCCTCGTCTGGACCGGCGCCGCCAACAACACCTGGGATGTCAACACCACCAGCAACTTCGCCCTCGCCTCCAACGCCGCGCCCGCGACCTTCTATCAGGGTGACTCCGTCACGTTCGGCGACGGCCCGGCCAACCGCACCCTCACCGGCTCCGCCGTCACCATCGGCAACCTCATCTTTAACAACAGTTCCGGCAACGATTACAGCGTGGCCAATGTCCTCGGCGGCTCCGGCACCATCACCAAGACCAACACCGGCACCCTTACCCTCTCCGGGGCCAACAACCTGGACGGCGCGGTCACCGTCTCCGGCGGCACCCTCAAGATCGGCGGCGTTGACGCCCTCCGCGGCGCGCCCACCGTCACCGTTTCGGGAGGCGGCACCATTGACGCCAACGGGGTCTCCGTCTCCAGCCGTTTCACCGAGCTGATCGTTTCCGGCTCCGGCGTGGGCGGCAACGGGGCCATTGTCAACAATGGCGCCGCCATCACCAACAACAACGCCTTCGCCAAGATCACCCTCGCGGGCAACACGACCTGGGGCGGTTCCGGCCGCTACGATGTCAACAACACCATCTTCAACGGCGGCGCCTTCACCCTCACCAAAGTCGGCGCGGGTGACCTCTGGTATCAGCCCGCCGCGGGCTCCACCCTGGAAAACGTCGTCGTCAACGGCGGCGTTTTCGGCGTCCAGACCACCAACGCCCTCAGCTCCACCGCCACCGTCACCGTCAACACCGGCGCCTCCCACTTCCTTTTCAGCGCCCTTTCCGCCCAGCACCAGGTCGTCCTCACGGACAACTCCACCTTCAAGTCCACCGGCAGCACGCCCACCCTCACCGGCACGCTCACCCTCGTCGGCACAGGCAGCAACCGCTTCATCGGGGCCAGCTCCGGGGCCACCCTCAACCTCGCCGGGCTGATCACCGGCACCGGCGGCTTCACCTTCTCCGACGCCGGCACCCTTCAGATCCAGAACGCCGGCAACAACTACACGGGCGACACCGTCCTCGCCGGCACCGGCACCCTCAACTTCGGCGCCTCCGGAGCCATCCCGGCCGCCACCAACCTCATCATCAACAGCGGCACCTTCGCCACCGGCAACATCTCCCGCACCGTCGGCAGCCTCTCCGGCACCGGCGGCGTTGTCAGCGGTGGCAGCATCCTCACTTCCACCCAGGGTTCCACCACCGTCTGGAATGGCCAGCTCAGCAGCACCACCGTGCAGATGAACGGCCTCGGCAGCCTGACCCTCGGCGGCACCGTGGACAACAACAGCGGCGTCGCCATCGTCAACAGCGGCACCCTCATCCTCGCCAAAGGCAACACCACCTCCGTCTCCCAGGCCATCCACAACGTCGGCTCGGGGCTCACCCTCAACGGCGGCACCCTCCAGCTCGGCGGCGTTTACGACAACGTCACCACCCCCGGCACCTTGATCAATCTGGCCCCCGCCGGCATCAACAACGCCACCTATGTGGACCAGATCTACAACGGCCTCGCCACCCTCAACCTCAACGCCGGCACCTTTGACCTCAACGGACGCCAGGAGGCCGTCAACGCCCTCGCCAACCCGGCCGGCGTCGGCAGTTTGGTGACGAACAACAGCGCCACTCCCGCCAAACTCTACTTTGGCTACGCGGGTAGCACCGGCGGCGGCACCGGCACCTTCGGCGGCTCCTTCAACAACGGCGTGGGCACCCTCGCCCTGGAAAAAGCCGGCACCGGCACCCAGACCCTCACCGGCACCAGCAACTTCTCCGGCGGCATGACCGTCTCCAACGGCACCCTCGTGCAGGATGGCGTCTTCTCCGGTGCCGGCAATGTCACCGTCTCCGGCACCGCCACCTTCGCCGGTGCCGGCACCACCGCCGGCACCGTCTCCGCCGCCTCCGGCACCACCGTCCGCGTCGGCAACGTCACCAATGGCACCGGCGCCGCCACCATGACGGTCGGCGGGCTCACCCTCTCCGGCGGGGCCAGCCTCAACCTCGACTTCGACTCCGCCGGCACCACGGTGGACAAAGTCGCCACCACCCTCGCCAACGGCCTGACCCTCAACGGCTCCAACAGCGTCAATGTCACCCTCGGCACCGGCGGCTGGGTCACCGGCACCTACCCGGTCCTCACCTACTCCGGCACCGTCCAGGGCGCCGGCGCGGCCGCCCTCAGCCTGACCACCCCCGTCGGCCACAACACCGTCAACATCACCGACAACACCACCGGGGCCATCAACCTGGTCGTAACGGCCAACCCCCTGATCTGGAACGGTTCCGTCAGCAACACCTGGGACACCAACACCACCGCCAACTTCGCCCTCTCCACCGCCACCGGCACCGCCATCCCCTTCTTCGCCGGCGACTCCGTCATCTTCAACGACACCTCCGACGTGCCCTCCGCCGGCACCCCCGTGGCCAACCGCACCCTCACGGGCGGCGCGGTCACCGTCGGCAACCTCACCTTCAACAACACCGGCGCCAACGACTACAGCGTGGCCAACGTGTTGAACGGCTCGGGCATTATCACCAAAAACGGCTCGGGCAGCCTCACCCTCTCCGGGGCCAGCACCTTCACCGGGGACATCTACCTCAACGGCGGCACCCTCGTCGCCAACATGGGCAACGGCATCGCCGGCAACCTCGGCTCCGCCCTCAATCCCGCGACGCTGTCCAAGACCGTTTACCTGACCAACAACGCCGTCTTCCGCAACACCAACGCCTCCTTCAACGACAACACCGGCTCCGGCACCGTGCTCCAGATCGTCTTCAACGTCGGCTCCGGCGGCGGCACGTTTGACACCCCCACCGGGACCACCATGATCCTGGACGACGGAGCTACCTCCGGCAACGCCAGCAACGCCGCCCAGCTCCAGGGCACGGGCGATCTCACCAAAACCGGCACGGGCACCCTCAGCCTCGGCAACGGCTCCAGCAACTACAGCACCTTCACCGGCCAGATCTTTGTCAACGCCGGCACCCTCACCACCGGCACCGTCAGCGCCAACCCCTTCGGCACCACCGCCGCCGGCACCACCGTCGCCAGCGGGGCCGTCCTTAACCTGAACGCGGTCAGCATCGGCGCCGAACCCCTCACCATCAGCGGCACCGGCCTCGCCTCCGCGCCCGCCGGCGTGCTCATCAACGGAACCGCCACCGGTCCCGTCACCCTCGCGGCCGACAGCAGCATCGGCGGCGCCGCCGCCCTCAACCTCAGCGGCGTCATCGGCGGCGGTTTCAACCTCACCAAGGTCGGCGCCGGCACCCTCACCCTCTCCAACGCCGCCAACACCTACACCGGCACCACCACCCTCGCGGCCGGCCAGATCACCGCCTCCGCCGTCGGGGCCATCCCCTCCACCTCGGCGCTCATCTTCACCGGCGGCACGTTTGACCCCTCCAACCTCACCCACACCGTGGCCGGCATCTCCGGCGCCACCGGCTCCCTCAACCAGGGCACCGCCGGCACCGGCAAAATCATCACCACGCAGTCCGGAGCCACCGTCTTCCAAGGCACCGTCAACCGCGTCACCGTGGGCATGAGCGGCACCGGCTCCCTCACCCTCGGCGGCACGGCCGACAACGTCACGGCCAGCGCCGAGCTCAACGGCGGCACCCTCGTTCTCGCCAAGGGCGACACCGCCAACGTCGCGCCCGCCATCCACGCCATCGGCTCCGCCCTCACCATCAACGGCGGCACCCTCCAGCTCGGCGGCACCTACGACGGCTCGGCCGGCTCGGGCACCAACGCCGCACCAACGGGTTACAACACAGCCACTTATGTGGACCAGATTCTCAACTCCACCACCGTCAGCCTCAACGCCGGCACCTTCGACCTGAACGGACGCCAGGAAGCCCTCAACGGCCTCGCCAACCCCGCCGGAGCCGGCGGCACCGTCACCAACACCAGCGCCACCGCCGCCAGACTCTACCTCGGCCACCAGGGCGGTTCCGCCACCTTCGGCGGTTCCCTCAACAACGGCACCGGCACCCTCGCCGTGGAAAAACTCGGGGCCGGCACCCAGACCCTCACCGGCACGAGCAACTTCACCGGCGGGCTGACCCAGACCCTCGGCTCGGTTGTCGTCAGCTCCACCGGTGCCCTCGGTAACACCCCCATCACCGTCACCGCCGGCACCTTCACCCTCGACGGCACCCACGGCACCGGTGCCATCGCCCTCAACGGCACCTCCGTCTTCTCCGGCGCGGGCACCTCCGGCGGCACCCTCACCGCCGCCTCCGGCAGCACCCTCCTGGTCGGCACCGCCTCCGGCGGCACCTCCGCCACCACCCTCAGCCTCGGCGGGCTCACCCTCTCCGGCGGGGCCAACCTCAACCTCGACTTCAACTCCTCCGGCACCGTGGTGGACAAGATCGCCACCTCCGCCACCAACGGCCTGTCCCTCGGCGGTTCCAACAATGTCAACGTCGTCCTCGGCGGCTCCGGCTGGGTCACCGGCACCTACCCCATCCTCACCTACGCCGGCTCCGTCCAGGGCACCGGCGCGGCCGCCCTCACCCTGACCACCCCGGTCGGCCACAACACCGTCACCATCAACGACAACACCGCGGGAGCCATCAACCTCGTCGTCACCGCCACCGCCAACAAATGGGTCGGCGGCGTCAACAGCGCCTGGGACACCAACACCACCCTCAACTGGAACGCGGGCGACCAGAAGTTCATCGCCGGCGACACTGTCGTCTTCGATGACTCCGCCTCGTCCTTCACGCCCAACGTGACCGCCAACGTCAGCCCGATCGGCGTCACCTTTGACAACACCACGGCCTACACCCTCAGCAGCACCGGGGCCTTCGGCATCGCCGGTTCGGCCGGCCTGATTAAGAAAAACTCCGGCACCGTCACCCTCACCAGCGCCAACACCTACACCGGCACCACCGATGTCCAGGCCGGCACCCTGATTGCCAACTACAACAACGGCACGGCCACCACCGTCCTCTCCGCCTCCAGCACGCTGAACATAGCCTCCGGCGCCACCTTCAAGGCCATCTCGAACGACGCCGACTTCACCCTCGTCAACAACGTGACCGGCGCCGGCACGCTGACCTTCGACGCCCACGCCACGGCCGATACCGCCGCCCGCAACATTGGCATCAACGGCAGCCTGGCCGGCTTCACCGGCACGATCAACCTCGCCCCCACCGTCCTGAATGTCGGCGGGTTCCGGGTCGCCGTGGACAACGTCAACGACCTCGGCTCCGCCTCCACCGTCAACGTCTCCTCCGGTGCCCAGGTCTTCATCAGCTCCGCCGGCACCTTCGCCAGCAACTTCAACCTCTCCGGCACCGGCTACATTGAGAACGCCGGCCGGTTGGGAGCCATCCGCGCCTCCGGTGCCGACATCCTCACCGGAGTCATCACCGTCAACGGCACCGCCAAGATCGGCGGCCTCGGCAGCGCCACCATCACCAACACCCTGACCGGCGGCACCCTCACCTTCGGCGGCAGCATCAACCAGGGCGCGGAAACGCTCAACCTCACCGGCGACGCCTCCGGCCTGGCCGGCCTCATCGTCAACGACGCCACCGGCACCAGCACCGCCGCCACCATCCTGGTCAACGTCGGCAACGGCACCTCCTCCGGAACCCTCGGCTCGGTCCCCGTCACCCTCCAGGGCGACGGCTTCAAGACCGCCGCCATCCGCTTCGACCGCGCCGACGGCTACACCCTGGGAAGCACCATCACCTCGTCCTCACCCACCGCGGCCAACAACGTCCGCACCCAGGTTCAGGTGGACACCACCGGCACCGGCTTCAACAGCAACGGCCTGGCCATCAACCTCGGCGGCACCACCGTCAACGACGGTTCCTTCCGCGTCGGCAACACCCGCGCCGGTTCCATCGCCACCATCACCGGGGCCCTCACGGCCAGCTCAGTCAGCATCGCTTCCGGTGCCACCGGAGCCGTCCTCAATGTCGGCACCGGGGCCACCATCTCCACCGGCGACTACTTCTTCGGGGAAAACACCAACTTCTCCTCCACCGGCAACCAGACCGACGGCAACGTCTCCATCGCCCGCCAGATGCGCGTCGCCCACTGGGGCACCGAGACCAGCACCTACAACCTCAGCGGCGGCACCCTCAGCACCGTCGCCAATCCAAGCCTCGCCACCCACCCGTCCGGCACCGGCGAACAGAACGGCGGCATCTACGTCGGCGTGGATGGCACCGGCATCTTCAACCAGTCCGGCACCAGCACCGTCACCACCGACTGGGTCGTCCTCGATAACCGCGGCGACACCGTGGCGGGAGCCAACATGCCCGACGGCACCGACCGCTACAACCTCAGCGGCGGCACCCTCGAGATCCGCGGCGCCTACGGCATCACCAACCGCAACGCCACCACCGAGTTCAACTTCACCGGAGGCACGATCAAAAACGTCGGCTCAGGCGTCAACATGGTCATCAGCGGCCTCGGCAACTTCGTCATCGGCACGGGCGGTGCCGGCACTCCCACGATTGACACCAACGGTGCCGCCAACAGCGTGACGGTCACCCGCGCGCTCACCGGCTCCGGACTCCTCGCCAAGGCCAGTGACGGCACCCTGAATCTCAACGCCGCCAGCACCGGCTGGACCGGCGACCTTGATGTCAATGGCGGCACCGTCGCCACCAACACCCCGAGCGGTGGCCTCGGCAGCTACACCACGGCGGGCCGCACCCTCTCGGTCAACACCGGCGGCACCCTCGCCCTTGGCGTCGGCAACGTCTTCGGCAACGGCATCGGCAACTCCAACCTGCCCGTCGTGGAAATCGCCGGCGGCACGGTCTCCTCCACCAACTACAACGTGCTCGGCAACGTCATCCTCAACGGCGGCACCCTGACGCAAAACAGCGCCGACTCCGGCAACTATGAAGGTTACCAATTCCGCGGCTCGGTCACCGTCGGCGGGTCCGCCGCCTCCACCATCTCCTCGTCCAACGGCAAGGCCAACCACCTCGGCTCCAACACCACCTTCGATGTGGCCGATGCCACCGGCAACACCTCGGCCGATCTCACCGTCTCCAACGGGCTGCGCAACCAGTCCGCCGACTTCGGCTCCGCCGCCGGCTCCCTCACCAAGACCGGCGTCGGCACCATGGTCCTCAGCGGCGTGAACACCTACACCGGCTCCACCACCATCAGCGCCGGAACCCTCGCCGTCAGCGGCGCAGGCTCACTCGGCGCAGGCAACTACGCCGGAAACATCGTCAACAACGGGACCTTCAACTTCGACAGCTCCGCCAGCCAGACCCTCTCCGGCGTCATCTCCG
>JANOBW010000049.1:0-19901 GCA_031411855.1 Opitutia bacterium
CGGTGTCGGCAACCTGGAGGTCCTCGGCGACCTCACCCTGTCCCCCGCCTCCCAGGCCACGTTTGAACTCGGCGGCGCGGCCAGCGCCGACCACGTCAACGCCTACGGCGCCACGGTTCTCGACGGCACGGTCACGGTTTCCCTGGTCAACGGCTTCACGCCCTCCGCCGGCCAGACCTTCACCCTCATCAGCAGTCCGGGCGCGGGCCTCACCTTTGCGGGCTTTGATGTGAACACCGACCTCAGCCTCCCCGTCCTCGGTGGCAGCCTCCTCTGGACCCGCTCGCTCACCGCCACGGCCCTGACCGTCTCCGTCATCTCGACCGATCCCGTCGTCTCCTACGCCGGCGGTTTCGGCCTGACCGGAGCCGACACCGCCGCCGGTGCCGACCCCGACCACGACGGCATCAGCAACGCCCTGGAATACGCCTTCGGCATCAGCCCCACGGCCAGCAACTCCGCCCAATACCGCGGCGTGGCCGAGACCACCTCCGGCCAGCTCAGCCTCGCCTACCGCCGTCCCGTCGGCGGCGGTGTCTCGGGTGTGACCTACGGCGTGCAGGTCATGACCTCCGACCTCAACTCCGGCAACACCGGCTGGGCCGACGCCGTCGAGGGCGCCCTCAACGACTACACCAAGGTGGTCGTGAACAACAACGACGGCACCGAGACCGTGACCATCGTCTTCAACGGCGCCGTCACCTCGGGCAAGAAGTTCGGCCGCGTCTCCGTGAGCTACTGACCCGCAAACGTTCGTTAACGAAACACTCCGGGCCCGCCGCTTCATCGCGGCGGGCCTTTTTGCGCCTGGGTGAAAGGCTTCGGGCCCGGCCCTTTTTTTGAACCTTCCGGCCGGATGGGCCTTGAGTTCCTGACAGAAATGTAACCGTATTTCCACCCCTTCACCCCTATTCCCCAAACACGACCCCATGATCAAGAAAATCCTCGTCCTCGGTTCCGGCAGCGCCGGCCTCATCGCCGCCCTTTCGCTGAAGCGCAAGCTGCCGCAGCTGGACATCCAAGTCGTTCGCAGTCCGGAACTTGGCGTCATCGGCGTCGGCGAGGGCACCACCCCGAACTTCCCCCGCCACCTCTTCGAGTTCCTCGGCATCAGCCGGAAGCGTTTCTACGAGCTGGCCGAGCCTACCTGGAAGCTCGGCATCCGCTTCCTCTGGGGCGAGCGCAAGCGCTTTGACTACACCTTCGACCTCCAGCTCGACCACACCGCCGCGAACCTGCCCGCGCCGAACGGCTATTACTGCGACGACGACTTCTCCCGTGTCAGCGTCCCCAGCGCCCTCATGTGGCACGGCAAGGCCTTTCCCCGCCAGGAGAACGGCTGCCCCGACATCCAGGGCTGGCACGCCTTCCACATCGAGAACAAGAAGTTTGTGGACGTGCTGGAACTGGTGGCCCGCGAGCAGGGCGTGACCCTCATTGACGGCCGGGTCGTCTCGTCCGAACGCGGCCCCAAGGGCGTCACCGCCGTCATCACCGAGGACGGCCGCCGCATCGAGGCGGACTTCTTTGTGGACTCCAGCGGCTTCCGCAGCGAGCTCCTCGGGAAGACCCTCCAGGAGCCCTTTGTCAGCTTCGACAAGAGCCTGTTCTGCGACCGCGCCGTGGTGGGCGGCTGGGAGCGCGGCCCCGACGAGCCCATCCTGCCCTACACCACGGCCGAGACGATGGATTCCGGCTGGGCCTGGCAGATCGAGCACGAGCACCACGTGAACCGGGGCTATGTCTATTGCTCCCAGGCCATTTCCGACGACCAGGCCGCCGAGGAGTTCACCCGCAAAAACCCCAAGGCCCCGAAGTCTCCCCGCCTCGTCAAGTTCCGCTCCGGCTGCTACCGCCGCCTCTGGGTGGACAACGTCGTCGCCGTCGGCAACGCGGCCGGCTTTGTCGAACCCCTTGAGGCCACCGCACTTATGATCGTGTGCTCGCACACCCAGACGCTGGTCGAGTTTCTCAACCGCAGTGAGTTGAACCCGACCCCGACCTTGCGGGACCTCTACAACGATCTGGCCTACGCCGGCTGGAACGACATCCGCGATTTCCTCGCCCTCCACTACAAGGTCAACACCGCCCTCGACACCCCCTTCTGGCGCCAGTGCCGCAACGACACCGATGTCGGCGGCATCAAGCAGCTCCTGGAGTTTTACGCGGAAAACGGGCCGACCGGCTTCTGCCGCTACCGCCTGCCCCGCACCGAGAACGATTTCGGGGTGGAGGGCTTCCTCGTCATGCTTGTCGGCAACAAGGTCCCCTACGCGGCCAAACACAACCCGACGAACATCGAAAGGCAGATCTGGGAGTCCCGCCGCCGCCACTTCGACCAGGTGGCCGAAAAGGCCCTGACCGTGAAGGAGGCGCTCGCCTACATCCGCCATCCCGGCTGGACCTGGCACGGCGACAAGGCCTGAGGCCAAATCGCGTTCAAACGTATGAAAACGGGTCTCGTAAAGGAGGAGGGCCGCCCTCGGCCCTCGTGGTTCGCCGGCCAAGGCAAGCGGGACGAGGGCGTCGCGCCTCCTGTGGGCACAGCGTGATTATTATAGGTTTTGAACGCGAATTGGTGTCAGATGTCGGCCAAGCGTCCCGTGGAATCGCCGAAACGTTCCTGGCCGGTCACTCCCATGCGGTCGGCCAGGCTGAGCATCATGTTCATGGACGGCGTGGAGTTGTGTTTGACGTAGCGTCCGGGGGTGAGGGTGCCTCCGCCGTGGCCGGCCAGGACAAAGGGAAGGTTGTCGTGGTTGTGGCGGTTGGGGTCGCTGTTGCCTCCGCCGTAGGCGATCATGGAGTTGTGCAGGAGGGACTTACCGTCGGGGTCCTTGATGGCGTCCATCTTGCGGAGGAAGTCAGAGAACTGTTTCGCATACCACTGATCAATCTGGGCGACCTTCTCCATGGTCTCGGGCTTGTTCTGGTGGTGGGAGATGTCGTGGTGGCCCTCGGAGACGCCGATGTCGGCGAAGGAGCGGTTGCTGCCGTCGTGCGCGAGCATGAAGCTGGCGGTGCGGGTGAGGTCGCACTGGAAGGCGAGGATGAGGAGGTCGCCCATGAGCTGGATGTGCTCGCCGTAGTTTTCCGGGATGCCGGAGGGGGACTCGCGGCCGGGGGCGGGCGGGGGGCCGAAGTTTTCCGCCTTGGCGATGCGCTGCTCGATGTCGCGCAGGCCGGTGAGGTATTGGTCGAGTTTCTCGCGGTCGCGTGAGTCGAGGCGTTTCTGCATGGCGCGGGCGTCGCCGAGGATGAAGTCGAGGACGGACTTCTGCTCGGCCTGGCGGCGGAGGAGGTTGGCGGCGCGCTCCTTTTCGGAGCCGGGGCCGAAGAGGCGCTCGAAGAGGAGGCGGGGGTTGACCTCCGGGTTCATCGGGGTGCCCGGGCCGCTCCAGGAGAGGTTGAACTGGTAGGCGCAGGCGTAGCCGGAGTCGCAGGCGCCGGATTTGCGGACGGCGTCGCAGCTCAGTTCCAGGGAGGAGTGGCGGGTGAGGTGGCCGACGCGTTTGGCGATGAGCTGGTCAATGGAGAGGCCGGCGCGGACATCGGTGGCGCTTTTTTTCAGGCGCACGCCGGTGAGGAAGGTGCCCACGCCGCGGGCATGGTCGCCGGCGCCGTCGGGTCCGCCCTCGCCGTTGGCATTCTCAAGACCGCCAATGACTTGCACGTGCTGGCGGAGATCCTCCAGGGGCTTGAGGGAGGGGCTGAGGGCGAAGTCGGCGCCGGTCTTTTCCGGCCACCAGAAGGAGGGGATGGAGCCGTTGGGAAAAAAGAAGAAGGCGGTGCGCAGGGGCGCTCCGGTGGCGGTGGTGGCGAGGCGGGCGGTCTCCCCGGCCGCGAAGAGGCGCGGGGTGAGGGAGGTGAAGGCCGGGACGGCGAGGGCGGTGCCGAGTCCCCGGAGAAAGTTGCGGCGGTGGAGGTGCATGTCGGAAATTAAAGATTAAAGATTAAAGATTAAAAATTGCGAGGCAGGGTCGTGGGAGGCGATGCGAGATGGGAACGTTGGTGGCAAAATGGTATAGCCTAAGTGTTTGATAAAAAGTGGTTTGAAAATTTTTAATCTTTAATTTTTAATCTTTAATTTTCAACGCGGCGGCGTTGGAAGGCGTCGGACTCGATGATGCCTTCGAGGAGGGCGGAGGCGCGGCCGTTGTTGTGGTCGAGGCGGGCGAGGAGGGCGTCCACGGTGGTTTCGTCGCGGTGGTCGAGCCCGCGTCCGAGGGCGTAGGTGAGAAGTTTCTCGGTGAGGCAGCGGTGGAAGGCCTCGCGGTGGTTGGTCACGAGGATCCTTTTGAGTTCGGCGGCCCCGTTGAACTTTTCGCCGCTGACGAGCTGCCCGGCGGGTTCGAGGGAGAGGCCGCGTTCGGCGTCGCGCCATTTGCCCATGGCGTTGAAGTTTTCAAAGGCCAGCCCGAGCGGGTCCATGCGGTTGTGGCAGGAGGCGCACTTGGCGTCGGCCCGGTGTTTGGCGAGGGTTTCGCGGAGGGTGGCCTCGGCGGCCTTGCCGTTGCGCAGGGAGGGTTCCTCCAGGGCCGGGATGTTGGGCGGTGGCGGCGGTGGCGGGGTGCCGAGGATGTTGTCGAGGATGAAGAGGCCGCGTTTGACGGGGGAGGTGCGGGTCGGGTTCGAGGTCACGGTCAGGAACGTGCCCTGGGTGAGGAGCCCCCCGCGTTCGCTGCCGGCGGGCAGCGTGACCAGGTGGAGTTCCTCGCCCTCAACCCCTTCCACGCCATAGTGTTTGGCGAGGCGGCGGTTGAGGAAGGTGTAGTTGCCGTCAATCAGCTCGGCCAGGGGGCGGTCCTGGCGGAAGACGTGCTCGACATACATCTCGGTCTCACGGCGCATGTCGCGGCGGGTGTCGCCGCCGAGGGAGGAGTCCTTGAAGCGGTCGAAGACCTTTTTGAAGACGGCGCGGGCGGCGTCCATTTTCTCCCGGTCCTCGGCGGTGAGGTTGGCGTCGCCCTTCTTGCGGAGTTCGAGGAAGACGCGGCGGGCCTCCTCGGCCTCGGGTTCGGGTTTCTGTTCGCGCAGGAGGATGAACCGGGCGTCCAGGGCGATGCCCTCGACATCGCGGGACTGGAGCCACTGGCCGGTGAAGTTGCGGAAGAGGGACTGGGACTTGGGGTCGGCCATCATGCGCCGGAACTGGGCGGTGAGGTTGGCCCGGAGTTTCCCCTCGCCGGCCAGACGGAGCAGTTCCTCGTCCGGCATGGTGGACCAGAGGAAGTAGGAGAGGCGGCAGGCCAGCGTGTGCTCGTCCACCCGGGGATGGCGGTGACCGGGCTCGGGGGTTTCGGAAAACTCCTCGATAAAAAGGAAACGGGGGGAGGCCAGGACGGCCTCCATGGAGCGGGAGACGCCGGACTCAAAAGACTCGCCGGGCTGGGTCCAGATGGACTCGGCCAGTTGGGCGAGGCGCTCGGCGGTGTCGTCCCGCAACGGACGGCGGAAGGCGCGGGCGGCGAAGTTGCCCAGCAGTTCCGAGGCGTAGGCCAGGCGGGCGGGGGGATCGGCGGGGACCTCCTTGGGAAACCAGCGCCGACGTTTTTCGGACGAGTTGTTCGCCTCCTTGGCTGGGTTGTGCGGGACGGCCTCCCGGATGATCTCCTTGGCGGCCGTGAGATACTTCTCCAGCAGCATGGGGGAGAGGGTGAGGACCTCGCCGATGTTGTCGAAGCCGTGCCCGGTGTCGTCCGCCGGAAACTCCTCGTTGGCCTTGAAATCCACGCCGGTGAGATCGCGGATGGTGTTGCGGTATTCGGTGCGGTTGAGGCGTCGCAGGACGGGGCGCCCGGGATCGGGCTGGGCCGGGTCGAGGTGGAAGACGCCGTCCTTGATCCATTGCTGGAGTTTCCGGCTTTCGTCGGCGGAGGGCTGCTCCTTGTCGGGAGGAGGCATCAGGCCGGCGCGGACGTTTTTGAGGACGCGGTGCCAGAGGGCGGTGTCGGCGAGGAGGTCGGCGTCGGTCTTGAACGTGTCAAAACTGACCCCGCCTTTTTTCGATCCCTCGGCGTGGCAGTCGAAGCATTTTTCCTCGAGGATGGGGCGGATGGAGCTGCGGAAGGGAGTGGCAGTTTCCCCGGCCTTCAGGACCGCCACCATGAGTCCGAAGGCAAACGCCAGGCCGGTGCGCCCGGTAAGGAGTCCCTTCAGGCGGGAAGCGGGGGGAGGTGGCATGGGCGAGACAAGGTGAGGCGGGCCAAGACGTGACAGGACGAGTCCGCTTTGGTTACGCACATCCTGCGCCGAAACCGGGGCTAACCGCGCAACGTTGGAGCCGGTCAGGCAACTGGTGGATTTTTGGCCTTGGGGGGTGGGCTGCGACGCGGTCGGAGGGCTTACTTCGCGGCGGGCCGGGCGGCCGGGGGAAGTTTTTTGGAGAACAGCCACTCCAGGGTGCGCTCATCGTTGAAGGCGGGCGTCCAGCTGTTGTGGCCGACATCGGGGTAGAGGGTGAGGCCGGGTTTGGCCCCGGCGGCCCGGAGGGCTTCCCACATGCCGACGGAGCGGGCGGTGGGGACGGCGTTGTCGTCGAGGCCGTGAAAAATCCAAAGCGGGGTGTCCTTGATCTGGGCGGCGGTGGTGTTGTCGGCCCCGCCGCAGACGGGGATGGCGGCGGCGAAGAAATGGGGGCGGCGGACGAGGGCGTCCCAGGTGCCGTAGCCGCCCATGCTCAGGCCGGTGAGGTAGAGGCGGGACTTGTCGGCCGGCTTGGTGGCCACGAGATCGTCAAGTATCTCAAAGGCCATGCGGAGGGGCTCGGAGGGTTTTTCAGGTGTTTTGTGTTCCGGGGCGGACCAGTTGACCTCGACCCATTTCTGGTTCTGCGGGCACTGGGGGGCGATGACCCAGCAGGGATATGTGGCCTGGGCGGCGGCGAAGGCGGGGACGACATGTTTGACCTGAGCCGCGTTGTCGGAGCCGCGTTCGCCAGCGCCATGAAGAAAGAGGACGACCGGGTAGGTTTTGCCGGGCTCGATTTTCTCAGGCGAAAGCAGACGGTAGGGCAGGGTGCCGCCGGACGGGCTGGTCCAGGTTTTGGCCTCGGTCCGTTCGGTGATCGGGGCGGCGGAAACGGTGGCGGCGAGGGAGAGGCTGAGGGCGGTGGGGAGGGACATGGGGCGAAGGGATGAGGGAACGTCGAACATCGAACACTGAACATCGAACTTTGAAGGCAAGGCAGGAGACGGTTTCAGAGCTTGGCAGGATTATCCACGAATTTTTGAATTTTCATGAAATGCCCTCCGCCTTTCCAACAGGAATCATAAATCACGAATCAAGAATGCCTTAGTGGTTGAACACAAATTCTTTGGAGTTCAGCAGGGCCCAGAAGACATCCTCCAGCCAGGGGCGGAGCTCCTTGGGTTCGGGGGGGAGTTCCTTGAGCAGGCCGGCGAGTTCGCCCTCGGTGGGGGCGCGGCCGAGGCAGCGGCGGTAGAGGTCGGTGATGATTTCGGAGGGGGTCTTCTTGGCCTCCATTTGTTTTTCCACGACTTTGCCCTGGCGGATTTTTTTGGCGAGCGTGTCGCCGTTGAGGAGGTGGAGGGCCTGGGAGAGGTTGGGGTCGAGTTTGACCTCGCAGGAGCAGACGGTCTCGCGTTCGGCGCGGCCGAAGGTGGTGAGGAAATAATTCGAGGTGTTGCCATCGGCGATCTCCACGGCGCGGGCCCCGAGGGGCAGCCCCTTGAACTTGTCGGGGGCCTCGGTGATCTGGGAGATGACATCGAGGAGGACCTCGGCGCGGAGGCGGCGGACGAGGCCGTGGGAGAAGTTGCGGCCGTCGAGCTTGTTGGTCTCGTTGACCTGGGTGGAGCGTTGGTAGGCCTCGGAGAGGACGATGTCGCGGACGAGGGCGCGGAAGTCGCACTTGGTGGCGCGGAAACGGTCGGCCAGGGCGTCGAGCAGCTCGGGATTCGAGGGTGGGTTGGAGACGCGGACATCGTCCACCGGCTCGACGATGCCCACGCCGAAGAACCTGGCCCAGAGCACGTTGACGACGTGCCTTGAGAACCAGGGGTTGTCCGGGGCGGTGAGCCATTCGGCGACCACGGCGCGGCGGTCCTTGTTTTTCACGTCGGGGGTGTCGCCGCCGAGGAACTTGGGGGCGAGGCCCTTCTTCAGGACGGGGTGCTTGGCCTCGCCGCTGTTGGAATTGTAGATGACCGTCTCGCGGGGATCGGCCCCGGTCTTCCGGCCGATCTGGGTGAAGAAGGCGGCCCAGCCGTAGTAGTCGTCGAGGGTCCAGCGGTCGAACGGGTGGTTGTGGCACTGGGAGCACTGGACCCGGGCGCCGACAAAGACCTGGGCGATGTTTTCCGAGAGTTTGAGGGTGTCGCGCTCGCTTTGGTAGAAGTTGGCGGCGGGGTTGTCGAAGGTGCCGCCCGAGGCGGAGATGAGGTCGCGGACGGTCTGGTCAAACGGCACGCCCCTGGCGAAACGGTCGGCCAGCCAGGAGTGGTAGAGGAGGGTGGCCTTGTAGGAAAGGCCCTGCTGGGGCTCGGTGCGGATCTGGAGGAGCTCGGCCCACTGCATGACGAGCAGGTCCACGAACTCGGGCCGGGCCAGGAGCCGGTCCACCAGCCTGGCGCGTTTGTCGGGGGCCGGTTCGGCCGCGAAGGAGTCCAGTTCGGCCGGGGAAGGGGCGATTCCGGCGATGTCGAGGGAGGCGCGGCGGAGGAAGGTGCGGTCGTCGCAGAGGGGCGAGGCGGTGACGCGGAGGCGGGCCAGCTTGGCGCCGACGGCGCGGTCAATGTAGTTTGTTTCCGAAGCAAGTTCCGCGCCCGGCTGCGCGCCGGGATGGGCGGGGAGGACGACCACGGCGCAGCCCACGGTGGAGGTGTGGAAGCGGGCCATGACAAAGGCCTCGCCGCGGCGGCCGGTGGTGATGACGCCGAATTCGGAAACCTTGGCCGCGCCGGGGTTGGTGGAGGAGAAAACGGCCAGGCCGGTGACATCGCGGTCGGTGCCGTCCGAGTAGCGGGCGCGGACGGTGAGGCGGTGCGGCACGCCCTCGCCGGCCAGGGTCAGGCGCGTGGGAAACACCTCCACGGCAACGGGATGCGGAGTGCCCTCCGGGTCGGACTGCGCCCCGTTTTGAATCCACTCGAGGATGGTTTGGTAGCTGGCGCCGCCCACATCGAAGCGTTTGCCGCCCTCGTGGGGGACGGACTGGACGGCCTTCTTGAGCATGAGGCTGTCCCCGGGTTCGGCGAGGTTGAGGCGGCGGCCCGGCATCTCGATGAGGAGGCGGTGGAGATCGTCGGCCGGGTCGTAGCCGAAGAGGCTGAGGTGGAAGCCCTCGCGTCCGCGGGCCGCGCCGTGGCAGCCGCCGGTGTTGCAGCCGGCGCGGGTGATGATGGGGGCCACGTCGGTGGTGAAGCGGACCGGCTGGGGGGCCGGGACGGTGGCGACCTTGACGGTGAACTCGGAGGCGAGGGGCCTGACTTTGGACGGGAAGGAGAGTTTGCCGGTGACCGGAGATATGGCGGGAGCGCCCGGGGCCGGTTTTCCGATGATGGCGGCGAAGTCTTTAAGTGTGATCGCCTCACTGGCGGGGCGGGGCGGGCGGCCGGGGAGGGTCAGGCGGGTGAGGGCGGTGACATCGCGCTGGGTGCCGTCGGCGTAGGTGGCGGTGACGACGACGGACTGTTGATCGCGGACGGTGTCGAGGCTGACCTCGGGGGGGAACACCTCGAGCTTCACGACGGGAAAGGTGAGGGCCTCGGCCTCAAGGCGGGCGATCCTGGGGTCCACGGGGACGAGGGTGAGGCCGGAGGGCCAGGGGGCCCCGGCGGCGACCCAGCGTTCCAGCGTGGCAATCTCAGAGGGTCTGAGCGGGTTGACCGGCGGCTCGTCCTTTTTGGCCGGCGGGGGCATGCGTTCCTCCATGTCTTTGGAGGAGACGAGTTTGAGGAGTTCGGAGGCGCGGTGGGCAAACGGGATGACGGCGGGGCCGTTTTCCCCGCCCTTGAGCAGGCCGGCCCGGGTGTCGAGACGGAGTTTGCCCTTGGCTTTGTCGGCCCCGTGGCAGGCCACGCAGTTTTCGGAAAGGATGGGGGCGACCTCGGCGGCGAAGTCGGGGACAGGGCCGGAGGGAAGCGCCTGGCGGGGAGCGGACAGGGGAGTGAGGCGAGTCAAAGACCAGCCGGCCAGGCCGACAACAACGAAGGCGAGGCAGGTGGCGGAACGGGCGGCGGCGGGGGAAAGCAAGGGACGGAGGAAGCGTTGGGGTGGAGACTGGGGGAAAATACCTTGCTATTCATACAACAGGCCGGGGCGTGAGGTTCCCCGGGGGTGGGGAACGAGGCAGAAGAGACAGGTGAGCCAGATGAGGCGAGGAGGAGAAGAAGCGAAGAGGAGATGATACCTTCCCCAGGCAAATAACGAAAACAGCATTTCTGTCGCGTTGTAGGGCTGCCGCTTGTCGGCATGCCGACGCAGTCTGGTAGGAAGTGAGTCTTGCCGGCATCAGGCGGTCCGTCCGCAAGGGACGACCCCACGTTTCGTCTTCGGAGCGATCAGTGTTTTTTACCGCCTCCCTTGGCTCGCCGTCAGGCTTCGGGGGTGTAGCCCATGATGATATCGAAACGGGCGGTGAGTTCGCCGGTTGTGGAGTTGGGCAGGGGGTCGAAGGGGACGATGACGGAGGCGCGCGCTTTGGCGTCGCTGATGCCCTTGAGCACCATGTCCTTGTCGTTTTGGGGATGGCCCGCGATGTAGCACTGGGTCGTGAACTTGTCCCGGCCCTTCATCTTGATGGCGAAGTGGATGTGGGGCGTGCGGCCGGGGTAGGCGACGGGGCGGATGGTGCGGAAGAGGTATTCGCCGGTGGAGCCGGTGAGGAAACGCCCGAAGCCCTGAAAGTTGCCGTCCCGCTTGTCCTTGTTACCAGTCTGGGAGTGGAGGTAGGCGCCGTTGTTGTCGGCCTGCCAGATCTCGACGAGGGTGTTGCGGATGGGCTGGCCCCTGATGTCGAGGACACGGCCGCTCAGCCAGGTGATGGCGCCGACGGCGGGGGTGAGGCCGTCGTTGACGATGATGAGGTCGTTGTCGGTATCGAGGGGGAGTTTGTCGGGGTAAAACGGACCCTCGGTCTGGCGGGGCGTTTTCATGAGTTCCTCGGCGAAGACGCCCGGGGCGGACATCATGGCGAGGCCGGTGGCAAAGCGGGACAGGAAGAGGCGGCGGGAGGTCATGGGGGGGGTAGGACTTTGGAATTAGGAATTAAAAAGGGCGAGGCAATGCGAGACAGATGGCAGGTGGCATGGCTGGCGACAGGCGGGGGGCATCAGGCTGGGCGAAATTGGCTCTGCTAAAATGCTGCCAGCAAGGGTGTTAGACCCGGAGATAAGCGATGGCGGCAAATTCCCGTCCCGCCCCCGGATTTGCCTTTGAATCCCGCCTCACAGCCGCTCCATGACCCACCGGTATTCGGCCGCGAGCTGCTCGTCCACGTCGGGGGCGCGCATTTCCGGCGGAAGCACCTCCCAGGTGTAGGTTTCCATCTCCAGATGGGTGCAGAAGGCCGGGTGTTTCCGGGAAAGGGCGAGCATCTCCTCCAGGTGCGGCCGGGTGTCGCCAAAGGGGGCGGCCGGGCCGGCGTGGAGCGGGATGTGGAAGTGGACGCGCCATTCCTCGCCGAGCGGGTGGGGAAGGTTCCGTCCGGCGTGGCTTTGGGCCCAGGCCAGCGCGGGCGGGAGGTCGTGGAAGCGTTTCAGGCGTCCGTCGGCCTCGCGGACGATGACCTGGTGGAGATAAACTTCGTCAACGAACTTTTCCAGGGCGGCGACGGCGGCGGGTGAGGGGACGAGGGAAACGGCGGAGCTGAGGTGGAGTTTCCCGATGCGCAGGCCGGCGGCGTTCAGTTTGGCCAGGGCCTCGGCGGCCTTCTCGTATTCGATGGCGAGGTGGCAGGTGTCGTAGTTCACGCGCAGGCGGCGCAGGAGAAGGCCGCGCTCGGCCGGCCAGCGGGTGGTCATTTCGGCGAAAAACTCGATGGTCTCGGCGGTGTTTTCAAACAGGCCGAGCGGTTCGGGTTCGAGGTCGAGGTGGAGGTCCTCGCCGGTCTGGGCGGACAGCGCCTCCAGCCAGAGGGCGAAGTCACGCAGGTGGCTCTGGATCAACGGCCTTTTTTCGGCCACGCCGTCGAAGAGCTTGAACGAGCCGGGCAGGGTGCTGACCCCGCGGTCGGTGGCGCCTCCCGAGGGAAGCTTGACGAGGATCTCAAAGAGGTCGCGGGTGTAGGCGGCGCGGGCCGGGTCGGACCAGTCGGGGGCGTAAACCTGTTCCTTGACCCGGGTGCCGTGAAACGAGCCGAAGGGGAAACCGTTGATGG
Organism: Opitutia bacterium; assembly: GCA_031411855.1. Lineage (GTDB taxonomy): Bacteria > Verrucomicrobiota > Verrucomicrobiia > Opitutales > JANOBW01 > JANOBW01. The sequence goes on from JANOBW010000049.1 coordinate 12,341, forward strand.
TGAAGACGTAGAGGTTGTCGGTCTCCAGCCAGGCGCGAAAATCGGCGAGATGGTTTCCGGCCAGCAATTCGCGGGCGGCCACGGCGGAGAGGCGCAGGCCGACGGCAAAGGGGCGGTCGGTGGCCCCGAGAAGTTCGCGAACCCTGGGGATGTGGGCTTGGAGGGCGGCGCGGGTCTCGGCCCAGGTTTCACCCCGGTGGATGTTGGCGCAGTAGGAGAGGTGTCGGCCGTCGGGCAGGAGCATGGTGGAAGCCGGGACATCAAGGGCGAAGGCGGGTTCAAGGCAAGTCGCTCGCGTGGCGGGCTTTCCGTGTGGCGAGGCAATTTATCCACGAATTTCACGAATCTCCACGAATTTCCGAACCAAGTTCGAGCGCGAGGAACCGATTTGCGGTTGCGTCGTGTCCCGGCTGAAACTCATTCGGCCCGCTCTCCATGCTGTTCCACACCACCGACGCCCACGGGATCACGCGCCTCAAACCCTCTCCGGTCGAGATGAGGCGTCTTCTGCGGGAGGCCGCCTCCGATCCCGAGACCGCCGGCGAGGACATCTCCCTGGTGAACGACGATTCCGGCTGGTCGCTGGCCTGGACGCCGACGGGCGGCCTGCTGGTCTGGGAAAATCTCGACGATGACAACGAGAAGGTCCGTTTTCAGCACGGGCAGAGCCTGAACCAGGTGTGGCGACTCTGGCAGGAACTGGCCGGCGGGAACCTGGTGCTGATCGAGGCCGAACCCTGGCAGGAAGGCATGATGGGGTAGCGAAGAAGTGAGAAACGAGATACGAGATTCGAGAACGAGGCAAAACGTGACTGGTGCCAGGCGCTCGCTCTGCCCCGCAGAACCTTTTCTCACTGCTCCCTGGCCTTTCTCCCCTCTCCCAAGAGCATTCGTTGCCGTTCCGCTAACACTTCCTACTAACCCCGGAAGTTCCTGTTTTGCTTTCTTGCGGCTGGGCGGGCCGGCGTAGATGGTTTTCCTTTCATGGCCACTTCCCCCTCCGTCGCAGTCCTGGACTATGGCATGGGCAACCTTCGTTCGGTTGCCCGGGCTTGGGAGCACGCGGGTGCGGCCGTGAAAGTGGTATCCTCCCCGGCGGAGCTGACCGGCGTGGATGCCCTGGTGTTTCCCGGCCAGGGTGCCCTTCCGGACTGCATGGTGAGGCTGGCCGAGACGGGTTTTGACGGGGCGTTGCGCCGTTGGATTGACGCCGACCGCCCGTTTTTTGGCATCTGCCTGGGCCTCCAGGCCCTTTTTGAACGCAGCGAGGAGGGAGAAACCCCCGGCCTCGGTCTCTTCCCGGGCGAGGTCATCCGTTTCCGGCGGCCTACCAGCGTCAAAATCCCCCACATGGGGTGGAACGCCGTGAAGTGGGTGCGACGGGAGGGTCCGGACGCCGGACTTTCCCCGGATTCCGACCAGTTCTACTTTGTCCACAGTTTCCATGTGGTTACGCCGCAACGGGATCTGGTGTGGGGAGAAACCGGTTATGCGGGCGATTTCACCTCCGCCATTTCACGCGGCCGCTGCTTCGCCACCCAGTTCCACCCGGAAAAAAGCCAGGCCAAAGGTTTGCAACTTTATCGAAATTTCCTTGAGCGCCTGTGAAGGCCTGACTTTCCCTCTTTCCACTCCATTCCATTTTACCCAGCCGTCATGTCCCTCGACTCCCTTCCGCCCGCCACCCTCACCATCGAAGGCAAACCGTTCAGCCTGCCCGTCATCGTCGGCACCGAAGGGGAGAAGGCCTTGGATATCCGCAAGTTGCGCGGCGACACCAACGGCTACATCACCTACGACGACGGCTACGGCAACACCGGCTCCTGCCTCAGCGCGATCACCTTCATTGACGGCGAGGCCGGCATTCTCCGCCACCGCGGCTACCCCATCGAGCAGCTCGCGGCCAAGAGCGATTTCCTCAGCGTGGGCCAACTGGTCATCAACGGCGAGCTCCCGAACGCGGCTGAAAAGGCCGCCTTCCACGAGCGCATCACCCGCTACGCCGGCGCCCCCGAGGGGTTTCACAACTTCTTTTCCGCCTTCCCCAAGGACTCCCATCCCATGGCCATCCTCTCGGCCATGCTGAATTCCCTCGGCTGCTATTATCCCCACATGGCGAGCAACAACCGCCAGCAGGACATCGAGCACTTCGACGACGCCTCCGCCATCCTCATCTCCAAGGTCCGCACCGTCGCCGCCATGGCCTACCGTCAGAAACACGGCCTCGGCCCGATCGAGCCCCGCCCTGAGCTCGGCTACGCCGCCAACTTCCTCCACCTGATGTTCTCCACCAAGGAGAAACCCTTCGTCATCACCCCTGCCGCCGAGCGCGCCCTCGACCTCTTCCTTCTCCTCCACGCCGACCATGAGCAGAACTGCTCCACCTCCACCGTCCGCATGGTGGCCAGTGGCGGCGCCAACCTCTTCGCCTCGGTCTCCGCCGGCGTCTGCGCCCTCTGGGGGCCGCTCCACGGCGGCGCCAACATGGAGGTCATCCAGATGCTCGAGCAGATCAAGGCCTCGGGTGACGACGGCTCCGTTTTCATCGAGCAGGCCAAGACCGGCAAACACCGCCTCATGGGCTTCGGCCACCGCGTTTACAAAAACTTCGATCCCCGCGCCAAGATCCTCGGCAAGGCCGCCGTCGAGGTGCTGGACGGCCTTGGGCAGAAGGACGCCAGCCTCGACATCGCCCGCAAACTGGCCGACGCCGCCCTGCACGACGACTACTTCAAGAAGCGCAACCTTTACCCGAACGTTGACTTCTACAGCGGCATCATCCTCAAGGCCCTCGGCATCCCGGTGGACTTCTTCACCGTCATGTTCGCCATCGGCCGCATGCCCGGCTGGATCGCCAACTGGCGCGAAATCGCCCTGGGCGAGAAGGGCAAGATCCACCGCCCCCGCCAGATCTACATCGGCGCCGCCCTCCGCGACGTGCCCTGAACCTGAATCCGGCTGCCGCCTGATTCAGGAATTAAAAATTAAGAATTAAGAATTAAAAATGTCGGACTGCGTCCGGCTAGTGCCTGCGGCCCGTTTCAAATCTTAAATCTACTCTCTCAACTTCTTGGCAGTCATGGGCTTTGAACTCAAACCGGGCTCCGGCGGGCAATCCTCCCGCAACGCCTGCCACCTCTTCGTGGACAAGATGGCCGACCTCGTTTTCGCCGGCCATCCCAAGGAATACGTCATCGAAAAGGCCACCCTGATGCTCCGCGCCATCATGGAGGCCAAACCGGGCGATCCGAGCGTGGTGACGGACGGCTTCCGTGCCGAAATCCTTGATTACAAACAGGAAGAAGGAGGCCCCCGGCGCACGGCCTTCGCCCAGATCCATTTTTCCGGCAGCTACAACGTGGGTGAACGGGTCGGCAAGGCCATCGGGCAGGCCTTGGTGGGAAAGATGGACCGGCCCACCTTCCGCGCCACGATACGCGCGCTGCTCTGCGACTGAAAAGTTTTCGCCCGATTGCCGGGAGGCGCAAAAAAGCCCCGGGAAGCGGGTTCCCGGGGCCAAGGTGAGAGGGAGTGTTGCCCGGCTCAGTTGGCGAAATCAATCAGCTCCACGTCGAAGACAAGGGTGGCCCCGGGGGGGATGACCCGGCCGGCGCCACGCGAGCCGTAGGCGAGTTCGGCGGGGAGGATGATGGTGCGTTTTTCGCCCTTTTTCATGTCGAGGAAGGCCTCGTCCCAGCCCTTGATGACCATGCCGGCGCCGACGTTGAATTCGAAGGGGGAGCCGCGGTCCACCGAGCTGTCGAACTTTTGGCCGCGTGCGCCGCTCTGGAGGAGGTAGCCGGTGTAGTGGGCCTTGATTTTGTCGCCGCTCTTGGGCTTGCTGCCGGAACCTTCGGCGGTGACGGAATACATCAGGCCGGAGGCGGTGGTCTTGAGGTTGGGGAAGTTGGTTTCCAGGAGTTTGCGGGCCTTGTTGCCCATGCCGGCCTTGGCGGAATCCCAGGCCTTTTGGTCGTAGGTGAAGGCCTTGGCCTTGTCGCCCACGGCGACGATTTTGACGGACTCCATCTTGTCGCCCCCGGCGATGGCGTTGACCACATCCTGGCCTTTCTGGACCTGGCCGAAGACGGTGTGTTTGCCGTCCAGCCAGGAGGTTTCCTTGTGGGTGATGAAGAACTGGGAGCCATTGGTGCCGGGGCCGGCGTTGGCCATGGAGAGGGTGCCGGGGCCGGTGTGTTTGAGGGAGGGATCAATTTCGTCGGGGAACTTGTAGCCGGGGCCGCCGGAACCGGTGCCCTCGGGGTCGCCGCCCTGGATCATGAAATCGGGGATGACACGGTGGAAGGTGAGGCCGTCGTAGAAGGGTTTGCCCTTGGCGGCGTCAAGTTTGCCGGAGGCGAGGCCGCAGAAATTCACCACGGTGAGCGGGCATTTTTCGAATTCAAACTTCACGACGATGAGACCCTTGTTGGTCTTGATCTCGCCATAAAGGCCTTCGGGGTAGGCGGGGGCGGCGTCCTGGGCCCGGAGCGAGGGCAGGGCGGCAAAGCCCAGGCACAGGGCCAGGCGGGAAAGGAAACTTCGACGGGGATGGGAGGACATGATGTGTTTAAGCGGAGAGGCTGTGAGACTTTGTGGGCGGAGGTTGGTTTCAACCCGAATCCGTCCTTGGGCCGGAGTTCGGGAATTAAAAATTAAGAATTAAGAATTAAAAATGGGCTCCCGCTCTCGCGGGATTTAGCTTCGATCAAGGAGACAGTTTGATGAATCGAACCTGGCCTTCTCTTCCTTCGCCTTGCCTCAGGCAAGGGGCGTGCTTCCACTCCGCCCATGGCAGACGCAGAATCACAGCATGGCACCAACGTTCCCCGCGGCCGGCTCCGGCAGTTGGAGGAAACCACCTGGCATCCTTCCCGCTTGGGCGACCGCACCCCCAAGGGCCGGCTGCTGGCCCTGGTCCGCGTGGTCTGGATTGTCGTGCAGGGAGTCCACACCAACAAGATTCCCATCCAGGCCGCCTCGCTCAGTTATTACACGCTGATGTCCCTCGGGCCGCTCATCGCCGTGCTGCTGACGGTTTCCGGCTTTGTCCTGCAACGCAACCAGTTGGGCACGAGCGGTCTGAAGGAGAAACTCAACGACCTGATCCAGTTTGTGGCCCCGGCCACCCAGGTGGACCCCCTCACGGGCAAGGTGGTGGTGGGGGCGTCCAACGCCCAGCTCGACAGCATGCTGGACAGCCTGGTCAACAGCGCCAGTTCCGGGCAGGTGGGGGCGGTCGGCCTCATGGTCATCATCGGCATCACCATCCTCCTCATGGCCAAGATTGAGACGACCTTCAACGGCATCTGGGGGGTGCGGAAGGGCCGGACCTGGGTGCAGCGTTTTTTCTTCTACTGGTCGCTGCTGACGCTCAGCGCCATCCTCGGCACGGGCATGCTGACCCTCTTCACCGCCAGCACCCTGGCCCGTTTTGTGGAGAAACTTCCCTTTTGGGAAACCCTGGCGCCGTTCCTCGGCAGCTCCCTGCCTTTGATCATTGGTTTTCTCCTGCTTTCCTGCCTGCTGGCGCTCTTCAACCGGTTTATGCCCAACACCCGGGTGGACTGGCGGGCGGCCTTTGGGGGCGGCCTGTTTGTGGCGGCGCTCATCATGGGCAACAACGCCCTGGCCATCTTTTACGTCCAGAAAGTGGTGTCGCAGCAGAGCCTTTTCGGCTCGGTCGGGATCGTGCCGGTGCTGATGTTCGGCCTCTACCTCTTCTGGCTCTTTGTCCTGCTGGGCGGGCAGCTTACCTACGCGCTGCAAAACGCCGATTTTCTGGCCAACCAGCGGGCCTGGGAAAATCTCGGCACCCGCACGCGGCAATCCCTTTGCGCGGCCTGTCTGGTGATTTCCGCCCGGCGTTTCACGGCGGGACAGCCGGGGCCGACCGTCACGGACCTGAGCAACTCCCTGCGCGTGCCCGGCAGCATCATCAACGAGTGTCTCACCCGGCTTCAGGACCTCCGGCTTATCACTTCCAGCGTGGCCTTGGAGGCGGGCGAGGGAACCACCCCGATCGCGCGTTACCAGCCGGCCCGGCCCTTGGAGCAGATCACCCTGGGCCAGCTCCGCGACGGCCTGGAGACCTGGACCGGCGGGGCCGTCATGGTGCAGCCCGATTTCCGCTGCGACGGCGCCATCGCCACCTATGCGGAGCTCATCCGCATGGGCCAGGAACTGCCCGCCTGCCAGCGCAACCTGCGCGACATCCTCAGGGAAACCACCGGCACGGTCTGAGGCGGAAAGGGGGGGCGCTTGGTTTCCCCTCGTTTGCGGTGGAAACCGGAGTTCCCGCCACGATCCCTCACTTCGCCACGTAGCCCTGCCAGAGCCATTCGAGGGCGCCGGGGAGGGTTTGTTTGGTCACGCGGCCGTCGGTGTGGCCGGCGGCCTCGGCGTAAACGAAGCGGCAGGGGTAGTTTTTGGCGCGGAGGGCGGCGATCATGCGGCGGTTGGCCATGACCCAGTTGTGCAGGGTGGCCTCCTCCTGTTTCGAGCCGTTGTCGTTCTCGCTGACATGCAGCCAGATGCGCAGGGGTTTGCGGTCGGTTTTTCCGATGAGGTTCTCATGGTATTCCCAGGCGCCATGCGGGGATTCCGGGTTCTTGGGGGACTGCTGGTCCACATAGGTGCCGGAGTAGGTGAGGATGCGGCGGTAGAGTTCGGGATGGAACCATCCCATGGTGAAGGCGCAGGCCCCGCCGGAGCTTCCGCCCATGGTGGCGCGGCCCTCGGGGTCCTTCGTGAAGGTGATCTTGTAGTCCTTGCTGACGCGCGGCAGCACCTCCGTCTCGATGAACTGGGTGTAGAGGCCGGAAACGGTGTCGTATTCCAGGCCACGTTCGCTGCCCTTGCTGTCGCCGCCGCCGGAGTTGATCAGGATCGCGACCATCGGGGGGACGCGTTTTTCGTGGATGAGGGTGTCGAGCGCCTTGGGCAGCACGTCGAGATACCCCTGGCCATCCTGGGCGATGATGAAGGGGGCGGCCGTGCCGGGCTTGTATTGCTTGGGGACATAGACCCAGACCTTGCGTTTGTAGGGCACGGTGCCGGGCTGGTTTTTGGCGATGCCGGGGTAGATTTTGCTGTCCTCGGAGTTCATCGTGAACTCGGAGATGGTGCCTTGGGGCACGCCGGGTTTGACGGTCAGTTCGGGCGCGTTGGCGTAGTCGGGGCCGATGGTGAACTCGACCTTGTCGGTCGTGCGTTCGGGGCTGGCGGGCTTGCCCTTGGGGTCCTTGGCGGGAGCGGCCTGGAGCAGAGGAAAACAGAGGGCGGCGGCCAGGCAGGTGGCGGCCAGGGCAACGCGACGGGGGAGGAGGGGAGAGGACATGGGGGAAACGTGGAGCGGGGACAGACAGCGGCAAAGGGGGAAAGTCCCCAAGGTCCGGTGGCATGGGAGCACATCTTTCCCCTCTCCCCGCACCAGGCAAATTTCCACCCCCGGGCTTTCACCTTCAGGGTTTACAGGTCCCGCCCGGCTGGCACTTTGGCGCATCATGTCCCGACCCCGCCGATGGCTCCGCTGGCTGGTGCTCCTGCCCCTGGGGCTGGG
>JANOBW010000050.1:0-6218 GCA_031411855.1 Opitutia bacterium
CCTCGCTTTCGCCTCGGGCAAATCGTTTTGGTGCGAGGTCATCGTCAAACCCATCCAGGGGCCGGGCCTTGCCGCCATCGCCTGGAGCTTCCGGGACATTTCTCGCCGCCGGCGCGCCCTGGACCAGGCCGCCGCCGAACGCGTCCGCTTGGCCGTGACCCTGCGCGCCGTCGGCCATGGCGTTCTGTGTGCGGACGCCAACGGACGCATCACCTTTGCCAACGAGGAAACCTCCCGGCTCCTCGCCCGGGTCGAAAGCTCCCTTCTGGGCCAGCCCATCGGCGATGTCCTCACCCTGCGCGGCCCTTCCGGCATCATTGATCCCCTCCGCGAGGTGCTGCGCACCGGCCGGCCCTACCGCGCGCCGGGCAAGGTCAGGCTGGACCAGCCGGGCACAGCCCCCATCCACCTGATGTGCTCGGCCTCCCCCGTCCAAATGGAGGGCGGGCACTTGTCCGGTGTGGTCGTCGTGTTGGTGGATCTCACCGGCCTGGACCAGGCGGAACAGGATACCCACGTCGAGCGCCAGATCGAATCACTCAGCCTCCTCGCCGGAAGCATTGCCCATGATTTCAACAACCTGCTGACCGGCCTCCTTGGCAACCTTTCCCTCGCCCGGGCCATGGCCGCCCCCAAGTCCGACATGGGGGAACTCCTCGCCTCCGCCGAACGTGCCTGCCAACGCGCCTCCGACTTGTCCGGCCAGCTCCGTTCCTTCGCCCGGGGAGTCACCCCCCGCCGTCTCCCGGTCCACGTCACCGCCCTTCTGCAGGAGGCCGCCGATTTTATCCTGCGTGGCACCCCCTGTGTCTGCGATATCCTCGCCCCCGAGGATCTCTGGCCCGTCCTGGCCGATGAGACCCAGCTGATCCAGGTGTTTCACAACCTTCTGCTCAACGCCGTCCAGGCCATGCCGGCGGGCGGGACCATCACCGTGGAGCTGGCCAACTCCCCGCTTCCTGCCAACCCGCAGGGAATGCCGGCCGGCCCCTACCTCCGCCTCGTCTTCAGCGACTCCGGACCCGGAATCCCACCGGATGTCCTCGCGCGTGTCTTCGAGCCCTATTTCACCACCAAATCCACCGGCACCGGACTCGGCCTGGCCTCCACCTATTCGATCATCCGCAACCACCAGGGAAGCATCTCCGTCCGCAGCGACCTGGGCAGCGGGGCCAGTTTCACCATCCTGCTCCCCGCCTGCCTGGAGCCGGTCGCCAGCGTCCCCTCCCGGCGCCGTCTTTCGGCCCCGCCTTTCCGGCCCCGGCGCCGCGGCCGCGTCCTGGTTCTCGACGACGAGGAACTCGTCCGCGGCATCGCCTCCGACATGCTGGCCCACCTCGGTTTCGAACCCGCCGTCGCCGCCACTCCCGATGAGTTTCTCAAAGTCTGCCAGGATGCCTTGGAAACCGGCCGGCCCTTTGACGTGGCCCTGCTCGACCTCACCCTCCCCGGTGGCATCGGTGCCCGCGAGCTGATCCAGCCCCTCCGCCGCATTGATCCCAACCTCCGCGTCGTCGTCTGCACCGGCCACCTCGGGGATCCCTCCGTCCTGGAGCCCGCATCCTTCGGTTTCTCCGCCGCCATCGTCAAGCCGTTCACCCTCGTCCAGCTCGAACGCGTCCTGGGAGCCGTCCTCGGCTGAACGGGGAAGTTCGGGAGCCCGCATCCGACATGGACCGGAGACACTTCTGCCTGCTCTCCGCCACCGCGGTTCCCGGATTGATGCTCGGAGCTGAAAACCCGCCCGCCGGACGCACACTTGTTTTCCGCGTCGAAAAGGGCTTTGGAGACGCCTCGCCGTCCGACATCGAGGCGGTGCTGCGTTCCACCGCCGACCCTCTCTGGCGGCACTGTCCCAACACCACCTGGGAAACACCCGGTTTCGCACTCTATCAAAGCAAGGACTTCCCCATCATAGACTTCGACCACCGCCCCGACGGCTGGATCGCGGTCGGCCTGACCGTGCGGGGCCGGCAGTGGGCGCAGTTTGCCTACCAGTTCGCCCACGAGTTCTGCCACGCCCTGGCCGGGCACAGCAACGACTGGCGGAAGCCCTGGATCAAAGGCCGCAAAGCCAACCACTGGCTGGAGGAAAGCCTCTGCGAGACCTCCTCTCTTTTCGCCCTTCGGGCCATGGCCAAGTCCTGGACCACGTCTCCCCCTTACCCGAATTGGAAAAGTTACGCCCCCCACCTCGGGGATTACGCCCAGAAACGCCTGGATGAGGCCGCCGCCCAGCTTCCCCCGGGACGGGAGTTTGCCGACTGGCTTCGCGTTCAGGAACCCTTCCTGCGCGCCAACGCCACCCTCCGCGACAAAAACAACCTCGTCGCCCTCCACCTCCTGCCCCTGTTCGAAGCCGAGCCCTCCGGCTGGGAATCCCTCACTTCCTTCAACCTCGTCCCACGCGAGCCGGAGAAAACCCTCGCCGCCCATTTCCGCGATTGGACAGCGGCGGCTCCGGAAAACCTCCGCCCCTTCGTCGGCAAACTTGCCGCCGCGCTACACGTTGGGGCCAAGTAAGTTCAGCGGACTCCGCCCCTCCCTTTCAACGGGAGGCAGGGACATCTTCACCCGGGCCGTTCCCCGGCTTGCTTCGGCACGCCTTTTGCGTTGGCAGTCATGTGTGTTTCGCACCCACCCCGCCACCTTCCCCCGGTTGTCCACCTCCGCATGATCTCCGTCGAAATCAAATCTGTCGTCAAAAACTTCGGCACCCAGCGCGCCCTCGACGGCATTTCCCTCACCATCGAGCCGGGCGAGCTTTTCTTTCTACTCGGCCCCAGCGGCTGCGGGAAAACCACCCTGCTCCGCTCCCTCGCCGGCTTCTACATTCCCGACAGCGGCTCCATCAGTTTCGGAGGCGAGGACGTCACCCGCGTCGAACCCCACCTGCGCAACACCGGCATGATGTTCCAGAGCTACGCCCTCTGGCCCCATCTCACTGTCGGTGAAAATGTTGCGTTCGGCCTGGAAATGCGGGGCCTGGGCAGGGCCGAGATCGCCGACCGCGTCAAGGCCGCCCTGGAGTCCGTCAAAATGGGCCACCTGGCCGAACGCAAACCCAACGCCCTCTCCGGCGGCCAGCAGCAGCGTGTCGCCCTGGCCCGCGCCCTCGTCGTCCGCCCCCGCTGCCTCCTCCTCGACGAGCCCCTTTCCAACCTCGACGCCAAGCTCCGCCTCGAGATGCGCTCCGAGATCCGCCGCGTCTGCAAGGAGTTCGGCCTCACCACCATCTACGTGACCCACGACCAGAAGGAGGCCCTCTCCGTGGCCGACCGCATGGCCGTCCTCGACGGCGGAAAACTCCTCCAGCTCGGCTCGCCTCTGGAGGTTTACCAGCGCCCCAAGTCCAGGTTCGTCGCCGAGTTCATCGGGGAAACCAACTTCCTCCCCGGCACCGTCCTCCGCTCCTCGCCCGGCTCGGCCCTCGTCAAAACCGCCCTGGGCGAGCTTGTCGGCGTCGTCCCCGAGGGGGAATCCGCCCCGGCCGGCTCCGCCGTCACCGTTTCCCTGCGCCCCGAGTGCGTCCACCTCGAACGCCAACCCGTTGAGGAAAATGGTTTTGCGGGCACCATCGGCGAGTCCGTCTATTACGGCGAGTCCGCCCAGCACACCCTTTTGGCCGGCGATGAAAAAGCCCCGGTCCGGCTCAAGGTCACCGAGTTTAACCCGCGCTTTCTCGGCGGCCGCGGCGGCTCCGATGTTTACGCCTGGGCGGACCCGGACGATGTCGTTGTCCTCTCCCGCTGACCACCCGCCATGCGCACCAACTGGCTTGTCCTCCTCGCCCTCGCGGCCGTCATCGGACTGCCCTTCGCCCTGCGCCGCTCCGGCCCGGACCTGGTCAGGACCTCCGAGTCGGCCCGGCGGCTCATCATCGTCACCCCGCACAACGAATCCATCCGGCGCGAGTTCGGCCAGGCTTTCGCCGCCTACGAAAAACGCGCGAAAAACCGCGAGGTCATTGTGGACTGGCGGGTCATCGGCGGCACCAGCGAGATCGCCAAATACCTCGAATCCGAATACAAGAACTCCTTCCGCCTCCACTGGGAGCGGGACCTGAAGAAAGTCTGGTCCAACGAGGTTCAGAAATCCTTCAACAACAGGAAGTTCGACAAAACCAAAGCCTCCCCGGAGGCCATCGCGGCCCGCGACACCTTCCTCGCCTCCGACGTCTCCATCGGCGTGGACCTCTTCTTCGGCGGCGGCCAATACGACTTCTCCGTCCAGGGCGGCATGGGGCACCTCGTCGCCTCGGGCCTGCGCAAGACCCGCCCGGAATGGTTCGGCCCCGCCGGAATCCCCGAGAAGTTCCGGGGCGAGGTTTACTGGGACAAGGACGACCGCTACTACGGCACCGCCCTCAGCAGCTTCGGCCTCATCTTCAACCGCCCCGCCCTCGGCCGCCTCGGCGTCCCCGAGCCCCGCGCCTGGCGCGACCTGGCCGACCCCCGCCTCTTCCGCCAGGTCGCCGTCTGCGACCCCACCAAAAGCGGCTCCATGGCCAAGGCCTTCGAGATGATCGTCCAGCAGGAGATGCGGAAGGAATTGAACCGCCTCCGCGCCGCCACCCCGGGGGCCGACCCCAAAGCCCTGGAAACCCAGGCCCTCACCCTCGGCTGGGCCAACGCCCTGGGCATCATCCAGCGCATCGCCGCCAACGCCCGCTACTTCACCGACAGCGCCTCCAAACCCTCCCTGGACGTCTCCCTCGGTGATTGCGCCGTGGGCATGAGCATTGATTTCTACGGCCGTTTCCAGGAGGAGAGCGTCCTGGCCCGCAGCAAGGGCGACCGCTTCGGCTTTTACGCCCCGCCGGACGGCACCAGCTATTCGGCCGACCCCGTGGGCCTCTTCCGCGGCGCCCCCTCGAAGGATCTGGCCGAGGAGTTTATCGAGTTCACCCTTTCCCCCGAAGGTCAGAAGCTCTGGAACCACAAGGTCGGCACCCCCGGCGGCCCCACCGAGTTCGCCCTCCGCCGCCCGCCCATCCGCCCCGATGCCTACGGCGAACCCACACTCACCTCCGACCCCGCCGTCCGGCCCTACGACAAACCCGCCGACGGCTCCGAACCCTTCGTCTATGAGTCCACCTGGACCCGCGAGGTTTTCAATCCCCTCCGCTTCCTGATCCGCGTCGCCTGCGTGGACACCCAGCTGGAACTCCGCGAGGCTTGGGAGGCCCTGATTGCCAACAACTTCCCACCCGAGGCCACGGCCCGCTTCGGCGATCTCAACGGCCTCTCCCTCGACGAGGTCAAGGCCCTCGGCAAGGCCCTCGAAAGCGGCCAGAAAATAGACGAGGCCGTCAAGGCCCGCGAGCTCACCCTCCGCTTCCGCGACCAATACCGCGAGGCCGCCCGCCTCGCCCGGGAAAAACGCTGAGGTAAACGGCTGCTTCGCCGTTGCAAGGAAGGGTCTGGGAGGGTCGAGAAAGCGGCCTACGCGCCTCCAGCGTGTCAAATTGCGTCAATTGCGCCTGAAATACTTCGCCCCGGTCACCTGCTCCTTTGCCGGCAACATCGTCGGGACCATGCACACCATTGAGCTCTGGGCCTCCCTCACCACCGCCACCAACGGCTACGATGACGTGCGCTACGACAATGGCGCCACCAACCGGGTTTACAACGGCCGCACCCTCCCCACCGGACTCTATCCGCTTGATTGGAAATGCGGTTCCTACTCGGCCGGGGACTACCCCTTCAAGTCGGAGGTCTGGATCCACGAGAACTACCTGTCCTGGTGAGGGAGCGGCCAAAGGCCGGTGCCACCCCTGACGGGCATTGCACGACCGGCACCTCCGCCTGAGGAGCAGGGGAGTCCTTCGACTGGTTTTGCCACGTCACGAATGCCTCACCAGCATGGCCACTTTTTTGGTTGGGGCCGATTTGCGGGGCGTCGCCTGCTCAAACACGAAACTGCTCATGAACTTCACCATGTCAGCCAGGGGAGCCTGGAAAAAGCCGTTTTTCACCTCGTAGCCATTGGTCAGCCCGGGCTCTCCCTTCGGACGGAACGTCTGCCCGTGCGGATCCCGGAAGGTCACCAGATCGTTTTCCGCATCAAGTGAAATGACGGCATAGGCGTGGTTCGCGGAAAGGCTCGGAATCTTCGGGGCGTCGGTCGGCGAACTCGCCCCCATCAGGCGGTTGTGACGCAGGTTTTCCAAAATCATGTGCCGCAGTTTGCCCATCTCGGTCTCCAATTCGGCCTCC
>JANOBW010000051.1:0-6695 GCA_031411855.1 Opitutia bacterium
AGCGTGTAGGCCTCGCGGGCCTGGTTGTCCACCGTGCTGGTGTATTCCTGGAAGAGCTTGAAGTTCTTCTCGCGGGTCGAGCGCTGGAGCTTGTGGATGGTGACCGGGTTGAAGAGGTGGCGTTCGCCGTTGGAGCGCCACTGGTGCTTGCCGCCGGCGTCGAGGACGCTGTCGGAGTCCTTGCGGGGGAAGAAAGCCTTGGTGTGCTTCTTGAGGGTGTCCTCGGCCACGACATCAAGGCCGAAGCCGCCGATGCGGGAGGGGGTGCCGGTGAAGTATTTGTCCACCAAGTCCTTGCCCAAACCGACAGCCTCAAACTGCTGAGCGCCGCGGTAGGATTGGATGGTGGAGATGCCCATCTTGGCCATGGTCTTCACGACGCCCTTGGTGGCGGCCTTGATGAAGTTTTTGACGGCCTTGTTGATGTCGCCGCCGAGCTGGCCGTCGGTGATCATCTGGCCGAGCGTTTCAAAGGCCAGGTAAGGGTTGATGGCCGCGCAGCCGTAACCGATGAGCATGGCGAAGGCGTGGACATCGCGGGGCTCGCCGGATTCGAGGATGATCGAAACCTTGGTGCGGGAACCGGCACGCATCAGATGGTGGTGCAGACCGGCCACGGCGAGAAGGGACGGAATCGGGGCCTTTTCGGCGGAGATGTCGCGGTCGCTGAGGATCAGCAGGTTGGCACCCTTGGTGATGGCGGCGGAGGCTTCCACGAAGAGGGTTTCGAGGGCGTCTTCCAGACCCTGCGCACCTTGGTCAGCGGGGAACAGGATGGGGAGGGTGACGGACTTGAAGCCCTTCCGGCGGATGTTGCGGATCTTGGATAGCTCGCTGTCGGAAAGGACGGGCTGCTCGCAGAGGATGAGGCGGGCCGACTCCGGCTTCGGGTCAATGAGGTTACCTTCGGACCCCAGCGTGGTGATCGTGGAGGTGATGATTTCCTCGCGGATCGAGTCGATCGGCGGGTTCGTCACCTGGGCGAAGAGCTGCTTGAAGTATTCGAAGAGCGCGAGGGGTTTGTCCGAAAGGACGGCCATGGGGGTGTCGGTGCCCATCGAGGTGATGAGTTCGACGCCGTTTTTGGCCATGGGAGCCATGAAGTGGCCGATGTCCTCGTAGCTGAAACCGAAGGCCTGCTGGCGTTTGACCAGAGGGACGGCGGAAGCGACAGGCTTTTCCTCGGTGGCGGGCAGGTCGTCGAGGGCGACGAGGTTGTCCTTAAGCCACTGGCCATAAGGCTGCCCTTGGAAGATGGGGCGCTTGACTTCCTCATCGGTCAGGACGCGGCCCTGGATGGTGTCCACGAAGAACATTTCGCCGGGGGAAACGCGGCCCTTGCGGACGATTTTGTCGTCCGGGATGGGCAGCACGCCGGCCTCGGAGGAAAGGATGACGGTGTCTTCCGTCACGTAGTAGCGCGACGGGCGCAAACCGTTGCGGTCGAGGATGTTGCCTATGACGCGACCGTCGGTGAAACAGATGGAGGCGGGACCGTCCCAGGGCTCCATGAGGCAGGAGTGGTATTCGTAGAACGCGCGTTTTTCGTCGTCCATGTGCTCATGGCCGTCCCACGGTTCGGGGATCATCATCATGACGGCGTGCGGAAGGCTGCGGCCGGTCAGGGTGAGGAACTCAAGGACGTTGTCGAACATGGCCGAGTCGGAGCCATTGGAGGCGACGACGGGAAAGACATCCTTGACGTTGGCACCGAGGGGGCCGCCCTTGATGCGGGACTCGCGGGCGCGCATCCAGTTGATATTGCCGCGCAGGGTGTTGATTTCACCGTTGTGGGCGATGTAGCGGTAGGGGTGGCTGCGCTGCCAGTTCGGGAAGGTGTTGGTGGAGAAGCGCGAGTGGGTCAGGCCGATGGCGGACTCGTAATCGGGGTCCTTCAGGTCGGGGAAATATTCCGAGACCTGGCCGGGCGTGAGCATGCCCTTGTAAACCACCGTGCGGCAGCTGAGCGAGCAGTGGTAGAAATACTCGCGCTGGGGCAGGGTTTCGAGCTTGGCGATCTCCTTGTAGGCGAGGCGGCGGAAGATGTAGAGGAGCCGCTCGAAGTCGAGCTCGGTGGCGCAGTCATCGGGCTTCTGGACGAAGAATTGGCTGATGTTGGGCTCAAGCGAGCGGGCACCCTTGCCGAGGTTGGCGGCATTGGAATCGGTGGGCACGTCGCGCCAGCCGAGGAACTTCAGACCCTCGCGGCTGGCGGTGCGTTCGACGACCTCCCGGCAGCGGCGGCGCTGGCCGTGGTCCGGCGGCATATAGAGAACGCCCACGCCATAGGAACCGGCGGCGGGAAGCTCGATGTCGAGACGGCCGCAAACCTTGCGGAAAAACTTGTCCGGAATCTGCGTCAGAATGCCGGCACCGTCCCCGGTGTTGGCTTCGCAACCACAAGCGCCGCGGTGATCAAGATTGATCAGAACCTGAAGGGTGTCGCGAACGAGTGCGTGCGATTTGACGCCCTTAAAATTTGCGACGAAGCCGACCCCGCAGGAGTCGTGCTCAAACTGCGGGTCGTAAAGGCCTTGGGCAGGAGGTTCGAAGGACATGTCCGTGATAAATAAGGAAAGGAAGGTCGGTTTTGGAAAAAGTTCGGTCCGGGGGAAGCAGAATCATCCCCTTTTCAGCAAAAGCCACGCCAATTACTCAGACTTGGGTGGGTCAGAAGAAACGGATGGCCTGGGATTGGCTGGCGGCGGCGCGCTGGGCGGCGTGTTCGGCGTCCGAGCAAGCGGAGTTGGTCGGAACGGCGGCGGGTGCTTCGTTATGGGAAACCTTGTGGTTGGAAACCAGCCAGCGCTCCACCTCTTCGCCGGAAACATCGGCCAGGACGGTGCCGTCAACAACGATGGTGGGCTGAAGCGATTGACCGGAGACCTGGACCATCTCGGCATAGTTGGCGGGCACGTTGATGATGTCCTTGTCCTCAAAGGAAAGGCCGTATTTTTGGAAAACGGCGCGGACACCACGGCTCCAGCCGCAGGAAGGTTTCAGATAGGCAGTGATTTTCATGATGCGATAACAGGGGGGAGCTAGACCGGAGGAAGTCAAACAAGAGCATGACAACTTTGGAAAAGAAACCGTCACTCCAAGCAAAAACTGGGGACAAATCCACTTGCGTTTGACGAATCGCAGCCGGTCGGGAAGAAAGAACCGCATGAGCGAACCTCAAACCAAGCCAAGCCACGGTCTGCCCACCGGTCTTCTTTCGCCCCTGCAAGTCAAGGTGGTGGCGGCGGCCGTGACGGCCACCGCCGCTGCCATCATGATCTGGCTGGGGCTGACGGTGCTGGGCGCGATGCGGGATTTTCTCGTCAAGTTTTCCGGCGTGATCTGGCCCTTGGCGGTGGCGGGCATTCTCGCCCTTTTGCTCAAGCCCGTGGTGATCGTGCTGCGCCGGAAATTCGGGTTGGGGAAAAACGCCGCGATCTTCCTCCTCTTCGGACTGGTTCTCCTGGTCGCGGCCGGATTTCTGGCCTTTTTTGTCCCGGTCGCGATCACGCAGGTTGGCGAGCTGGCCCGTTTTCTCCAGGAAACCAACTTCTCCGCCCAGTTCGCCACCCTGCGGGAAAAGCTTCCCCAGTTTCTCCAGGACGCCCTGCCCAAGACGACGGACAGCGACCTGGTGGGGACCATCCTGCGCAATGTTGGCAACAGCCTGAAAGAGGTGATGGAAGGTTCCCTCGCCACCCTCAAGGGCACGGCCAGCTGGCTCGGAAGCGCCTTTGCCAAGGTCACCGCCGCCGCCATTGTTCCCGTCTATCTCTACCACCTCCTCTCCTCCGATTTCAGCCCCGGGCAGGGGCTGGACCGCAACCTTTCCTTCCTGCCCCGCCGCCAGCGGCACGATCTGATTTTTCTGGCCCGCGAGTTCGTCAACATCGTGGTGGCCTTCTTCCGCGGGCAGATCCTCATCGGCCTCATCATGGGGCTGCTGCTGGGAACCGGATTCGCCGCCGCCGGGCTGAAATTTGGTTTCTTCATCGGGCTGGGCATGGGGCTGCTCAATGTCGTCCCCTACCTCGGCTCCATCCTCGGTCTCTGCATCGCCCTCCCCCTGGGCTTCTTCCAAAGCGGGACCTGGCTCCTGCCCGCCATCTGCCTCGGCGTTTTCGCCGGCGTGCAAATCCTTGAGGGTTATGTGTTGACCCCGAAAATCATGGGCAAGACCACCGGCCTCCACCCGATGGCCATCATCGTGGCGATTTTCTTCTGGGGCACGGCCCTGGACGGCCTGCTGGGCCTGATCCTGGCCATCCCACTGACCGCGTTTGTCATCGTGGCCTGGCGGCTGGCCCGGGAAAAATATCTTAACCGCCTGGCCAGCGTGGAACTGGCCGAGGCGCCCTGCCCTACCCCGGATACTCCGCCGTCAGATAAGCCTTGAGGTGCTCGGCCTCGTGCCGGCTGGCATGGGCCAGCCAACGCGTCAGGTCGCCCGCGCTGATCAGCCCCTGGAGCTGGCCCAGCCCGTCCACGACCGGCAGATGGCGGCAGCGGCGGTCCGTCACGACCCGCATGGCGTCCTCCACCGTGGCGTCGGAAGTGATGGTGACCGGATTCGCGCTCATCACTTCGGAAACCAGCGCGAGGTCGGGATCACGCCGCTGCGCCACCACCCGGAAAAGCACGTCGCGCTCGGTGAAAACTCCGGTCAGCGAAGCACCCTGCATGACCAGGACGCAGCCCACCCGGTGCGCGTTCATGACCTCCACCGCCTGCGCGACGGTCATGGACGGGGAGACGGAATGGACGCGGGAGCCTTTGAGTTTCAACAATTGGGAGAGCGGGGTTTTCATGGGGGCAAGTAGGATGACTACTCAAGATGCCTCTCCACCGCCCGCCGCAAGCCCGAAAAGGAGACATCCCCGGAGACAGGTTTCGCCGCGTCGAGGCCTCAGGGCAGACCGTTGATCACCATGTCCTTCGGGTGTTCGACCGAGAAGCGGAGCGACAGCTTGCGCTTTTCACCGGGTTTGAAATCCAGGCGCCAGACCACCCTGCCCTGCTCCTCAAAGGCCACGCCCTCTTCGGCCTTTTGGGGTGAAAGGGGCCTCACCACGATTTTCTCGTCGGAGACCTGGGGCATCTGTTCAAAGACAACCACCCGGCCGGGGGCCTTCCGGTTGTAGGCCACTTCTATTTCGTAGTCGAAGTTATGGCGGCGGGTGCCGCCGGTCAGGCCCTTGTCCTCCTCCAGCCGGTTCAGCAGCTTGCGTTTGACCTTCACGGAGTCGTCCGCGCCGAGCGGAAGCTGGAAACGTTCCCCCGGCTGGACGACCTTAAGCGGCGTGGTGGCCATGAGCGAGCCGTCCACGAAGGTCCGGACCAGGCCGGGGAGAAGCGGGGCCTCGCCCTGGTTGTTCAAATAGGCCGAGAGGTAGGCGGTCTCGTCGAGTTTGGGAGTCACCTGGTGCTGCAGCTTGGCCTCCCAGACGGCCCGGCCCAGGGCGATGCGCTGCTGGGTGCCATCCGCCGCGAGGCTGACCGTGCCGGGAACGTTGAAGACCACGTTCACCGCCCCGGCCTCCACGCCGACAAAGGAAGTTTCCATCGCGACAGGGGCGGGCGCGTCGGCCAAAGCCATCGCGTTGTTGTTCAAAGCCAGGGCCGCCTCGTTGCTGCCAGTCAGGCGCATGCCTCCCAGATTCACCGAGCCCGGCAGAGCCAGGGAGGAACCCGGCGCGTAGGAATAGGCGCGGGAAGGCTGCGCCACATTCAGCACCCAGGGATCAAGCTCGGGCGAGCCCGCCTGACTCTGCGGACGCGAGGTGGAGAGGGTGAGTTTGACGTCCTTCCACTCCTCCCCGGACTGCTGGCGGACCAGGGCAAAACTGGACCAGTCAATGGCCGGCTTTTCCCCGCCCTGCTGGAGCCGGGCGTCATAGGTGGGAGTCCAGCTGGCCCCGCGCAGGCTGTAGCGGATTCCCACCTTGAGCGTGCCGGCCTCGTCGGCGCGGACGCGCACCGTTGCGATCCGGACCTCACGCCCGTTTCCGCCCAGTTTTTTCAACTCGTCCAAGAGCCGGCCCTTCTCCTTTTCAGTGAGCTTCACCTGTTGGTCCAGCAAACGCCTCTGCTCCTGGGATTTGGCGAGCTGTTCCGTTTGGAAGTTCATGAGCTTCAACCACTCGTCAGCAGACGGCCGCGCCACCTGCCCGTCCTTCGGCTGCTGGGTTTGGACGGTCCGGAACTCATCCAGCATCTTCTGCTGAATCTCAATGACGCGGCCCTTGTCGGCCAGTTCGCGGAGGCTTGCCTCGACCTTTTGGAGGGAGGCCTCCACCTCGCGGACCTTGTCGCGTGAAGTTTCCCCCATGACCTTGCGGCGCGTCTGCACGTCCAGGATCACGGCCTTGGCCCCGGCACCTTCGACCTGGAGGGAGTTTTCATCCAGGGAGTCGGGCAGCGGGAAAAACACGATCTCATGCTCGCCAGGCGTGACTTTCACCTCGGCCTCCCGGGTCACCAGCGCGAGGTTGGGATGGACCGTCACGGCGGTGACGCGCGACTCAGGGGAAAAAGTTTCGGCCTGAAGCAGTGAGAGGAGACCGAGGGGGGCGAGAATCAGAAGGCGGGAGGCGGTGGGTTTCATGGGAGAAGGGAAAGTGTCGCGTGACTTATGGGGCCGCGAAATTCCCAACGCAAATGTTCAAATCGGCGGCACTTTTCGGCAATGGTTCTTG
>JANOBW010000052.1:0-8743 GCA_031411855.1 Opitutia bacterium
ATGGCCCAGGGCAAGTTTGAACTGGCGGCCAAGGCCTACCGCAACACCTTGGTCATCAGCAGAAAACTTGCCGCCAAGGAGCCGGCCAACCCCGAGTGGCAACGCAACCTCTACGTCGCCCACCATAAGCTGGGCGACGTGGCAGTGGCCCGGGACAGGCTGGAGGAAGCCAGCCGATCTTACCAGGAGAGTTGCACGATGGCGAAGAAGCTCGCCGCCAGTGAGCCCAACAGTGCCAAGACGCAACGCGACCTTGCGGCCGCTCACCTTTCTCTGGGAGACGTGGCATTGGCCCAAGGCAAACCGAACGAAGCGGCTCAGTTCTATGGCTTTTCCATGGGGGTCATGAAGAAGCTTGCCACTGACAATCCCCGCGACCCCGAGGCACAGCATGACCTGGCGGTTTCCTATGCCAAACTCGGAAACGTGGCGGCGGCCCAAGGTAAGCCCGGCGAGGCTGCCCAAGCTTATGACCACTTTCATGCCCTGATCAAAACGCTGGCTACGGATGAACCTGGGAACGTGGACCGGCTACTGGATCTGGCTGTTTCTTACACCCAACAGGGGGCTGCGGCGTTGGCCCAAGGCAAGTTGGACGAAGCTGCCAGGATCAATGGAGACCTCGTGGCGCTCATGGAGAAACTCGCCGCCCGCAGTCCCGCCAACACCCCATGGCAGGAACGTTTGGCGACCGCTTACGAAAACCTCGCCAAGGTGGCTCAAAAACAAGGACGGCATCGTGAAGCCATCCAGACCTACCAAAGCGGCCTGGCCATCCGCCAGAAGCTCGCCACCAGCGATCCGAAAAATGCCCTGCGGCAGTATGACCTGTCTCTGACCTACAGCAATTTCGGCGCATCCCTTCAATCCGAAGGCAGCTTGGTGGAGGCCAGAAACGCGTATCGTGACAGCCTCGCGATCGTGAAAAAGCTCACCGCCAGCGATCCCGGTAACCCTGAGTGGCAACGCCATGTGCGAATGTTGACCGTCCGGCTCGGCAGTGTAGAGCTGAAACGAGGCGAGTTTAAGGAGGCGCAGCAGGTCTATGATGAATTTGCCGCCGCCATGCAGAAACTGGCCGACAGCAATCCCAAGAATCCCGAGTGGCAGTATGACCTTTGGTTTTCAGGCTATCTGTCGGGAGAAATGGCGGCGGCCCAAGGGGAGCCCGAGACCGCCATACGGCTCTGGGAAGAGGGCTTCCCGCTTCTGCGAAAACTTGTGGAAAACAACCCCGACAACTCAGACTGGTGGCATGACTTGGCCGTATCCTACAGTCAGGCCGCCGAACTCGCCGAAAAACAAGGCCAGCTCGTGAAGGCGGCCCAAAACTACGGCGAAGCGGCTGCGATCACCAAAAGGCTCATCGAAAGCGATCCCGACAACTCACAGAGACAGGACGAACTTCTCGGTTTTCAGCACGAGCTGGGAGGCATCGCTTTGGCCCAAGGCAGGCAGGAGGAAGCCGTCCAGATCCATGCGGATGGGCATAAGGCGATCAAAAAACTGGCGGAGAGCGACCCCGACAACTTCCTGTGGCAGCACCATCTGGTCATCTCTTATGGCAAGCTCGGCAACCTGGCTCTTGCCCAGAACAAACTGGATGCCGCGGAGCACTTCAACCAGGAGGCCCTCAAGATCATCCAGAAGGCCGCCGCCAACGATTCCGGCAACTCCTTCTGGCAGTTGCACCTCGCGACTGCCCACGATGATGCGGGAGATCTCGCCCTCGCGAAGGATCAGCCCGAGGAAGCCCTCCAAGCCTACCGCAAGGCCCTGACCATCAGGCAGAAGCTGGCCACCGATGGTTCCGGCAACCCCCAGGCCCACCTTGGCATTGTGGTTTCCCACCATAAACTTGGTGAGGTGCCCTTGAAACAAGGACAGTGGACGGAACTTCACCAAACCCATCCGGCAGATAAGGCCAGGGCTCAGGACTATTTCGACATGGCGACCCTGGCCTTTCGCGATGCCTTTAAGATCACACAAAAGCAAATCGCTGACGCCCCCAACAGCCTTGAGGGGCGACGCAACCATACCATTTCCTGGGACAATCTCGGTGACGTGGCCCTGGCCCAGGGCAAACTGGAGGAAGCCTCCGAAGCTTATCACCAGGTCCAGGCCATCAGGCAGAAGCTGGCCGACAGCCACCCGGGCACCACCGAATGGCAACGCGGGCTTTTTGTCAGCTTCTACAAGTCTTCGGAGGTCCTCCTAAAACAGGGAAACTGGTTGGAGGCGCTTCCGTTGTTGGAACGCTGCGTGGAAATCTCCGGGCGGCTCGCCAAGATGGATTCCACCAACATGCGGTGGCGGCAGGATGTGAAATTAAGCCGGGACAAGATCGCCGAAATACGGGAGCAACCGGGCCGCTAAACACAGCGTCACAAACGGCGTCAAAGGTCAGCAGAAGGCCACAGCCCAGGACCATCGCGGTGGTCAGGTGAGGCAAATCGAGGCTCCGCGGTTCCCCGTTTGCGGCTGTGACGGTCGGAGAGGTCGCCGGCCGGGCGGTGCAGTTCCTCGCCGGAGAGGGCGGCATTTGCAACACCCCCGCCTTGGGATCGCGCTGAAACTGTTCCCGTGCGGCAACAGTCCAACTTGGAATAAAGTTGGGTTCCGCGCCCCCTCACTCCGCCATGGCCCGGCCGGCCAGCCAGCCGGTGGTCCAGGCGGCCTGGAAGTTGAAGCCTCCGGTCACGCCATCAATGTCGAGCACCTCGCCCGCGAAATGCAGCCCCGGGCAGAGACGGCTCTCCATCGTTTTGAAATCCACTTCGGCCAGTTTGATGCCCCCGCAGGTGACAAACTCGTCCTTGAACATGCTTTTCCCGTCCACCTGAAACTCCCCGGCGGTGAGCTGGGTCACGAGTGTGTTCAGGGCCCCTTTGCCGATCTGCGCCCAGGGTGTGGCGGGGGTGATGCCGGCGGCGGTGACGAGCCTTTCCCAGAGCCTCTGCGGGAGGGGGAGCGGGCTCCAGGTGGTGATCTGTTTTTTGGCGTTTCGCTCCCGCACCGAGGCCAGTTCGGCCGCCAGGGTTTCACGGGTGAAAGCGGGGACCCAGTTGACCAGCAGGTGGAAGGCGTAGTTCACGTGGGCCAGATCGCGGGCACCCCAGGCGGAGAGCTTGAGGATGGCGGGGCCGCTCAGTCCCGCGTGGGTGATCAGGAGGGGACCGTCGGTCCGCAGCCGCGTGCCGGGCACGGACACCTGCGCGTGTTCGACCGAGAGCCCGGCCAGACCGGTCAGGCGCGGGTCCTTGAGGTGGAAGGTGAAGAGTGACGGCACGGGGGGCTCGATGGTGTGCCCAAAGGCCGCAGCCATGGGCATGCCGACCGCCGCCTTGTTGCCCCCCGTGGCCAGCAGGAGACGCTGGCAATCCACCGTCGTCTGGTCCGAGAGGGTGAGTTGAAACCCCGTGGGGATGTGTTTTGCCTGGCGCACGCCCACACCGGTGACGAGCCTCACGCCCGCCTTGGCGGCCGCATGCCTGAGGCAGTCCACGATGGTCGCCGAATCATCGGTGACGGGAAACATCCGGCCGTCGTGCTCGGTTTTGGTCTCGACTCCGCGGGCGGCAAACCAGGCCACGGTGTCGCGCGGCTGCCAGTGGTGAAACGGCCCGATCAGTTCACGTCCGCCCCGGGGATATTTTTTCACCAGCTCCGCCGGATCGAAACAGGCGTGGGTGACGTTGCAGCGTCCGCCGCCGGAAATGCGGACCTTCGCCAACGTGTGGGCCGTGGCCTCATAAATTGTCACATCTCCCTCGTTTCCAAGCTTTTCCGCGCAGGCAACCGCCGCGAAGAATCCCGCCGCCCCGCCACCGACCACCACGATCTGGCGCTTTTTTACCATGGATGCATGTTGGCGGCCGTTTCCGGGCGGGGCGAATGCAATTTTGCCCATGGGGAGCGGTGATATCGGATGCCCGGTTGTCGGGTTGGTTTCAATTGCCGCGTCCGTGCTCAATTTTGCACGCGGTGTTGGGCCGGTGGCGACGTGGCATGGCCCATGCTTCACACGAAACTGTAAATTCGTAAGACTAAAATCTCCACCACATCCCATGACATCCCTCAGCCGCCGTTTTCTCTCCACCCTCGTCGCCTCCGGCCTGGCCGCTGGTTCGCTCCTCGCCGCCCCGCTCAAGGTGGCCTATTCCGACTGGCCGGGCTGGACCGCCTTCGCCATCGCCGAGCAAAAAGGCTGGTTCAAGGAGGCAGGCATCGAGGTCGAGCTTCTCTGGTTTGAATACGGACCCTCCATGGAGGCTTTCACCGCCGGCAAGGTGGACGCCGTCGCCGTGACCAATGGCGACTCCCTTGTCACCGGGGCCGGCGGGGCCAAAAACACCGTCGTCCTTGTCACGGATTACTCCAACGGTAACGACATGATCGTGGCCAAGCCGGGCATCGGCACGATCAAAGACCTCAAAGGCAAGAAGATCGGACTCGAGGTCGGTGTGGTCGAACATCTCATGCTCCTCAACGCCCTGAAGAAGGCCGGTCTGGCCGAGACCGATGTCACCATCGTGCCGACCCCCACCAACCAGACCCCCCAGGTCCTCGCCTCCGGCCAGGTGGACGCCATCGCCGCCTGGCAGCCGAATTCCGGGGCCGCGCTCAAGGCCCTTCCGGGTGCCAAAGCCATTTACACCAGCGCCAACGAGCCCGGGCTCATCTACGACGCCGTGGTGGTGAGTCCGCAAAACCTCGCCAAAAACCGCGCCGACTGGGTCAAGTTTGCCAAGGTTTGGGACAAGGTTGCCGCCTATGTGGCCGACCCCAAGACCAAGGATGACGCCGTCAAAATCATGGCCGCGCGCGCCGGGGTTGACGCCAAGGAATACGCCACCTTCCTCCCCGGCACGAAGTTTCTCACCCTGGCCGAAGGGGCCAAGGTCATGACCGCCAAAACCACCGGTTTCGATTCGGTGGTGGGTTCCTCCAGCATCGCCAACGAGTTCAACGTGAAGAACGGTGTTTACAAGGACTCTCAGGACCCCGCCACCTACCTCGACGCCACCATCACCTTGGACGCGCTGAAGAAGGACGAAGTGGTGAAACCGAAGTAATCGTCGGCGAAGGACGCGAAGGGCTGAGTCACACAATACGCGGAGAGCAATGCCTCCCGTAAGATGTCCCGTCTTTAGGCAGAATAAATCCACGTATTCGCCAAAACACCTTCGCTTCCTTTGCGCCCTTCGCGAGACACCTTTGCCTTGTCCCTTCAGACCCAGTCATGTCCAAAAACCGATGGTTCGCGGTCCGTCAGGAGATTTCGCCCTCACGGCGGCGTCTTCTGGGAGCGGGCGCGTTTCTTCTGCCGCTCCTGCTGTGGAGTCTGGTCAGTTACGTTCCCTTCCTCTGGCACCCCAACATCAAAGTGACTGATCCCGGTGACGTTTCCTGGCTGACTCCGGGAACGCAGATTGACCGCGAGGATTTCGCCAAGGAAGTGGCCAACGCGAAGGCCACGGGGGCCAAGGTTCCCGCCGGGGAGCGGGCCAATCCGATCTTCCTTCCCGCCCCTCATTCCGTCGCCATCGCGCTCTACACGGCCTTCACGACCAAGCCGGTTCTGCGCGGCGATCTCTGGCTGCACGAAAGCCTGGCGATGAGCCTCAAAACCATCTTCTGGGGCTTTCTCATATCGTCCGCTTTCGGGGTCCCGCTTGGCATTCTGTGCGGCGCTTTCGTCTCCGGTTCGCGGCTCACGGAACCCTTCGTGGACTTCGTCCGCTACATGCCGGCCCCCGCCTTCGGTGCGCTCATGGTGGCGGTTCTCGGCATCCATCAGGAACCGAAGATCGCCATCATCGTCATCGGCACTTTTTTCCAGCAGGTTCTCGTCGTGGCCAACACCGTGCGCAAAGTGGACGGCGGTCTCATCGAGGCCGCGCAAACGCTCGGGGCCAAACGCCGCCAGCTCGTCCTCCGCGTGCTTCTGCCCGCCAGCCTTCCGGACCTTTACAACGACCTCCGCATCCTTCTCGGCTGGGCCTGGACCTATCTCATTGTCGCCGAAGTGGTTGGCGTCAGCAGTGGCATCACGTTTTTCATCAACCAGCAGGCCAAATACCGCAACTTCGACAACGTTTACGCGGCCATTCTCATCATCGGTTTCATCGGGCTCGCCACCGACCAGGTCCTGGCCTTTGTCGGCGACCGCCTCTTCACCTGGAAGAACCCTCGGCCCAGCCGGGTGAGGAAGCTGTTGGGGTGTCTTTTCTCCGTCCGAAAACTGTCTCCGGTTCCCGAGGTTCAGTCATAAGCCGCCCCTATGCCCCATCCTCACGAAACACATCCCGACTACCGCGCGCAATCTCCCGCCGTGGCCGCGCGTTTCGCCAAACTCAGGGAGCGTCCGGTGGTTCTGGAGATCGAACATCTCGGCCGCCAGTTTCCCGGCGAGCGCGGTCCGGTCACCGCCCTGCGCGACATTTGCCTCCAGGTTCACCGCCGTGAGCTCGTCTGCGTCATCGGTCCTTCGGGCTGCGGCAAGTCCACCCTCATCCGCATCATCGCCGGCCTCGACGACCCCACCTCCGGCCGCATGCTTGTGGACGGAAAGGAAACCAGCGGACCCTGCCCGGAGCGCGGCATGGTCTTCCAAGGCTACACGCTCTTTCCGTGGCTCACCGTGAAACGCAATGTCATGTTTGGTCTCGAAATGGCGGGAAAGTCCTCCGGGGAGGCGGAGTCCGAGGCGCGCCAGTGGATCGAACTCGTTGGACTGAAGAAGTTTGAGGACACCTACCCGCACCAGCTTTCCGGTGGCATGAAACAGCGTGTGGCCATCGCCCGAGCCCTCGCGCCCAACCCGCGCGTCCTCCTCATGGACGAACCCTTCGGCGCCCTCGACGCCCAGACCCGGGCCCAGATGCAGGCCCACCTGCTTGAGATCTGGCGCAACGTGGACGTCACCATCCTCTTCATCACCCACGATCTCGACGAGGCCGTCCTCCTCGCCGACCGCATCGTCGTCCTCAAGGCCAACCCCGGCGAGATCCAGGAAATCATCGAGGTCCCCGTGCCCCGCCCGCGTAGTGTTGAACAACTGCAATCCGCCGAGTTTCTCGCCACCCGCCGCCGTATCGAGGAATTGATCCACCCCAAACTTCACGCCACCACCGAACGTCTCCCCATCGTTCGCCTGACCCAGGCGGGGGACGACGTGGAATGAAAATCAATGCAGGGTGGTCGCGCGAAGTCCGCGAAGGAGGCGAAGCAAAACAGGCAACGCTAGGCACTTTTCTCTCTAAAACAAACTTCCCATTTTACCTCAAAAACAGCTTTCAAACCTTCGCACCCTTCGCGTCCTTCGCGAGACACCCTTTGTTTTCACTATGCCTCCGACCAAACGTCCCAAACGCGACAAACTCGCCCGCTTCAGTGTCTCCCTGCCGGAAAGTCTTCTGGATGAATTGGATGCGATGGTCAAGAACCGCGGCTACGCCAGCCGCTCGCAGGCCGTGGCCGCCCTCGCCCGTGACGGTCTCCTGGAACACGCCGCCCAGCTTGGCACCGAAACGGTCGCCGGCACCATCAGTCTTGTTTACGACCATACCACCAAGGGTTTGCAGGCCAAGCTGTCCGCCATCCAGCACAGGTATTTCCTCATGATCGTCACCAGCATGCACGTCCACCTGGAGAACCACAACTACATGGAAGTCCTTCTGGTGCAGGGGAAAGCAAACGCCCTCCAGGACCTCGCCAACGAACTCACCACCTGCCGCGGCGTCCGCACCGGCAAACTCAACCTCACCGCCATCACCATCCCGCCACTGCTCTGAGGACACCCGCCTCGGCTTGGGTCCTTGAAAGGATCGTCATCACCCCGCGGCCTTTGGCACTCTTTATGCTGTAATACTTTTAAGAACAATCGTAACACAAAGGCTCCCGCGTCATGCCACTCCTTGTCCCGCCCGCTCCGTCCGGCACCTCCTTCACCACTCCGCGTCCCACCGGCCCGGTGCCGCCACCCGGCGGCATTCCGGCGGACCGCTTGCTCCTGGAGGAAACCCTGCCCGGCGGGGCGGCCTGGTCGTTCGCCGTCCGCCGCCACCACACCCTCCGCCTCACCGCCCTCGAAATGGGGGCCAATGTTTCCCTGCTCTGCTTCAACCGCCATGAGCTGACGGACCGCTACAACATGGCCGACACCCTCAAAGGCCAGCACACCGCGAAACTCACCACCGGCTTCGTCCTCTATTCCGACATGGGCCGCGCGATGTTCTCGATCACCGGCGACACCCTCGGCTGGCACGACCCGCTCGGCGGCCACGACACCGCCGCGCACGTCACCCAGAAATGGGGTGGGAAAAACTACCAGACGGCCCGCAACAACTGGCACCGCAATTCCCGCGACCACTTCCTCGTCGAGCTGGCCAAACACGGCCTGAACTCACGCGACCTGGTGCCCAACCTCAACTTCTTCAGCAGGTTAAACACCGACGAAAACGGACGCCTCTCCTTCGTTCCCAACCACGCCAAGGCCGGCGACTTCCTCGATCTCCGTGCCGAGATGGACCTCCTCGTGATCCTCACCACCTGCCACCATCCGATGGACACTTCGCCCGGCTACGGACCCAAACCGGTGAAACTCCAACTCTGGCGCAGCGACCCGCCCACCGCAGACGACTACTGCCGCACCTATCGTCCCGAAAACGAACGGGCCTTCTACAACTCCGAACTTCTCTATCTCTAAAACCGATTGTCTCGCGAAGGAGGCGAAGGGAGC
>JANOBW010000053.1:0-7077 GCA_031411855.1 Opitutia bacterium
GAGAACACCCCGACGTTCACCAAGGCCCGCCAGACGCGCATCCTCCGCCGCCTCCACAAGGCCGAGATCTTCGAGAAGTTCCTCCACGCCAAGTTCGTCGGCCAGAAGCGCTTCTCCCTCGAAGGCGGGGAAACGATGATCGCCGCCCTCGACACCACCATCGAGCACTGCGCCGACATCGGCGTCGAGGAGATCGTCATGGGCATGGCCCACCGCGGCCGCCTCTCCGTCCTGACCAACATCCTCCGCAAACCCTTCGAGGTCCTCTTCGAGCAATTCTCGGAAAACTATATCCCCCATACGGTTGCGGGCGACGGCGACGTGAAATACCACCTCGGCTACGAGTCCGTCCTCAAGACCATGAACGGCAAGACCGTCGAGGTCCGCCTCGCCGCCAACCCGTCCCACCTGGAGATCGTCAACCCCATCGTCGAGGGCAAGGCCCGCGCCCGCCAGCGCATCCGCGGCGACATGACCGAGCGCCGCGCCGTCATGCCGCTGCTCATCCACGGCGACGCCGCCTTCGCCGGCCAGGGCATCATTGCCGAGACGCTGAACTTCTCCCAACTGCCCGGTTACCGCACCGGCGGCACCCTGCACTTCGTCATCAACAACCAGATCGGCTTCACCACCCTGCCACAGGACTCGCGCTCCACCCGCTACTGCACGGACGTGGCCAAGATGATCGAGGCCCCCATTTTCCACGTCAACGGCGACGACCCCGAGGCCGTCTGCTTCGTCACCAGCCTCGCCCTGGAATTCAGGTGCCTCTTTCAGCGCGACGCCGTTGTGGACATGTATTGCTACCGCAAACACGGCCACAACGAGGCCGACGAGCCCGCCTTCACCCAGCCCACCCTCTACAAAAAGATCGCGGCCCATCCCGCCATCTCGACCCTCTACACCAACCGTCTCATTGCCTCCGGTTCCCACACCCAGGCCGACTCCGACGCTATCAAGGACGAATACTCCGCCGCCATGGAGGCCTCCCTGGCCAAAGCCAAGCAGGTCGAATTGGAACGCCACTCCGCCGGGGAAAAGGGCGATCCCTTCCGCGATTCCAACCCCGTCTTCCAGGCCGGCTACACCCACACGCCCGTGCCGACCGGCGTGCCCCGCGATGCCCTCGCCACCGTCGTCGAAGGCATCACCAAGGTCCCCGCCACCTTTAACGTCAACCCGAAGATCAAACGCCTCCTCGACACCCGCGCGGCCGCCCTCACCGGCGGTCCGATTGACTGGGGCACCGGCGAGGCCCTCGCCTTCGGCACCCTCCTCGCCGAAGGGACCCCCGTCCGCCTCTCCGGCCAGGACTGCGAACGCGGCACCTTCTCCCACCGCCACGCCGTGATCTACGACATGGAGAACCGCGAGAAATACGTGCCCCTGCTCAACCTCAAGGAAGGCCAGGCCCGCTTCTGCGTTTACAACTCCCTCCTGTCCGAGGCCGCCGTGCTCGGTTTCGACTACGGCTACTCCCTCGACTACCCGCAGATGCTCTGCATCTGGGAGGCCCAGTTTGGCGACTTCGCCAATGGCGCCCAGGTCGTCATTGACCAGTTCATCGTCTCCGGCGAATCCAAATGGCAGCGCGTCTCCGGCATCGTCCTCCTCCTGCCGCACGGCTATGAGGGCCAGGGCCCCGAGCACTCCTCCGCCCGCCTGGAGCGTTTCCTCCAGCTCTGCGCCGAGGACAACATCATCGTGGCCAACATCACCACCCCGGCCAACTACTTCCACGCCCTCCGCCGCCAGATGAAAAGCGAGCTGCGCAAACCACTGGTGGTCATGGCTCCCAAGAGCCTGCTGCGCCACCCGCTGGCCGTCTCCAAACTGGAGGACTTCACCGGCGGCGCCTTCCAGGAGATCATCCCCGACCCCCTCGCCCCGAAGAAGGCCCGCCGTGTCATCCTCTGCTCTGGCAAGGTTTACTACGATCTGCACAACTACCGGGTAACCAACGGGATCGAGGACGTCGCCATCGTCCGCCTGGAGCAGCTCTACCCCCTCCACCGTGAGAAACTGGCTGAAATCGCCACGACCTACGGCAAGGCCGAGCTCGTCTGGGCCCAGGAGGAATCCCAAAACATGGGAGCCTGGAGCTTCATCGCACCCGAGCTTGAAAGCATCTTTGGACGCAAGGCCCGCTACGTCGGCCGCGACGCCTCCGCCTCTCCCGCCGTCGGTGCCCTCGCCGTCCACAAGATCGAGCTCAACGCCCTCCTCAAGGACGCCTTCAAGGCCTGATCCAACCGACCGGCCAAACTTCACCGCCCTTCCCGCTTCGGCGTGAAGGGCTTTTTTTTGACGCAGGCGGAGGGAGTTCTCCTTCCGGCACCGCAAGTTCCCACTTGTGTCTCCCACCGGCGTTCCAACAACAACGCCATGCCCCTTTTCCTCCTCGCGCTCGCGGTCCTGCTGATGGTCCTCGGACTTGTCCTGGGCTACCGGAAGATGCGCCAGTGGCGCCTGGTCGAGGCCCTTCCCACCTCCAAGGTCCAGGGCGTCTTCATCGGCCTGGTCGAGCTGCGCGGCGAACCCGTTGTCGAGCCCCCGCTTTGCTCCTACCTGGCCGAGTGCGCCTGCGTCCACTACGCCTACCAGGTCGAGGAGCACTGGAGCCGCACGGTCACCGAACATTACACCGACAGCCAGGGCCGCAGCCAGACCCGCACCCGCCATGAGTCGGGCTGGACCACGATGGCCGACGGGGGCGACACCACCGCGTTTTTCCTCCGGGACGACACCGGGGCCATCCTCATCTGGCCGGAAGGGGCGGAGATCGAGCCCCTGACCGTCTTCAGCGAGACCTGCGGCCGGATGGACCCCCTCTACTACGGCAAGGGCCCCCTCGGCTCCTGCTCCCACTCGGATCACCGCCGCCGTTTCACCGAAGTGGCGCTTCCCCTGGGCCGCGAACTGTTTGTCATCGGGCCGGCCCGCGAGCGCCAGGACATCGTCGCCGCCGAGATTGCCGCCGCCAAGGACGCGCCGCGTTTTCTCATCTCCGTGCGGAGCGAGCAGGAGATCATCTCCGGCCACCGCACCGCCGCCTTCCTCTGGCCGTTTTTCGGAACGCTTGCGGCCGGAGGGCTCACGGCCGCTCTGTCACAAGCACATCAACAGCAGCAATTTATGGTGGAGCAGGGGTCGGGGAGGCTCAGCCCCGAACTGGCCCCTTTTCTTGCCATCGCGGGCGGCCTGGCCTACCTCGGGGTCTTCTTTCTGCTCTGGCTCTGGGCCGTTTACAACTCGCTGGTGGATGTCCGCGCCCGTCTCCGCCAAGGCAAGTCCCTGATTGAAATCGAGTTAAAACGCCGGGCCGACCTCATCAACCGCCTCGTCGCCACGGTCCAGGGCTACGTCCGGCACGAGCAGGAGACTTTTGAAAAACTCTCCCAGCTCCGCGCCCAGGCCCAGGCCACCGCCCCCGGGGAACCGGGCGTGGACCCCGCCGGTGTGGCCCCCGCCCTGCGTTTCGTGGCCGAAGCCTACCCGGAACTCAAGGCCGACCAACTTTTTGTGAAACTCCAGGACGAGCTGGTCGCCACCGAGCAGCGTCTCGCCCTGGCCAGGGGCTACTTCAACGACATTGTCGAGCGCCACAACACCCAGATCGGGCGTTTCCCCGACAGCTTCTGGGCCAAGGTCTGCAAATTCGCCGAGGAGCCGTTCCTGACCGCCGAGGGCTTCGAACGGGCCGCCCCCGTGGTAAGTTTCCATCTGCCTGCGAAAGAAGCGACCCCATAAAAAAACGCCGCGGGAGGTCTCCCTTATCCGTTTGACGGACATCAGGTTGGGCCTCCGCACGGCGTGCGGAAAAGGTGCGGGACGGGGCGATTACTTCTTCTCGCCTTTGGGGGCGTTCGGAGCCTTGGGCGTGCCGGGGGCGGGGGTCTTCGGTTTGGCCGGGGCGGGGGCGACGAAAGCCGGCAGCTCGTTGGCCTTGGGGGCGGCCGTGGCAAGGTTCGGGGTCACATCGGCATCCACCCGTTTGAGCGCCCAGTTCAAACCGCCTTCAAGGACGGTTTGGAAGACCGGGTTGGTCCAGACATCGTCCCGGTGGCCCATGCTCGTGTAAAACACGCGGCCCTTGCCGTGCATGCGGGTCCAGGTCGAGGGATAGTTCGGGCGTTCATAGACATCGCCCTTCATTTTGCTCACATCCTGAACGAGAAGCACATGAAGGTCGGAAGCGTAGTTTTTAAGCGAATACCATTCCTCGTTCGGTCCGAAATCAGCCGTCACGGCGGAAAGGCCGGGAAACGTGGCGTCGGCCACGATCTGCCGGGCCGGTTGCTGGGCACCGTGCTTGATAAACTCGGCCCCCAGCATCTTCACGTAGTCGTCGGCCTTGTCGCCATCGGCCTGGTTCCGGGCCGCTCCGTGATCTTTGTTGCCGGGCGAGTGGAAGGTGTCGGAGGCGCTATGCGTGCCCACAAAACCTTTGCCCTCGGCGATGGCCTTGAGGAAGGCGGCCTTGCCGGCCTCGGTCATGGGGGGATTGCGATCGGTGCCCGGCTCCGTCAGGTTGCCCGTGGTATAAAAGAAGTAGGCGTCAAACTGGGCCAGATAGTCGGGCGTGAAGAGACTTCCGTCCTTCGAGAAAGTGAACTCGATGTTGTTTTTCTCCCCGAGCTGGCGGAGCACGGCGAAGGCGTAGCCGGGTTTGCCATCCTTCATTTCCAGTTTGATGGCATCGTGCTCGAAGCCGGAGGATTTGGAGAAGAAAAGGACTTTCTTCTTGGCGGGAGCCACAGCGTCGGCGGCCTGGGCCAGAGTAAAAGGCATCAGCGCAAGGCCGGCTGCCACAACGATTCGGAGAAACGGATGCATGGGAGTAAGGTTCAGTTGGACCGCGAGATTGGGCTTACGTTCTCCCCAAAGGCAAACCGGGAACGAAAAACCACCGGAATGGGCCGAAACTCACCAAAGATTCAGAATCCGCAGACCCGCCCGCCCCGATGGGGCAGCGACCATCTCGCCGGCACGTTTTCCAAGAAACCTCCCCCCCAGAGGCGACCCGGGGGTCAGGACCAGGATCTCCCTGCCTTCCCAGACCACCTCGGTGCCACCGGCGCTAGGCCCGATAAAATAACAGGGCCGCCCTTCTGGACCTTCCACCTCGATCAAGGACCCAAGTGTGACGACCGAGCCACCGGACCGGCCCGGGATAGACAAAACTTGAAAGGCTCCCACCGACTCCTCCAGCTCCCCCACCCTCAGGGACTGCCCCCTGGCCAGGTAGGAAGCCTCCAGGCTGCGGGTGTCGTATTTGTTCTCCGCCTTGTTGTCGGGATGGGTGGCCTCGTCAATGGTGCCCTGAGCCTCGCGAATGGCCGCAGCCAGCTCGGTTTGGAGGGCCGAGATGATGAGGTTGAGAACGGCTGTTTTGTCCACGGTCTGGGAAGATGAATTGCCACAGAAAGACGCGGCCGCCCCCCGATCACAAGACTGATGGGGAAAGCGCGTTTCCTGAGCATAAAAAAGCCGCCGGAAGAAACCGGCGGCTTAAAGTTGGGGAGTGGTCAGACCAGACTCATCGCCTTGGCCTTGAACGCGTCGGCTTCATAAACCACGGGAATGGTTTCAGCGATGGCGTTCTTGCGGAAGAGCTTCAGGGCGGGCACGCCACGGATTCCATAGCGTTTCGCGATCTGCATGCCAGCGTCACCAGCCACTGTGAACGCGGCGAAAACAACCCCGCTCACTTCGGCCGAAGCCTTGTCAAAAGCCGGCTGAAAGTTATCGCAATGGGGACAATTCGGCCTCGAAAACTTGACCAGAACCGGGGTCTCAGCCGCCTGGACGAAAGTTTCGAAAGTTTCCGGCGTCAGAACCGACACCTTGTCAGCCGCCATGGTGGAGTTCCGCAACTCAGACCAGGCTCAACGCCTTGGCCTTGAAGTCAGCCTTGTCGAAGATGGCGGGAATGGTTTCCACGACAGCTCCTTTTTTGAAGAGCTTGAGCGTGGGGATGGCGCGGATGCCATACTTGATGGCAATTTCGCGGGATTCATCCACGTCAAACTTGGCAAAGATAAGGCCGTCCACTTCGTCCGCGACTTGGGCGAAAACCGGAGCGAAGCTTTTGCAAGGTCCGCACCAGGTGGCCCAGAAGTCCACCAAGACTGGCTTGGGAGCGGCTTTGAGGAAATCCTCAAAGGCTGCGGCGGAAAGAACGACTACTTTGTCAGAGGCCATGGAATTAAAGCGGATAAACGGGGGCGGCGTGAATCTGGTAGAGGATCACGGCGAAGGTGATGGCGGCGGCGGCGGCCAGGAAATCAATGACCACAAAAAGCGGGCTCTCGGACTTGTTTTCCTCCACCGGAACGGTCACACGGGCCGGGGCGGCGGTTCCGGAGCGGACCGGCATGGGCGGACGGGAAAGTCCCGGAGCCGGGGCCGGACGGGCGGCGGCGGGAGCGGGAGGAGGTGTGGCTGAAGCCGGGGCGGCGGGAGCGGCACCGATTTTGAAGGCGGGCTTGGGGGCTTCGGGCGGAACCGGGGTTTCGGATTCGGAACTCATGGGGATGGGCGGAGAGTTGTTGGGTGTGGAAAAAAAGAGTCAGGAGGAGGAATGCTTCCGGATCAAGTCGCCAATTTCGCGGGGATCCGCTTCCTCCAGGCTGCGGCCTTTGCGTTTGAGTTCCTCGGTGGTTTTGATGAGGGTCTCAGTCATCCGTCCATGGGTCTCTTCGGAACCACCCACGACGGAAAATTTTTCCGCACGGGTAAGACGCTTGTGACCGTCCGCCTTGTCCAAGGAAACCCCGAGGAGATGGGCCACCTTGGCTCCCTCCTTGGGCGGGGAACCAGTTTCCTTGATGCGGTTCATGACGGGGAGTTGAAACCAGGGGCGGGAAAACGCAAATGGTTTCGCGAAAAAAGCCTCAGAGAGCGCGCATGACCAGGGCGGCGTTGTGTCCGCCAAAGCCCAGGTTGTCGCTCAGCGCCACGCGGATCTTGCCTGAGGTCTTGACGTTCGGGACGTAGTTGAGGTCGCAGTCCGGATCCGGGTTCTCATAGTTGATGGTCGGGGGAACCTCGCCGGTCTGGATGGCCTTGGCAATG
>JANOBW010000054.1:0-2508 GCA_031411855.1 Opitutia bacterium
ATCTTCCCCGTGGTCAGCGTGGGAATGGGTCTGGAAGGCCTCCCGACCATGCGGATCTTCCGTGATGGTCAGCGGCAGGCCCGTGTTGTCGAGTTTGGACAATTCGGGATGGGGGTTGCGCAGCCGGGCCAGGTAGGTGGTGCGGGGACGTGTGCCGGTGTAGGCGAGCACGCCGTAGTCCCGGTCCGAGGTCTTCCACTTGGTGACCTTGGCGTTGGGATCGGTGATGTCGCCAAAGACGATGGACTCGGTGGGGCAGACCTGCTGGCAGGCGACTTTGAAGGCTCCATCGGGAACTTTCACGCCGCCTGGAGTGGAGAGTCCCACTTTGGCACGTTGGTTGATCTTGGCCTCCTCGATGCGTTGGACGCAGTAGGTGCATTTTTCCATCACCCCGCGCATGCGCACGGTGACATCCGGGTTTTTCTGCATCTTGCCGAGGCCATCCTTGTCGTAAATGCGGCCCATTTTGCCGAGCATTCCCGCGTAGAGGTTGTCGCCGAGCTCGCGCTTGTTGTAATCGAAGAAGTTGAAGCGGCGGACCTTATACGGACAGTTGTTGGAGCAGTAACGGGTGCCGGCGCAACGATTGTAGGCCATCGTGTTGAGACCTTCATTGTCGTGCACCGTGGCGGTGAACGGGCAGACCTGTTCACAGGGCGCCGTTTCGCAGTGCATGCAGGCCACGGGCTGGAGAACGATCTGGGGGTCCTCGGGCAGACGGTATTTGTTGAGGTCGTTGGAACCGGAGGCAAAGTAGCGGTCAATGCGGATCCAGTGCATTTCACGGCCGTGCATGACCTGTTCGCGTCCCACCACAGGGATGTTGTTTTCCGACTGGCAGGCCACGACACAGGCATTGCAGGCGATGCAGGTCGAAAGATCGATCGTCATGCCCCACTGGTGGTTGGAATTCCGCTCGGAGTCGGAAATCTTTCCATCGGCGTTGAGGTCGGCAAAATCCGGGTGTTCGTAAGAAGAGTTGCCGCGCGGTGTTTCCTGGGCGTTTTTGCCGATCAGGATGGCTTTGGCATTTCTTTCCTCATCGTTTTCCGGGACCTGCTTGGGCTGGCGGTCTCCGTAAATGGCGGGAGCGTGAGCTTCCACGTCCATCTTGGCCACGAAGCCAGGCTGAAGCTTGTAGTCTTCGACATTCGCCTCGCGGACAAGGGCGCGGCCTTCCATGGACCAGTGCTGCTGGGTATTGGCGAGGCGTTTGACATCCGCAGTCTGAGCCAGGCTGGCTCCGGTGCGGAGGGCCGGGGATGCGGAAGAGACGAGGGGGAAGGCGCTGAAGCCGGCACCGGCACCGACACGGCCGACCTTGGTGCGCCCGTAACCTTGGTGCAGCACCACGGAGTAGTCGGCCAGACCGGGCTGGATATGGAGGGCACCGGTTACCTTGATCCCATTCACAGTCAACGTGTGAACTTGGGCGAATTCGCGGCCAAGGTGGAAGGTGGCGGACTCGATGGCGGAGACGCGGGCGAGTTTTTTGGGCTCAAGGACGATCCCCAGTTCCTCGGCGAGGCGCGGGCTGACAATGATGACGTTGTCCCAGGCCAGTTTGGTCATGATGTCGGGAACTTCCTGACACCAGCCGTTGTTGGCGTAGCGGCCGTCGCGGACATTGCTGCTGGGTAGGATGACGACCTCCAGTTGCTCCTTGGAGAGAACGGGGGCGGCCAGGTTGGCGGAACCGAGGTAGGACAACGCCTTGGCGCGGTTGAAACCCGGGGCGGCGGGATGGCTGCGGAGGACGAAACCTTCGTTGAGCCAGCGGCGCCAGGCCTTGTCGGAGGAATCACCGGTGACGGCTTGGAAAGTTTCCTGGACCAGGGCGCGCTCGTTGACTTTGTCTGCCGTGGTTCCCGAGAGAAGGGCGAGGATCTCCAGCTCTCCAAAACCTTCAAAGAGAGGCTGGATCATGGGTTGGCGCACCAGATAGTCACCGGTGGCGGTCTGGGCGTCGCCCCAGCTTTCGAGATAGTGGGTGGCGGCGATGGCCAAGTTGGAGAGATCGGCCGTCTCGTCGTAGTGATAGGACAGGCGAACCACCCCGGTGCCATCGGCCAGTTTGCCGGCGTCGCGGATTTTGCCTTGGACGGAGGCCCAGGCGAGGTCGGCGGGGGCGTCGTAGGCGGGATTGGAGCCCAGGATGACAAGGGTTTTCACGCCGCCAGCCTGAGAAGCCAACTCCTTGATTGTGATGGCTTTCGGAGTGGGGACCGCCAGGTAGGTGACGGTGGAGCCAACGGCACCCAGGATGTCGTTGATGACTTGGGCGATGACATGGACCGCTTCGGACTGCTGCTCACCGGCGACGACCAGGGCCTCGCCTTTGGCGGCCAGGAGGTCTTCGACGCAAATTTTGACCCAGGCGGAAAGTTCGAAGGCCTTGACCCGGTTGGAATGTTCACCGGTTCCCTCAATCCGGGTGGGCTGCGGAAGCTTCGCTGCGTGGGCTTTGAGCTGGGCGACCGGGATGTCCAGGTGGGCCTGTTCAAT
>JANOBW010000055.1:0-8864 GCA_031411855.1 Opitutia bacterium
GTTTTCGTCCGTGGAAAACTGGATGGAGATCTGGTCGAGGATGGAGTTGGTGCAGCCGGAATCGAGGTCAATGCAGTCACCGCCGGCGGTCTGTTTTCCATAGCGGAAGCGGGCGTGGCGGATGACGACATCGTCGCCAGAAATGATGAACGTGCCGTCCTTGAAACCAATGCCGTCGCCCGGGGCGGTCTGCCCCGCGATGGTGACCTTGGAGGCGGCCAGGCGGGTCTTGTTGACGTGAATATGGCCGCTGACGTCGAAAACGATGGTGCGTCCGGCCGAGGGCACGGTCCCGATGGCGTCGGCGAAGGAGCCCGCTCCGGAGGTGTTGAGGTTGGTGACATGGTAAACATCACCGCCGCGACCGC
The DNA here is from genome assembly GCA_031411855.1 of Opitutia bacterium. GTDB lineage: Bacteria > Verrucomicrobiota > Verrucomicrobiia > Opitutales > JANOBW01 > JANOBW01. The sequence continues at coordinate 369 of JANOBW010000055.1, forward strand.
CGTTGGCATAGGCGCCAAAACCCTCGGCACCGGGGAAGGCGGGGATGGTGGCGGCCAGGCAGGGCGTAAAGGACAGGACGAGGGCCAGGAGGGAGCGGCAGGGTGGGCGCATGGATGGAATCATTCCCCGACAGGGAAGGTTAGCAAGTGGAGGAATCCCCAGCCGCCCTCAGGAAACAAAACTTCCTCTCGCCAAGGCCGCCGGTTTCGCCCCAATCAGGAGTTTTTCCACATGAGCAAAGTCCTTATCATCGGAGCCGGCGGCGTGGGCGGCGTGGTGGTCCACAAATGCGCCCAGCAGCCCGGAATTTTCAGCGAGATCACCCTCGCCTCACGCACCCTTTCGCGCTGCGACAAAGTCGCCGCCGATGTGACCGAACTCAACCCCAAGGCCCCCAAGATAAAGACGGTGCAGGTGGATGCCGACAACGTGCCCGCCCTGGCGGCCGTGATCCGGGCGGAGAAGCCCAAACTCGTGCTCAACCTCGCCCTCCCCTACCAGGATCTCACCATCATGGAAGCCTGCCTGGAAACCGGCGTGGATTACCTAGATACCGCCAACTATGAACCGCTTGAGACCGCCAAGTTTGAATACAAATGGCAATGGGCCTATCGTGAGCGTTTCGAGAAGGCCGGCCTGATGGCCCTGCTTGGTTCCGGATTCGACCCCGGCGTGACCAATGTCTTCTGCGCCCACGCCCAAAAACACCTTTTTGACGAGATCCACTACGTGGACATCCTGGACGCCAACGCCGGTGACCACGGCCTGCCTTTCGCCACCAACTTTAATCCCGAGATCAATATCCGCGAAATCACCGCGCGCGGCCGCTACTGGGACCGCGGCGAATGGCAGGAAACCGACCCCCTCTCCTACTCCCAGACTTTCGACTTCCCCGAGATCGGCCCCAAGAAGATCTTTCTCCTTTACCATGAGGAACTTGAGTCACTCGCCCAAAACATCAAAGGCCTGAAGCGCATCCGTTTCTGGATGACCTTCTCGGACAACTACCTGAACCACCTCAAGGTGCTGACCAATGTGGGACTGACCCGCATTGATCCCGTCGAGCACAACGGACAGAAAATCGTCCCCATCCAGTTTCTCAAAACCCTCCTGCCTGATCCCGCCAGCCTGGGCCCTCGGACCAAGGGCAAAACCAACATCGGCTGCGTCGTGGAAGGCCTGAAGGACGGCAAAAAACGCAAAGTGTTCATCTACAACGTCTGCGATCACGAGGCCTGCTACCGCGAGGTCCGCTCCCAGGCCATCAGTTACACCACCGGAGTGCCCGCCATGATCGGCGGCATGATGATGGTGACCGGCAAATGGAAGAAGCCGGGCGTCTGGAACATGGAACAAATGGATCCCGATCCCTTCATGGAGCAGCTCAACCTGCGGGGCCTGCCCTGGCAGGTCAAGGAACTGCCCGTCTGAACCACCTGCAAGGCCCACCCTTACCTCAAGGCAGGACTTCGGTCCTGCCTTTTTTTGCGCCTCCGGACTGACAGGGGAACCCAGTTCCAGAGCCAAAGCCAAAAAAAGCCGCCCCGGAAAGGGCGGCTTTGAAGGAGATCGCAAGCGGATGCTTACTTGGTGACTTCGGAAACCGAGGTGCGCTGGATGGGACCGGCGGGGGTCACGACCACGGAGTCGGAGTAGATGGAGCCCGGGGGAACTCCGGGAAGGCCTTGGCGGGCGGGAGAGCCACCCGGTCCGATCATGTTCGCGGTCACGAAGATGAGGAGGTTCTTCTTGGTGCTGGACTGACCCTTGGAGGAGAAGAGGCGGCCGATGAAGGGGATGTCGCCCAGAACGGGGACCTTGTCTTCGACGGTGAGCACCTGCTCGCGGGACAGACCGCCGAGAAGGACGGTGGCACCATCCCAGATGGTAACCTCGGTCTTGACGTGGCGGACGGTAAAGATCGGTTGGAAGAAGCCCGGAGGAACGGTGACCGTGGTTCCGGGGGTGACAACCACGGAGGGAGTGCCGTATTCGATGAAACCTTCGAACTCAGTGACGCGGGGCTCGATGTCGAGGAAGATGGAGCCATCTTCCTGAATCTTGGGAGTGACGGTCATTTCGATACCGACATCGCGCTTTTCAAAGCCGGTGGGAGTGCCGGGAGCGATGGCAACCGAAGCACCACCGGAACCGGTGGCACCGTTGACGGCAACCGAGTTACTGACTTCGATTTGAATGTCGCCGTATTCGGTGGGATAGAGAAGTTCCTGGGAGACGGTGATCTTGGCCTGGCGGTCGGACATCGTGGTGACCGTGGGGGCGGACATCAGGTCATTGCCCTGTTTCTGGGAGAGGGCCTTGATGATGGCTTCCAGCTCGTAGGAACCAAGGGTGCCTTGGTATCCGGCCAAACCGGTTTCGTTAAGGGCCATGGCGGAACCGGTCGCGGCGGTGGCACCGCGGGGCTGGATGGCACCAGGACCAACTTGTCCGGAACCGCTTCCGATGTTGACGCTGCCCGGAAGGCTGGGGGCGCTGGTCTCCACGACAAACGGGTCGGCGGGAACGGTGGAAGTGACGCCGGTGATCGGGTCGGTGACGGAGGTGGAACGGGCCAGGGTGATGCCGCGGCCGGAGTTAATGCGGGGGGCGAAGGCGTCGTTGATGCTGCGGTTGTTGGTGGCAAACACCGCGTTGTTACCACGGAGGAGGAAGTCAAAACCGACTTCTTCGAGATCGCCCTGCTGCACTTCGAGGAAGCGGCTGGAGATGGTGACCTGGCGGGATTCGCTGAATTGGCGAAGGATGCGGCTGATACGCTCCATGTTGCGCTGTGTCTGGGTGACGATCAGCTGGGCTTCGGTGAGGGCCAGGGAAGAACCGGAAACGGTGCCAAATCCAACGCCGGCACGTTCAAAGAACTTCTTGAGGGCCTCTTCCTTGCTGTCACCGCCACCGCCACCACCGTCGGTGCCACCGGCGGCGGGCGCGGGAGCATCAAAGGGGCTGGCTGTGGTGGCGGCTCCGGTGCCGGTGGCGGCGCTGGGCTTGACCACCCCCATGCGGATCAGCATGGCCTGGGTGACAGGGAAGAATTCCGTGCGGAGACGAATGGATTTTTCTCCCGTGGTGGGTGTAATGGTAACGGCGTCCTCAGAGGGGTCGAAATCGTAGCCGACCTGCTCGCAGACGAACTCAAGCACGCGCTGGAGGGTCAAATCACGCAGGGTGATGTTAACCGTCGGGTCAGCTCCGGAGGGGTCAAGCAACACCAAATTAACTCCGGGACGAGGAGTGATCTTGGTGTTGTCATTTTTAACCGACAGGGCGGAAAGGGTTTCAATGACGCGGGAGAGAGGCAGGCCGCGGAAATTGACCTCATCAATCTTGATTTGGTTGAGTTTACGCTGGGTGGTGGTCTCCTTTAGATCCTTACCGCTTGTGACAGTGCGATCATAAATGGTGGGAAGAGCCCAGTTTTGGTTGACCGTCTGGAGAAAAATCTCGCGGGTCTTCTGGTAGTTGATGCGGTTGAGCTCCTTGCGTTGCTCAGCGATCTTCATTTGGAAGAACTTGGACTCGGGATTGTTGCCGTCAATGGCTTCCACATCCTGGAACATCTTGTAGGCGGCATCATTGTCACCGGCAATGTAAAGGGCGCGGCCTTTGGTGAGAAGTTCGTCAACCTTGCGCTTTTGCTCGACACCGGCGGGATTGATGGTGGCGGGATCGTAATTGTAAGGGTTGGTGCTGAGGGCGTAAATTTCCTTCTGACGCGTCTCAAACTTATTGTCCTTGCTGGCCAAACTGGCGTATTCCTTGAGGGACTCGTCGGCAGCCTTGATGTCCTTGCGGCGAATGGCGGCGTCAACCTTGTCGAGATAGACCTGCTTGCGGAGGTCCTGCATCTTTTTCAGTTGGGCTTCGGCGAGGGGCTCGTCCTTGATCTTGTCAATGGCATTGGCCAAGGTCGTGTTGGCTTCATCAAATTTGCCATCATTGGCCTGGGAGCGGGCCATGGCGAGGTCGGCATCGGCCATCTTGACCTTGTTTTCCGGGGAGCCTTTGCCGCTGACAATGTCGGCGATCTCATCACGGGTCACTTCCTTCTTTTTCTCAGCCTTCTTGGCTTCGGCCTTTTTCTCAGTCTTCTCGGAGGCCTTGGCCGGGTTGCTGTCTGCGACGGCAGTGCCGGGGAGTTTGGTGTCGGCCACCTTGGTTTTGAGGGCAAGTTCGGAGTTGACTTGATTCAGGAGGCTGATCACGCGCTGGTCACCCGGGGCGGAAGTGTTCAACTCCTCAAGGATTTTGCGGGCCTCGGTGAGGTTGCCTTTCTGACGGGCCTTGATGGCTCCGGAGAGAAGCTCCATCTTGTCAGCGGCGTGTAGCTGGGCCGGGGTCAGGGAGGTGCCGAGGGCAAGCGCGGAAACAAGGGCGCAGACGGCATGGCGGGAACGCACAGAGATGATTTTCATGCGGAAGGATGTGGGTGAAAAAGGGAAGTAGTGTGGTGAGAAAGAAAAGGACAAAGGGAGGAAGCGGTTCGGCTCAAGCGAAAAAGGCTATAAGTGTCAAAAGTTTGAGGGAACGGTGCTTCAGGGTTTGACTGGGGCTTTTTTGGGAGCGCCCGGAGTCGCGGCAGGTTGGGTTTTGGGAGCAACTGCTGGCTGGGGTTTGGGAACCTCTTTTTTGGGGGCCGTGAGACCTGTGGTCTCAGGAACCTTCATCTCGGGAGTCTGCCATTCAAAAGAAATGGTTCGTGAGGAGTCATCCAAGCTTTTGACCGTGTAGGTGACACCATTGTGGGTAAGTTTGCCTCCCAAAACGACCTCAATATCTTTTTTCGGCGCGGAGATTTCGATCACCTTGGCATACCAAGTGGGTTCCTTGATTTCATCAGCCTTCTCCACCAGCTTGTAAGTGCGGCGGGAACGGTTGTCCAAAATTTCAATCACCCCGATTTTGTTGATGCCACCGTTTTCAGTGACTTCCTCAACCCGGGCCGATGTGACGGTAATACCCAACTCGGGGAGGACCATATCCTGCTTCACCTCAATTTCGGTTTTGTGCTCCAGGTCCTTGAGATAAACCGTAACATCGTTAGCGCCAACTTGGACATAGGAACCGAACTGCAGGCGGAAAGGTTTTTGGTAAACATCCTTCAACTCAAAGGGAAACGGAGGCGGAGGCGGAACCGTCCCAATGAGTTGCCAGGTATTGGTGGCTGGATCAAAATACAGCTTGGGGGAGTTGAAGACATTCAGAACAAAGGCAACGGGCTTGATATTCGCCTTGGGCTGCTGGGGCAGGGACCGCTGTTCCTTCGGGTAACCCCAAACAGACAGCGGCTGGCTGACGTTGGGAATTTCCACGGTGGCAGGAGCGTTTCGCGCCACCGAAACATCCTTCACAACGGGGGCTTCGGCACCCACCAGAAAATAGGCTCCGGAGGCAACCGTAAGGGCAATGGCGGAAGAAAAAATGGCCTTGTCAGGGTTTGACGACATGGGGAGGTGAGGCTGAGGGGTTACTTGGACTTGGGAGCGGAACCAGGAGCGGGAGCTTCGGGGGCTACAGCGGGAGCCGGTTTGGCCAGACTGATCACCTCAAGGGTAAGGGTGAACTGGGAGTAGGTGTCCACGATGACCGGGGTGTTCTGGGTGCCTGTGGTTGGGGCGGCCTGGGGGTCAGCACCGGGATCACCTTGAAAACGTTTGACCTCAATACTGCGGATGACCCAGGGAAGCTGTTCCGCGACAATGGAATTGACGAGGCGGCGGAGGGTTTCGGTCTTGGCGACAAAAACAAACTCAAACCCAACCGTATCAACGACATCCTTGACGCGGGCCGTGACCTCAGGGGCGATGTTGAAAATGCCACGGACGACTCCGCCCTGATCCTTGCCCTCTTCCGGGGACTCGACGCGGGTGCGGCGAACCGACTTGAGGATGAGGCTTTCCTGCACCGTTTTTTTGGCGTCGTCCGGCTTGGCCGCGGCCAGCAGATGGTTCAAGACCCGCTCAATGACCTGGCGTTGGAGGTGGACTTTGGCGATGTCCTGGGGGAGGGAGGGACCGTCCTGCTTGACGGCGATGTAATGTTCAAAACCAAAAAACTCGGCACCTTTCTCAAGGGAAAGGTTGGGCGAGGAGGTAAAGAGCTGAGTCTCCTTGGTGATGAAGGTCTGAAGGTTGAACTTGGACTTCAGGGAGTCGGCCGGAACACCCTCGGTAAGAAAGCTGCTGTCCCCAAAAAGGATGGACTTTTGTTTTTCGTAAACCTCATTGGCCTTGGCCAAGGTGGCCTGCAGGCGCTCAATGTTGTCCTTTTCGGGACTTGGCTTGGTGTCCGTGGCCAGTTTGACGTAGGACTTTTCGAGGGTGGCAAATTTGGTTTTCTCTTTGCTCAGGGACAGGTGGTTGACAACCGACCAGCCGACGCCGCCCAAAAAGACGATTCCGCCGAGGGCAAGGAGACCGGTGATGGCTTTGTTTTCTTGAAAGAAACTCATGGAGGTGGGAGGGGCGGGATTTTAGAGGCGCTTTTGGGAATCCACTTCGAGGATGATTTCAAAGAGAAGCAGACCGGGTTTGCTGTCGAGTTTCTTACCTTCCACCGCCTTGATGAAAGGCGAGGATTTGATGGATTCGAGCAGTTTGGTGGCACGTTCCTCAATTTCGGGACTGACGGTCGAGATGGGGTGATCGCGGTCAATCATGGTGCCCTTGAGTTTGAGCTTATAGACAGGGCGCGGTTTTTTATCCTTATCCGGATCAGGCTCTTCGGTGCCAACCACCGGATCGGCGGGAGTGGAGCGGAGGACTTGGAGGTCATCCAGCCAGACATCACCCACTTCGATGAGCTTGCCTTGCAGGTCGGAAAGGAAATTGGGCCAGTTGTTTTTCGAGGCCACCAGATCGCGAAGGCCTTCGGTTTTCTTGAGGCTGGCGGCGGATTCGGCCGTCAGCTTGATGATTTCCTCGTGGTTGGCCTTGAGCGGAGCCACCTTTTCATTCAAGGCGCTGTAGGCCTTGCGGGTCTCGGCCAAGGCCGAGTTGGTTTTGAGGACGGGAAGGACACCGGCCACCACAAGAAGGGCGGCGGCCGTGTAATAAAACGGCTTGCGGCGGTCGTCCTCGCGCCCCTTGACAATCGAGGTGGGCAACAGGTTCAGCTTGATGCCATTGGGAAGCAGTTGGCCGGAAACGGCTCCCACCAGTTCACTGACGCGGAGGAAGTTGTTGTCCAAGAAAGTCTGGTTGACCTTCGAGCCGATTTTGAGACAGGCGGCGGCGTTGAAATATTCAACGGGAGCGCCGATTTTTTCCGCCAGAGACTCGGAAAGTCCGGGAAGCAGGGAGCCACGCCCCGTCAGAAGGATTTTCGAGAGTTGGGAGTTGGGACGCTGGCGGCGGAAGATGGCGATGGCACGCGTAAGATCCGTCAGCAACTTGCGAATAAAATTCTGGCTCGCGGCGGTGACCATCTGCTCCACCTGGGCATCGGCGGCGGTGGAAGAGCCGGAGAGGAAGGCCAGTTTCAGTTTTTCCGCGACATCAAAGGGACGGGCGAGGCTGTCGGCCAGGGATTGGGTGACGGTGTTGCCGCCGGTCTGGATGCTGCGGATGGAGTAATCGTCCGGCGTGATGAAGGCGAGCGTCGTGCTTTTCGCCCCGATATTTAGAAAGAGAACATCCTGAGGCTCATCCCGAAGGGCCAGGCGGACGGCGTTCACATCCACAGCGGGGCCGGCGGTGATGGCCTCAGGGAAAAGGCCCGCCCCGGTGGCGCAACTGGCCAACTGGTTGGACTGCTCCACGCGCATGGCGGCGACCAGCAATTCCTGCTCAACCCCATCGTCCTTGACCACATGTTTGTCCCAGACGACGTCGGCAAGGTCGTAGGGAAGGTTCCGGGAAACCTCATAGGTGATGGTTTGCTGCTGGCGGTCGGCGCCCACCACGGGGGACTTGACACTTTTCAGCAGAAGATTGGCTCCCGAACTGACCAAAGTGACGGGGCCGGAAAGGCGGTTGGTCTTGGCCAGGGACTTCACCGAGGAGAGGGTGGAGGGAAGCCAGGAAGCTTCATTCGACAGGTCATACGGAAGATCCTCGGTGCCAAAGTCCTCCAGGGACAACACACCGGTGGAATCAACCGAAAACAGGCCGAAGGAAACATGGCTGACGCCACAATTGATGACCAACTTGCGGAAGGCGCTCATGCGATTGGGTAAAGGTAGGTTAAGGAGGGCAAAAAAGGGGACCGATCAGGGGCTTTTCGGTTTTTTGTAGGAAGGAACCTGCTTGAGGCGTTTTCCCCCATCCAAAGCGACATTCCAGAAAAGGGTTTCGTAGATGGGAACCATGACCCCGGCGGTTTCGGCCTCGGAAGCCTTGCACTTTTCAATGAAGACCTTGAGGCGGTCCGGGGTGCGAATATTGGAGGAAAGCCCATCGCCTGAAGTCTGAGGGGTGACTTCGGCTCCATCAACCGAAAGCATGACCGCATGGGCCAGGGCGCGGGAGGTGGGC
>JANOBW010000056.1:0-27490 GCA_031411855.1 Opitutia bacterium
GCCAACCCGATCAACCTCACCGCCACGGAAGACGCGGCCTTCACCGGCCAGCTCTCGGCCAGTGATGTGGACGTGGGCGACACCCTGACCTTCGCGAAAGTCTCCGGCCCGTCCTGGTTGTCCGTCTCGACTACGGGCGCGTTGACCGGCACGCCGCTCAACGGCGACGTCGGCCTCAACTCCTTCACCGTCAGCGTGAAGGACGCCGCCAACGTCACGGTCACCGCCACGCTCAACGTCACCGTGGCGAACACGAACGACGCGCCGGTCTTCGCCGCCAACCCGATCAACCTCACCGCCACCGGCGGCTCGGCCTTCACCGGCCAGCTCTCGGCCAGCGATGTTGACTCCGGCGCTGTCCTTTCGTTCTCGAAGCAAGCCGGTCCCGCCTGGCTCGTGGTTTCCGCCACCGGCGCGCTCTCTGGCACTCCTTCGAACGCCTCCGCCGGCCTGAACGCCTTCACGGTCGCCGTCTCCGACGGCACCGCCACCGTGACCGCCACGCTTAATGTCACCGTGACCGCCTCCGGCCCGAGCTTCACCAGCTTCGCCAGCGCGAACTTCTCGCCTGCCGAACAGGCCGACGCCCTTGTCTCCGGCCCCGACGCCGACCCCGACCACGACGGTGTTTCCAACGTGATGGAATACGCCTTCGCCATGGACCCGCGCGTCCCCTCCATCGCCAACCTCCCGAGGACACTCACCGTGCCCGTGGCCGCCGACACCTTCGTGGGCGTGACCTACACCCGCCGCAAGGGCGCGACCGACCTCGTCTTCACCCCCGAGTTCAGCGGCGTTCCGGAATCGGCAGGTTACACGGCCTCGGCATCCCTCCAGATCAGCCTGGTGGACAACGGCGACGGGACCGAAACCGTCACCCTGCGCGACGCCACGCCGGTGACCCCGGCCGCCCCGCGCTTCGTCCGTCTCCGGGTCGAACAGAACTGATCAAACTGGCTGGCCGCAACGTGGGTTGGCGTGGTTCCCAGACCGCAGGAACAACGACCCGCGCATGGCTGGAGGCCCGCTTCGGCTTCCGGGAGTCTCCGTGCTCATGCCAGCTGGTCTGGCAGGGCCCTGAAACAGGTTGTGGCGTTACCCTTAGGGTGGGGGTAGAAATCGCCTCTGTCCCTGAAAAACCGGCGGCCGGTTCGCCCGCCGAGGCCGTGCGGCCAAGGGTGGGAATGAAGCCGTTTCCTTTCCATCAGAACTGTTTACGCATGGAGTTTTGCGGTTGGTGGACAAACGTGGGGGAGGGGGCCGCCGGTTGAGGTTGGGGTTCCCAAAGGCAAAAAAGGTCAGTTTTGGGCCGGGGGAAATCCGGCGCCCGGATTTGATGGGAAGTTGTTGAAGGTGTTTCATCATTTTCACCCTCCCTGTCCTTTCATGGTTAAACTGTCCGCACCCTGGTTCCTTTGGCTCGCCGTGTTGTGCTCCCTCCTTTTGCCACTGTCACGGCTCCCGGGTCAGACCGGCCCTCTGCGTCTGAATCTTGCCAAGTATCAGGCGACCACCGCCAGCGGCCAAACCGGTTTCTATGAGCCCTCTTTTGCCGTGGATGGCTTGGTCAGTAACTTTAACTCGTTCCGGACCAACAACACCAACAACCCGCAATGGCTTGAGGTGAGTTTCCCGCGTCCGGTTGCCGTTGGCAGCGCCCACCTTTATCTGGGTCGGGACAATGACCCTGCCAAGGGCGGCCTGCCGAGCTTCAAGTTTCAATCCCATGACGGCACTGGCTGGGTTGATGTGCCGGGCTCGGCCGTGACCGGCAATACCGCCACCGAGCGGGAGGTGAGGTTCGCCACCCCGGTCACTTCCAACCGTTTCCGGCTCTACACCGACGAAAACGGCAGCCTCACCATCCGGGAACTGGCCCTTTTTCCTCCCCATCTCGCCGGCGCGGTCGAGCAGGGCTATCCGATCGGAACTGATGTCCATCTCAACCTCGCCTATCAGCGGTCCACTGTGGGATCGAGCATCTACAACAACGGTTTTCCCAAGTTAGCCACAGACGGCTACGTGGACGACACTTCAAGGTGGCTTTGCACCGGCACCCCTTCCGGACAGACCCTCGAAATTGACCTCCTGGAGTCCAGTGTGGTCGGCAGCGCGCATCTCTACAGCGGCTATCAAACCGGGGGCGCCTTGGACGGCTTCCGACTCGAATACTGGTCGGGTTCCGCCTGGCTGACCATTCCGGGAGCCACCATCTCTGGCAACACGTCCGCCACCTTGGCCATTCCGTTTTCCTCCGACATCACCACGTCCAGGGTCCGGCTTGTCACCACGACGGCGAATTTCGGGCGCGTCCGTGAACTGCTCTTCTTTCCACCCCGCGCGGGAGGTTATCTCCTCGGACAGGATGTGGTGGTTACGCCGCCGCCGACCGTCGCCTGGGACTACTTTTCGGACTCCTCCTGGAAACTCAAAAACGGCGGCCCCGACCTCCGGTTGGGGCTCGTCAACGGCTCCGTGGTTTTCGCCAACGGGGCGTCTCCGGCCTCCCAGATTGACTGGCAACTCCTTCTCAATCACCGCGATGGAAGCTTCCGTCTCCGCCATCCTGCCACGGGCGGGTGCCTGGCTCAGGGTGAAATCTCCCTCGCCACCGGCAAACCCGTGGTTGTGGAAACTTACTCCGGCCTGCCCCATCAGAACTGGTTTCTTGAATACGCCAACGCCTCGCAGTTCCGCCTCATCAACGCCTACTCCGGCCTGGCCCTTTCCTCCAACTTCTCGCAATGGGCCGTGGGCACGGGCATGGTTGTCACCACCAGGGATGTTGCCGCCCCCCTTCAGCTCTGGCAGAGGATCTACTCCACCCACCACCCCAAAAAGGGCGTGGCTGATGTGGGCTCCAGGCTTGAGGACTCCTACAACAAATTGAACGGTTCGTGGTGCTACACCTGGGGGCGCATGAAACAGGACACCTTCCCGTTTTTCCCCTTCACCCACACCCCCAATCCCATGCAGTGGAGCGGAAATGCCGTGGGCTTGCACACAGATCCGCAAGGCCCCGAGGACCGCTTCCGCAGCGACCTCCAATCCGCCGCCAAACCCGTCCATGTGATGGGTTTCAACGAGCCGGACCACACCGACCAGGCCAACATGACCGTCGCCACCGCCCTGGCCCGCTGGGCCCAGTTGGAGGCCCTGGACATGCCCCTGGTGGCCCCCTGCCCGGCCAACCCCACCGGCACCTGGGCCGACGATTGGAACACCCAGGCCAATGCCCTGGGCCTCCGCCGCGACTACACCCCGGTTCACTGGTATGCCAACCCGAACTCAGACTCCCTCATCTCCACGCTTCAGAACGTTTACAACACCTACGGCCGTCCCGTCTGGCTGACCGAGTTTGCCCCCATCAGTTGGTCGGGGGCGGACAGCTGGACCAAGGCCGACAACTTTAACCTGCTCGCCGAGTTCATGTGGCGGGCCGAAGCCCTCACCTGGCTCAAACGCTACTCCTATTTCCAGTTCTCCGAAGGCGGGGCAGGTGGCACCGACACCCCGGCTGCCCCCCGTGGCAACATGCGCAAAAGCGACGGCTCCCTCACCGCCCTGGGCGAGCTTTATTCCGGCTGGGACGGGGTCACCAGTGTTGTCACCAGCAAACCCTACCACGTTCACAACCGCCAGGCCTACACCCGCCTGATGAACCCGGGCGGGACCGCCTCCCTCTCTTTTGCGGACCCGGATCTTCCGACTACCGGCACCCTCTGGACCCTCACCTCCGGCCTCACCGCCGGCACCCACCGCATCGTCTCCGCCGTGGACGGGCGTAACCTCCGTTTCTACGAGGGGGTGTCAGTGGGGCTGGCGCCGTCCACCACCACCACGCCGCAGGTGGACTGGCGTCTGGTCGCCGACCAGCACGGCTGGTATTTTGTCGAGCATCCCTCCACCAACAAGCGCCTGCGCGACACGGGAAACGGCGCCTTCGCCATGGGGCCCATCACGGGCGGCGACTCCTCCTACAAATGGCGCTTTGTCGTTCCCGCCACCCTACTCAACTCAGCCCCGGTGCTCGCTGACATCTCCGCCAAAACGGTCAACGAAAACGCCCTTCTCGCTTTCACCGCCACCGCGGCGGACGCGGACCTTCCCGCCACCCCACTGACCTTCAGTCTCATCGGCGCGCCCGCCGGGGCAGCCCTTGATTCCGCCACCGGCGCGTTCACCTGGACTCCCACAGAGGCCCAGGGGCCCGGATCCTTCTCGTTTACCGTGCGCGTCAGCGATGGCACCCTCACCGACGAGCAGGCTGTCACGGTCACCGTCAACGAGGTCAACACAGCCCCTGTCCTCGCTTCCATCCCGTCCCAGAGCGTGAACCTCGACGCGACGCTCACTTTCACTGCCGCCGCGACGGATGCCGACCTTCCTGCCAACACCCTGACCTACAGTCTCTTGGGGGCTCCGGTCGGGGCTGCCCTCGACCCCGCGACCGGAGTCTTCACCTGGACCCCGACCCTCGCCCAGGGTGCCGGGTCCTACACGTTCACGGTCCGGGTCAGCGACGGCTCCCTGACCCACGACAGTCCTGTCTCGGTCACGGTCTCCAAAGTGCCGCAGGCCGTCAGCTTCGCCTCCCTCCCGGTCAAAAATTCGGGCGACGCTCCTTTCTCCCTCAGTGCCACCGCCTCCTCGGGGTTGGCTGTCTCCTACGCCAGTTCGAACCCCGCTGTCGCCACAATTTCCGGCTCCACCGTCACCATCATCGGTGTCGGCTCCGCCACCATCACCGCCTCGCAGGCGGGTGACACCTACTGGAGCCCCGCCCCGGCTGTCGGCCAGACGTTGACGGTCGCTCCGGTCGGCACCTCCAGCGCCTGGATCGTGGATGCCTCGGGAAACTGGAGCGGCACCACCAACTGGCTCAATGCCATTGTTCCCAATGCCGCCGATGCCACCGCCTATTTCACCGCCAACCTCACCGTTGCCCGCACCGTGACCCTCGACTCCAACCGCACGGCGGGAAACATCTCCTTCACCGACTCCTCCCTCAGCTCCCATGACCTAACCCTCTCGGGATCAGGCACTCTTACCCTCGATACTTCCGCCTCGCTCCCCAACATCAGCGTCACCCAGTCAGGCCGGGTTCTCACCCTCGCCGCTGTTCTGGCGGGAAACAAGGGTCTCCAAAAGGACGGCCCCGGCACCCTCGTTCTCAATGCCCTCAACACCTTCACCGGAGGCATCACCCTGGACGGCGGTGCTTTCCAAAGCGCCGTCTCCGGAGTCGGCGACTCCCGCGCCCTCAACGGAAACTCCGTCACCTTTGCGGCCAGCACTTCCTTCCGCGTTTTCAACTCAACCTCCGCCAACACCACCATGGCCGGCGGCATCCAGGTCAACCCCGGTGTCACCGCCACCTTCGTCCTGCCTGCCTCCACCTGGGGCTTCGCTTCCGACGGCGTGCTCTCCGGCTCGGGCACCGTCACGGTCAGCGGCACTTCCGCTTCCGGCGTCGTCCTGAACTTCCTCAACACCGCCAACACCTTCACCGGCACCTTTGCCAACCCCGCCGGAGGGAGCACCGGTGGCGGCTTCAACGTCGCCAGCCTCGTGGATGGCCCCGGCCTCATCCGCATGGGTTCCGGCACCTTCAGCCTCGCCACCACCAACCCGGCCCCGGTCGTCCTCAGCCAGCGCCGCATCGAGCTCCTCGGCGCCACCAGCGGCACCACGGTAAGCAACAACGCCTCCAACGCGCTCAACTCGCTCACCATCAACACCGACCTCCTCGTCACCGGCGTTGGCGGCAAAGCCTTCGGCCTCGGCGGCGCCAACACCGGCGCGAACACCTTCGCTGGAAACATCAGTGACGGCCCCGGCTCAGTCATCGGCCTGACCAAGTCCGGCGCGGGCTCGTGGAAACTCTCCGGCGCCGCCAACGCCTACACGGGCGTCACGAATCTCAGCGCGGGCACGCTTGAGGTCGTCAAACTCGCCGACGGCGGCCTCCCCAGCGGCATCGGAGCGTCCGGCAATGCCCCGGCCAATCTGCTGTTGGGCTCCGGCGTCACCCTCCGCTACACCGGCACGGGCGACTCCACCGACCGTGCCATCACCTACAGCGCCAACGCCAACAACACGGGCTTCAACCTCGAATCCTCGGGCTCGGGCGCGGTCAGTTTCACCAACCCTTCCGCCCTCGTCAACTCCACCACCAACCAGGGCCGCTACTTTGCACTAGGTGGCACCAACGCGGGCGACAACACGCTGGCCGCGCAGATCAACAACAACGGCACCAGCACCGACAACACCAACGTCAGCAAAATCGGCACCGGCAAGTGGGTGCTCACCAACGTGAACTCCTCCTACACGGGAGGCACGTTTATCAACGGCGGCATCTTGGGCGCCGCCGTCCTGGCCAATTCCGGGGCCAACAGTCCGTTTGGCGCGGGCACTGTCATTGGCCTGGGACGCGGAAACGACAGCGGCACGCTGCTCTACACCGGTTCGGGTCATTTCACGAACCGCGCTGTCCGCCTCGGAACACCCAACTCTGTGCCGGGCACGGGTGGAGGCTTCCTCCTCAACGACGGCACCGGGCCCCTCACCTTCACCGCCGCCACCTTCAACACCGCCGTCACCGGGCTCACCGGCTCCGCCGGCAGCCAGAACCGCACGCTCACGCTGGGCGGAGCTTACACCCTTGGTATCAACGAGATCCAGGGTGCGATCACCAACAACACCGCCTCCACCGGCCTCGTTGGTGTGATGAAAACCGGCCCCGCCACCTGGAAACTCTCCGGCGGGAGCACTTACACCGGCGGCACCACGGTCCAGGACGGTTTCCTCGTCGCGGGCTCAAATACCGCCTTCGGCACCGGCGCGGTCTCCGTCACCGGCGGTTCCCTCGACCTCGGTGGCCGCACCCTCGCCAATTCCGTCACCATCGCCGCTGGCGGCTCCCTCACCGGCTCCGGCACGCTCTCCAGCGCCGCCACCATCCAGGGCGCACTCGCTCCCGGCGGCGCGGCTCCCGGCCTCGTCACCCTCGCCTCCGCCACGGTCGGCCCGGCCGCTTCCTTTGTTTTTGAACTGTCCGGCACCGGCACCCGCGGCACCGCCTACGACGCCCTCACCGTCAACTCCGCCCTCGCCCTCGATGGCACGGTCACGGTCACCCTCAACGGCCTTGTTCCCGCCGCCGGACAGTCCTTCGACCTCATCAACTCCACCGGGGCGATCAACGTGGCGACCTTCAACGTCGCGACCGACCTGGTCCTGCCGGCCCTGGCCCCGACGCTCGCCTGGGACACCTCCGCCTTCGCCGCCTCCGGGGTGATCTCGATCGTCGTCGGCGGCCCGAGTTTCACCAGTTTCGCCAGCGCGAACTTCTCGCCCGCCGAACAGGCCGATCCCCTTGTCTCCGGCCCCGCCGCCGACCCCGACCAGGACGGTGTTTCCAATGTGCTGGAATACGCCTTCGCCATGAGCCCGTCGGTTCCCTCTGTCGCCAACCTGCCCAGGACGGTGACCGTGCCGGTCTCGGCCGACACCTTTGTGGGTGTGACCTACACCCGCCTGAAGGGCGCGACCGACCTCGTCTTCACGCCCGAGTTCAGCAGCGTCCCGGAAAGCGCGGGCTACACGGCCTCGGCTTCCCTCCAGATCTCGCTGGTGGACAACGGCAACGGCACCGAGACGGTCACCCTGCGCGACACGACCCCGGTGACTGCGTCCGCCCCGCGCTTCGTCCGCCTGCGCGTCCTCCAAAACTGATTCTGATCCCACGTTTGCTTCGGGCCACCTGCCTCCCCAAGGGGCGGGAGCAGCCCCGCCGCCAAGGACGGGACTTCGCGTTGCTCAGCTTGCTCCCGTTGGTTCGATGGCAGGCGATAAGCGTGTCAACGGCATGCGCAACGTGGTCGGTCCCTAAGGGTTGAGGAGTCCGTTGCGGGCACCCTTCTTCAAAATCCGGCGCGGCGGGGGATGGGATGTCGTTGTTCCTTTGGTTTGCGACTCGCCCTTGTGGCTCAAAGCAGGTGAGTTGAAATCCTCCTTCCCTCATGACTCAGCACGTTGCTCCACGAGCGAATTTTGAAAACACCCGCTGGAGCCTGGTATTGATGGCGCGTGGGGCGGATGAGGCCCGGCGCCGGCTGGCCCTGGAGGTGCTGTGCCATTCCTACTGGTATCCGCTTTACGCGTTTCTGCGTCGGAGCGGCCGCAACACGGAGGACGCCGAGGATCTGGTGCAGGAGTTTTTTGCGAGGCTGATGGACGGGCGCCTGCTGAACGGGGCCGAGCCGGCCAAGGGGAAGTTCCGCACGCTGCTCCTGGCGGCGCTGAAGAACCTCGACGCCGATACCCGCAAGGCGGCCAACGCGGAGAAACGCGGAGGCCGGGTGCGTTTTGTGGAGCTCGACATCCTGGACGCGGAGGAGCGGTGGAAGTCACATGAGCACGAGGCCGTCTCCTCCGAAACGACCTTCGACCGGGCCTGGGCCCTGGCCGTGATGGACCGCGCGGGCCAGCGCCTGCGCGAGGAGTATGCCGACAAGGGCGAGCTCCTGGCGGCCCTCATGCCGCGGCTGACCGGGGACGCGGGCGACGCCGGGCTGGCCGAGATCGGACGCGGCCTGGGCATGACCGAGGCGGCGGTGAAGATGTCGTTGTCGCGGATGCGGCGCCGCTATGCCGAGGCGCTGCGGTGGGAGGTGGCGCAGATGGTGGGCTCGCGCGAGGAGGTGCGTGAGGAAGTCGGTTACCTGATGGGGGCTTTTTCGTAAGGAGAGGTTTCCCCCGTCATCCACGATGAGTTCTGAAACATCACGCCAATGCGCCACCTGTGGCGGCACGCTCCTCGCGGGGCCGCTGGGCTGGCAGTGTCCGGCCTGCTCACTCGATCTCATCCATGATCTCGACCATGATGACGACGCCCAGGCGGAGGAACTGTTTCCCGAACTCACGCTGGAAGGCAAAATCGGGCATGGCGGCTTTGGCACCGTTTTCCGGGCGGAGCAGCGCGGCCTGAAACGCACCGTCGCCCTGAAGTTTCTCGACAGCATCCTCTCCCGCTCGCCCGGGGCCGTTTCCCTTTTTGAGCAGGAAATGATCACCGTCGGCGGCCTCGACCACCCGGGCATCGTGCGGGCCTATGACGCCGGGGAACGCGACGGCCGCTGGTATATCCTGATGGAGTTTGTGGACGGCCTCGACGGAGGGGCGCTCGCCCGCAAACATGGCCGCCTTCCGGTGGCCGAGGCCTGCGAGATCATCCGCCAGGCCGCCCTGGCGCTCCACCACGCCCACGGGAAAGGCCTCGTGCACCGCGATGTGAAGCCCGGCAATCTCATGGTCGCGCGGTGTGGTGAAGGGAAGTTGGCGGAAGGGACAAAAAGGACTCAAAGGACTGAAGGGACTTCGGCCAATGCCCCGGAAGATTCACCACTCCCTTATGCAGCTTCGCCCAACACCGTGAAGGTCCTCGACTTCGGCCTGGCCGGCCTGGCCCTCGCGCCGCTTTTCGGAGGCGCTCCCGCCCCCTCAAAAAAAGGCTCTCCCTCCGCCAGTGACACCTTCTTCGGCACGCTCGAATATACCGCCCCGGAACAGATCGAAGCCCCTGGATCGGTGGATGCCCGCGCCGATGTTTACGGCCTGGGCGCGACCTTGTGGCGGTTTCTGGCCGGGCGCACGCCGCGCTCCGGGGCCGGGGAGAAATCCGTCTCCCTCTTCCTGCACATGAAGCGGATCACGACTGAGCCCGTGCCACCGCTGGCGACGGTGCGCGGAGACCTTCCGAAAGAACTCACCCGGCTGTGTGACTCATTCATGGTGCTTGATCGCGGGCAACGTCCCGCCTCCGCCGCCGAGGTGGCGAAACTGCTGGAACCCTGGTGCGCCGGGGCCGAACTTTCCCGGCTTTTTGAAGAAGGTCCGCTGGCGGAAAAACCGTTTCCCCGGCCGCGGGGGAGACGCCGCGGGCCCTGGCTGGCGGCCGGGGCCGCGCTGGTGGTGCTGGGCGGCGCGCTGTGGCCGCTCGTCCGCCCGGACCCACCCGCCCCGACCCCGGCCGAAATGGCCAAGCCGCGCGCTCCCGGCGTGTTTTCGGAACAGATGGCCAAGGCCAAAAAATGGCGCGAGGAGGAGAGGCCGCGCCTGCTTTCCGGCGAATGGGAGCACGCCTACGAGGTGCCGCTGAGTTGGGCGGAGTATGGGGCGCGGTTCGCGTCCGACGGCGCGCTGGTGTTTCTGGAAAAGCGGGAGGATGCGAAAGTGGCCCGCCGCCTCGGCCCCTCCGGGAAACTGGAAACCCTGGCGAGACTGCCGGCGGCGGCGCAGCGCCTGCTGATACATCCCGACGGCCACCTCCTCTGGAACGATCCGTCCCAGCGCGAGGGCCTGCAACTCGGGCGGAACAAGGCGGACGGGACGGCCCTGCCCTCGCTCCGCTACGACTTCGCGTCCGACTTCCCGCCCCTCACCTATGAGCTGGGGCGCGCCCTCGTGCTCAACAACGGCGGGGCGGCGGGAACCGGCTTCCCCTGCGGCATGGCCGTGGTGGCGGAGGGACAGATCCCCGAAAACACGGGGCTCCGCGCGGGCGACGTGCTGGTGGCGGACGAGGGGCACCGCAAACTCCTCCAGGGGGTTTACAGCGTGCCCGGCCTCTGGACGTTCCGCCCGGACGAGGACAAACCCGCGCGGCGGCTGGGGGCGTTGCCGGCGGAAACACACTCGCCCTCCGATGTCGCGGTCTCGCGCCACGGCGTCTATGTGCTCAACCGCAACGAAAGCCTTCCGCCCGCGCCGGGGAAAAACGGGGACAACCTCACGCTGCGGATCATGAGGTGGGACCGGGACGGCTTCCATCCCGTCACGCTCAACCAGCCCATCGCCCTGGCTTTGTCCCTCGCGGCCGACCCGCTGACCGGCGACCTCTTCGCGATGGACGGCGGCTTCCGGGGAAGCGCCTCGGAACGCCGGCTGCTCCGCCTGCGCCGGCTGGAGGCGGACCGTTTCGATGTCGAAATATGCGCCGACCGCCTGGGCAAACCGGCCGCGAGCGGCGTGACCCTCAGCGCGGACGGGAAGCTCCTCTGCCTGACGGACGAGGCGCACGGGGCCGCCGCCGTGCTGAGGCGGAAGGAACCAACCGCCGCGGCGGAGCGCCTCGTGCTTTCCCCGGCTCTGAGCCAGGCGCTCGGCCAGGCACCGCGCTTTCTCACGGACCAGTGGGAGACAGAGTCGGAGCACCGGGTGCCGCACCACCTCGGGGCGGCCAGCCTGACCCCCGAAGGCGCGGCCCTTTATCTGATGACCGAGCCCAGCGGGCGCACCACGGTCAACAGCACCGCCGCCGCACCGCCCTTTCCGCTGGGGACGGGGCACAGCTCGCGGCACCTCGGGGTGGACCCCGCGACGGGTTTCCTCCTCTGGGACCAGCGGACGGACCGCGCCTACCGGCACATCGGCCGGGCCAGGGCGGACGGCTCCCCCCTGGAGGGCCTGACCTTCGATCCCTCGGGCGATTTCGAGCCGGCGCGCCGGATGGAGATGAGGGCGCACCGTGAGCGGGTGGGCGAGGAGGACGAGGAGCGCCGGGTGGGTGGCTTTGGTTTTGCGCGGATCGGAAACGTGCCGGAAAACACGGGCCTGCGGGAGGGCGACGTGCTGGTGGCCGACGAGGGCCACCGCTGGCTGGCCCCCAGGCTGTTTGGGCTCGACGTCCACGGGGTTCCCTCGCTCTGGAAATGCCGCCTGGACAACAACGAGCCGGCTGTGCGCCTGGCGAAGCTGCCGAAGTTCAACACCCCGACCGGCGGGGCCGCGTCGCGCTGGGGGGTGTTTCTCCTGAACCGCCCCTGCATCGAGCCGGAAAAACGCCTTCCCGGCTCGGACCTGAACGACCGCCTTTACCGCTGGGATTTGGACGGCATCCATGCCTGCCAGCTCGATCAGCCGGTGGCCGACCCCTCGGGCATCGCGGCCGATCCGAACGGGCCGGACCTCTACCTGATCGAAGGGGCGACGGGGTTCCTGAAAGATCCCGCAAACCAGCGGCTGATCCGGCTGCGGCGGGCGGGGCCGGACCGCTACGAGGTGGAGACGGTGGCGGACCGTTTCGGAAAATTCGCCGTGTGCGGGCTGGGCATCTCCAACGACGGGAAGCAACTCGTGCTGGCCGACGCGGGGTTGAAGGTGGTCGTGGTGCTGAGGAAGCGGAGGTAACGGCCGGAGTCCGGGAATTAAAAAATCACCGGCGGCGGGCGAGCGCGAGGGCGGCGAGGCCGAGGCCAAGGAGGGCGTAGGTGGAGGGCTCGGGGACGGCGGCGGCGGAGAAGTTGTCGAAGGTGCCCATGGCCCCGGCGGTGCCGAGGGCATCGTCGTTGTAGGCGAGGAGTCCGACGGAGCCGTCGGGGAAGGCGGCGTCGGAGCCGGTCAGGGTCAGGATGGGGGTGCCGGGGGAGGCCAGGTTCGTGACGGTGCCGGTGAACTCGGAGCCGATGCCGGTGAGGCGCAGGCGGTAGCTGCCGCCGACGTCGAGGGGGAACACGACGTTCTGCATGAACAAATCCACTTCGTTGTCGAAACGAAGGAGCGCGACCTTGCCGCGCGCATCGTAGAGGAAGGCGTAGCCGTCGGTGGAGCCGAGGCCGATGTCGCGGACGCGGGCGAGGAGGCCGATGGTGCTGTTGACGGGCGAGGAGCCGAGGTCGAGGATGTCCACCGAGATGTCGAAGTCGGCGTAGGTTTCGGTTCCGAAGAGGGAGCCGGCGCGGCCTGGGCCGACCACATCGGGCAGGGGCGAGCTCGGGGCGGCGATGCGGTAGTGGCCGTCGGGGAAGGAGAAGACCCCGGCCGCGCCGAAACCGCCCAGCGGCGAGAAGCGGGTCCAGGCGGCGTCGGTGCCGGAGTTGAAGTCGTCGGCGAAGGCGGCGGCGGGCAGGGCGGCGAGCGCGAGGGCGGAGCAGGCGAGCCGGGAGGTGGCGGAGGATAGCATGGAAGAGGGGAGGGGAGATTTACCGGGGACTTAAGGGACGTAAAGGACGGAAGGGAATCAGGGACAAAAGGGACTGCGTGAGTTTTCGGAGGTGCTTGGGGTAGAGTCCTTTAAGTCACTTTAGTCCTTTACGTCCCTTTTCACAAAACTCCCGCCCAACACCACAGCACCCCCGCCTCACCCGCCCCGCCGACGCTCCTCCAGCCGGGCCCTGAGCATGCGCTCGCGGAGGCCGCCTTCCTTGACGAAGGCGGCTTCGAGGGATTCGAGCTGTTTCTGAAGCAGATAGCCGGTCACGGTGGTGAGGCCGTGGAGCACGTTGGCGGCGATTTCCGGCTCCCCGTTTTCGATGCCTTTGCGGAAGGTTTCGTAGGTGGCTCCGGGGGTGCGGTTGAGGGTGCGCAGGCGTTGGGCGTAAGGGTGCTCGGCGGGCCAGAGCGGCAGGCCGCGGGTGCGGAGGAAATCGTGGTAATCCTCCTTCAACTCTTCGAAACTGGCCCGCGCCACATTCGTGAGCTTGATCTCGGATTCCTTGGAGGTGCCGGAGGCCATGCTGCCCTCGACGATGTTCTGCTTCCCGGAGCGGGCGGCCTGCACCATCTGGTCCACCGTGCGGTCGCCGTGTTTGGGCAGCCAGCGTTTCACAAAGTGGTTCGTGCCGTCGAAGACGATCAGGGCCTTTTGGTAACTCAGCAGATGCTCGTAGCCTCCGTGGGGCGGGATGAAGCCGGCGGAAGGGGGCGTCATGGAGGGGGCGGGTTGGGAGTTAGAAAAGGGACTTAAAGGACTTAAGGGACGGAAGGGACTCAAGAGCAAATTGGCTTACTGGCGTCCTTTGAGTCCCTTGAGTCTTTTAGGTCCCTTTTGTCCCTTGAGCACCTTTTCTACGCGCGGAATCTTCGCCGCAGGGCCAGGGCCACCACGGCCAGGCCGCCCGCCAGCGCATAGGTCGAGCTTTCGGGCACCACGATGACCGCGCCGGTGTTGTCGTAAGACCATTCGTGGATCGTGGCGCCGGCGGTGTTGGGCGTGAGGGTCACGCGCATCCAGCCGTAGTAGGGGCCGGCGTTGCCATTGGTGGTGAACTTGAAGCCGATGAGGCCTTCGTCGCCAGGGGCAAACTGCCCGGGAGCGACTCCGAGATGCGTGAAGGAGCCGCCAAAACCCGTGGAGAAAAACGAGGTGCCGGCCGCCACCTGGAAACCCTGCGCGATGTTGGTGAAGGCGTCCGCGTTCCCGGTGCCCACACGCACGGCCTGAAACTTGTCGCTGTTGTAAATCTCCGAGCCGCCGAAGACGAAGTTCACGTCCCATCCGGCGAACTCGCTGAAGCCGGTGAGGCCCGCGTCCAGATCGAGATAGATGCCCTGCGGGTCCAGTGGAATGGTGAGGTTGACCCACCCGCTCTGGACGAGGGAGGCCGGGAGGGGCGCGGACGCGAGCAGGACGAGAAGGCCTGCCCCAAGGGAGGTTTTCATGTTTCTGATGGTCATGAGGTGGGCCTTAGTTGGTTGAGACGCCCAGGCGGAAGTAGCGCGCCTTCTTGCCGTTGCTGAGGATGCGGGTGAAGGGCACGCTCACGATCTGGAATTCGCCATCGTCGGCCAGGACGGTCGGGGTGTCGGTGCTGTTTTCCCAGGTGATGAGGTCGTTGCTGAACTGGGGGATGAGGGTGACCCCGAGGGCGGCGAAGTTCTTCCGGCGGGAGAAGAGGCCCCTGTAGTCTGCCCCGGTGGCGATGTTTTCAAACAGGGCGATGGGTTGCCCGGTGCCCGCGACCGTGCCGCCGCCGGCGAAGGTGCCGGTGAATTGCAAACCGGAGCTTCCGCTGCTGCTGCTGGCGGGATTGGTGCCGAGGGCGATCTCCATGATGTTGGAAATGCCGTCGCCGTCAAAGTCGGCGTCGTCGGCGGTGTTTCCGGAGTTGTCCGGGGTGCCAAAGTAGGCCAGCCGCAGGTTATCCGTGGCGTTCTCAGCCACATTGATGACGGTGACGGTGAGCGCCTTTTCGAGGTATCCCCCGTGGCCGTCGTCCGCCCGCAGGCGAAGGTTATAGAAGGGCTTCGACTCGAAATCCGCCACCGGCACCAGCCTGAGGACATTGCCCGCGATGGTGAAGCTGGCGTTGTCCGTGGCTCCCGCGCCGCCCACGAGGCTGAAGGTGTGGGTCTGGCCCGCGTCGGCATCAAGGGCGCCCAGGGTGCCGACCGTGGCGTTCGCCGCGTTGTTTTCGGCGATGCTCGCCGGGGTGAGATCAAGATCGGTCGGGGCGCTGTTGGGGGGCGTGGGCGTGGTGAAGGTGGCCACGGCGCTGTAGGTGGTGCCGGCGCTGTTGATGGCGTAGGCCTTGTAGCTGTAACCGCTGCCCGGCGCGAGACCGGCGACGGACAGGGCGAAGACTCCGACCGTGCCCGAGGCGGTCACCTTCGTGACGCCGCCGCCGTTGATGAGGGGATTGCTGTTCACGCTGGTGAGGCTGTAAACCAGGCCGCGCTCGGTGAGGGCCGCGCCGCCGCTGCCGGTGACCGTGCCGCCCAGGGTGGCGGTGGTGACGGTGAGGTCCGCGCTGTAGGGAGAGGCGACGAGCGGGGCGGTGGCGGAGGGGACGTTGGCAAAGGCGATTTCACCGATCTGGGTGATGGTGCTCGCGGTCGGGCTGTTCTTCACCGCCGGGAATACCACCAGGTAGGAGGTGTAGGCGGTGGAGTTGGCGAAGGTGACCGTGGTGGGGCCGGAGTCGCGTGTGGCGGGCAGGGTGACGCTGGCGGTGTCCTGAAGGAGCGTCCAAGGGGCTACGCCGACGTTGTGGCTGCCGCTGTAACCGAGGGCAGAGGAGGAGGAGCCATAGACCTGGTAGGTCACCGGGTCCCGCTCGGGAAAATCGTTTGCGGTCCACAACGAGAGGCTGTTGATGACGGCGGGGCCCGCTTCCGGGGCGACGATGAGGCCCGTCCCGGTATTCCGAAAGAGAAGGTATTTGTCGGAGACCCCGCCGTTGATGGCAGCGTCGGGCGATTGGCCGGCCGACCAGTTGGTGCCGGGGTAGACAGCGCCGATGGCACCAAGGTTAAAGGAGTTTCCGACAAGTTGGCCACCACGGGCTTTGCCCACAGGCACCTGATAGGGCACGCTGAGGCCCCGCGAAAGCTGGACTTCGGCGATCTGGGTGAGGTTGTTGCCGGAGGTGCTTCTGACCGTGGGGAAGACGACGAGGTAGGAGGCGTAGGCCGTGGCATTGGAGAACTGCACGACATGCGGGCCGATCCCCCGGTCCGTATGCAGGGCGAGGGTGCCCTCCTGGATGAGCGTGAGGCCGCCGACGGAAAAGCTGCCACTGGCGGGCAGGGCGGTGGCCGAGCCGTAGATGCGGTAGCTGGCCGGGTCGCGCTCGATGGCATCGTTTGCGGTGGTGAGAGCGAGGCGGTTGTAGGCGATGGAGCTGTCGGCCGGCGTGAGCAGAAGGCCGGCCCCTTGGTTCTGGAAGTTGAGGAATTTGGTCGCGGGATTGCCGTCGGTGGCCTGGGCGGGTGATTCGGCGGCGGGCCAGTTGTTGCCGGGATTGGCGGTGCCCTGGACGCCGATGGTGAAGGTGGTGCCATTCAGCTGGCCTCCGGTCACGGCCCCAGGGCTGCCAAAGGTGGCGATCAGGCTGTCTGCCGCGCCGGTGCCCGTGAGCGTCACCACATAGGGAGATTCGGCCCCGGTGATGTCGTTGTTGGCGATAGTCAGCGTGGCTGTGCGCAGGCCCGTGCTGCCGGGGGCAAAGCGCACCGAAAAATCCGAACTGCCTCCCGCCGGGATCACTCCGCTGGGCTGGGAGAGGAGGACAAAATCCGCCGCGTGCGTCCCGCTGATGTCCACCAGGGGGCTGCCGGTCAGGGCCAGAGGGCCGATGCCGCTGTTGGTGATGCGGAAAGCCAGCACGCCGGAGGTGCCCAGGGTGGCCGTGCCGAAGCTCCTGCTCCCGCCGCTGGCGAGGCCGCTGCCCGACGGCTGCTCCAGATCAATCTCGCCGACTTCGCCCGTGCCCGTGAGGGTCACCACATAGGGAGATTCGGCTCCGGTGATGTCGTTGTTGGCGATGCTCAGGGTGGCCGTGCGCAGGCCCGCGCCGCCGGGGGCGAAGCGCACGGAAAAATCCGAACTGCCTCCCGGCGGGATCACTCCGCCGGGCTGGGAGAGGAGGGCAAAATCCGCCGCGTGCGTCCCGCTGAGGGCCACCAGGGGGCTGCCGGTCAGGGCCAGGGGGCCGATGCCGCTGTTGGTGATGCGGAAGGCCAGCACGCCGGAGGTGCCCAGGGCGGTCGGTCCGAAGCTCCTGTTTCCACCGCTGGCGAGGCCGCTGCCCACGGGTTGCTCCAGATCAATCTCGCCGCCTTCGCCCGTGCCGGTGAGGGCGATGGTAAACGAACCCTCGTCGGCATCCGTGTTCGGAATCGTCAGCGTGGCGCTCTTCACGCCAACGGAGACGGGCGTGAAGCGGACGGAAAACGTCGTGCCACCACCGGGTGCCAGAGCCTGGGCCGGCTGGGTGATGATGCGGAACTGCGCGGCATCGGCGCCACCCAGGATGACCCGGGCGGGAGAGCCGGTAAGCGTAAGATTGGCAAAACCGTAGTTGCGCACCGCGAAGACGAGGTCCGCACCGATTCCCACCCCCACCGGGCCAAAGTTGCGGCTTCCTCCTGAGGGGATGTCGTGGCTGGCTCCGGCGGGCGACTCCACCGCGATTTCCGAGAGAAACTGATAGGCGAGGCCATCGGTGACCTGGCCGGCGAAGCCCGCCGCCTGCCCCGCACCCGCGCTGGCGTGGTTGCCCTGGATGCCGCCGATGGTGGTGACGGATTGGGAGTAGGAGGCCGAAGAGGCCGTCCCGCCCCCCGCGTCCAGAATTTCGACGGAAACGGAGTAATTGCCCCCGCTCCGGCCCGCCCCCTGCGCCGTGGTCCCAAGGAGGGCAGCCAGCAGCAGGGAGAGGAGACACATGGAAGATTTCATGAAGGTTGGGATTGTGTGGTAAGACCGGAAAACCCCCGTCAGCGGCTCAGGAGCGCCGACGGGGATGAGACAGACTTGCCACCGAGGAAATTAGGGGCGTTTGTAGTAATAATATATGGTTGCTGGTATTGTATAAGTCGACCGATTTATTGCTTCTGCGTAATAAGCGTAATAGTAGATGGTGCCATTATTACTGTTTTGAGGGACATAAAAAGAATGGCGGCCTCCGGCGAAGATAAACCTATCCTCACACCAAACTGCATTACCAGCATACCCATTTGTGTAACCACTCGCAGCCTGAGTAGTAGAGTAATAAACATTTGTTTGTTGGCTATCTGTGTATTGAATATTTAAGACGACATCACTTAATGGATAATAGAAAGAGGCTGCATTACTATAAGTATTACAGAAAGCAACGTGTGTCCCAGTCCAACTTGCACTGATGGGACCGTCACCGAAGGAATGGGATTTCACACTTTGTCTAAACGTATTACTGGCCACATTGTAAGTGGCCACTTGATTCGTGGTTGCATCATTACTCCAGTTGGTGTCGTTATCACAGTATTTACCACCTAGGATTATGATTTCAGTTCCCGTCCAAGCCGCTCCCGCACCATAGCGTGCGGAGGGTGGATTCACCGGGTTGAAAGGTCGCCAAGTATTGGTCGCTGGATTGTAGAAGGCTCCCGTGTTGGGGGTGCTTGGGTTGGTTTTGGGGACTCCATTGGTTTGCTCTACTCCACCCCACACAAGCATCTCCGTTCCTGTCCAGCAGGCGGAGGCAGAAGAACGGGCAAAAGGGCCATCTGCCATTACGGTCCAACTATTGGTGAGGGGATTGTAGCGCCCTCCTGTGTTAAGTGCGGTCAGTGAACTATTTTGGCCACCCCAGATGATCAGTTCGGTTCCCGTCCACACGGCGCAGTGGTAGGAGCGTTCGGAAGGAGCCCCAACAACTGCTGTTGTAGCCGTGCTTGCCGCGTCTTTATTAAGGAAATATCCTGTTTTTGTCTTCGCTCCGGCTAAAGTAGAACCGCCCCAAAAAATCACGCTCGTGCCAAGGGAAGTTGCAGAAACCCCATATCCTGCATCAATTATATTACCTCCATCTATATTAACACTTTGTTCAAAAGTTAGAGTCTGGGGCTGAGCAACCATGCCGCTTCCGAGCAGAGTCGCATTGTCAGGACGTGAGATGATTAAAGCGCCGCTATCGCTGAGATTCGCCGCCGCCAAGCCGGGGGAAAGCGCGGCGGCCGTGACCGCGCCCGGGGCGAGCTTGGCGGCGGTGATGGAGCCATCTTTCACGGTGTCCGCGACCATGGCATAACCGACGGAGGTGATGCGCTGGTCCGGCGAGAGGAGTTGGGAGCCGTTGGTGCCGTCGTTGAACCAGACCCGCACCCGCACGTCGGGATTGGCAAACACGGAGGAAGGGATGCCCGCCATGCCGGACACCGTGGCGTCGCCGAGAGGGACCACGTAGAGGCCGTTGACGACCGGGAGGGCGACCGCCGCCGTGGGCTGGCTGCCGGCCACGCTGGTGCCGTCGTTGCTCCAGTAGGTGGTGGTGCCATCACCCTTGACGAGGGCAAAGCGGAACTGCCCCGCGCCGGTGAAGGGCGTGGCACCAACGGAAATCTTGCCCTGGTAGTTGATGATCTGGGGCACCTGGGCCGGGAGCGGCGGGAGCGCTCCCAAAAGAAGGGCGCCGGCGAGGACGAGCTTGGGGATGAGGTTCATGGTTTAAAAAAAACGTGCGGAGGGTGGAAGTGGTGGTGGACTGGTCCATCATGCCCAACGAAGTCTGTTTCCTCAGGTAACAGGGTTTTTACGGAAATTTACCAAGGGCCGTGGGTGATGGGGCCGGAGGGCGTCACGACCCTGCCCCACCCCGGCGAGACGAGGCGGGAAACGGCAATGGTTCCCCCTGGAACGCCGGGCACCCGCCTGGCGAGCTGTGTGCGAACATCCGAGACGCCGTGCCGGGGAACATCCCGCCGCCCAGGTTCCCGCCCCCTGGGCCGGGACTTTCAGCGAGTTTTGCGGCAGTCGGCCCGGGAAAGGCATCGGATCGGTTAAGCCCCAGGAGGCTGGCAAACCGTTTGCGTCCGCCACTTTTTCCCCTTCTAGGGTAGGGCGAACATGTCTCCCTTTCACATCCTGTCCGCCTCCCAGCAGGTCGCCGAACATCTCCGGAAGGAAATGATCGCCGGCCTCAGGTCCGGGGAAATGTGCGGAAGCGACCGTCTGGCCGACGAGCTTGGGATCGGCCGGGGGACGGCCGAAATGGCCCTGCGGCAGTTGGAGCGGGAGGGGTGGCTGGTGGGGCATGGCCGCCGTTGCCGCCGCCACATCGCGCCTCCCGAAGGCCATGTGCCCCATCCGTTGCGCCTGACCATCTTTCTCCAGTCCGAGAGTGATCGCAGGGACAGGATGGTCATTGACCTGGAAACGCATCTGAAGGAGGCCGGCCATGCCGTTTCCTACGCTGAGAAATCCCTTCTCGATCTGGGGATGGACCCCAAGCGGATTGCCCGCCTGGCGGCCAAGTCCGATGCCCAGGGCTGGATTCTCCTCGCCGCCTCCCGTGAGGTTCTGGAGTGGTTTGCCTCCCAGCCCGTCCCGGCCTTCGCCTTTTTCGGGGCCCGGGCCGGGCTCCCCATGGCCTCCGCCGGACCGGACAAGGCCAAGGCCCTCGCCACCGCCACGCAGGAACTGCTGCGCCAGGGGCACACCCGGATTTCCCTGATCTGCCGCGGCCTCCACCGCAGCCCCGTTCCCTCCCAGCCCGTCCAGGTGATCCTGGATGAGCTGAACGAGGCCGGCATCAGGACCGGGGCTTTCAACTCACCCGACTGGGAGGAAACTCCGGCCGGCTTGTGCGAGTGCCTGGACAAACTTTTCTCCCTCACCCCGCCCACCGCCCTGATCGTGGATGAGATTCCTTTCTTTGTGGCCATCCAGCAGTTCCTGGCCCGGCGGGGCATCCGCGTTCCCGACGATGTCTCCCTGGTCAGCCTGGACAACGACGAGGTGCTTTCCTTCTGCGGCCTCTCCATCGCGCAGATCAGTTGGAACCTCCGCCCCGTCATCAGGCATGCCGTCCGCTGGGCCGACAGCGTCAGCCGTGGGAAACCCGAACGCCGCCAGGTCACTTCCTTTGCCAAATTTGTCCCGGGGGGCTCCATCGGCCCCGCCCCGAGGCGCCATTGAGCGCCGCGCCCGCCGGCGCCCTAATGCTACCCTGTTTTAAGAGGTAAGTGTTCCGACGATCGGATTGGAGCCTGCGGGGGTGGCCGCTTTCCTAGGTGAGCCTGCCGGTGTTTTCCCGGCGCATCCCCACCTTGCCCCTCCCCGTTCCGCGGCCGCCATGATCCGATCCCTCGTTTTCCCGCTCAGCCTTGCGGCCGCCTCGGCGCTTGGCTTTTCCCCCGCCTCCGCCGCCCCTCAAAAAGGGTCGGCCCCGGAAGTCCGGCTCACCCCGTCGGGCCGGGAGCTGGCTGGCAGGTATGAGGCCACCCTCGCGGCCCTGAAAGCCGAGATCACCCGGGCCTTGCCGGCCGTGGCCGAGACCAAAAAAAGCCTGCTTCAGAAGGCCTCCGAAGCCGCCAAGGCGGCTCAGAAAGAGGCGGACGAGGCCCGGCAGGCCCTGGACGCCGTCGCAAATGCCAAGGCCCTGGTGGAGCATGCCAAGGGCAAATGGATCGGCGGTGCCGAGGCCGGGATCGCCCAGGCCCAGGCGGCGCTGAAAAAGGCGGCCACGGAGGACCAGCGCGACGCGGCCAGGAAGGATCTCGCGAAGTGGCAGGAGAACAGGGAGGAGGGGCTCAAGGCCCTGAAGGAGCGGCAGGAGGCCCTGGACAAGGCGAAACGGGACGAGCCGGCGCTGACCCAGGCCCACCAGGCCGCCCAGGCGGTCCTGACCAAGGCCCGCGCCGTCGAGCAGGGTGCCGTCAAAGGCCTCCTGGCCGAGGTGGCTCCGGCCCTGGCGGGCGACACACTCGACGCCAAACTCGTCACGGCCGCCGTGCTGGCCGAAGCGACCCCGGGCGGACTCGCCGAGTTTGCCCAGCAGGGCCGCGAGCAGGAGGCCCTGGTCGAGAAACTTTTGGGCACCCCCGGTTTGCAGAGGGAAATGCTCGTCGCCGGCGGTGCGAGCGGCGGCCGCTATGGCCGGGCCGCGCAGATTTACGCGGCCATCCGCCAGGCCAGCGCGAAGTCGGCCGAGGGTCCCCTGCAGCGGCTCGCCCTCGCCATCGCCCTGGAGCACGCCGTCCCCGTCAAACAGTCCAACCCCGAGGGCCGGAGCGATGGCCCGGAAACCGTGGACCCCCTCAAACGCTACCTCCACTACGAGAAGGCCTTTCTCGGCGGCGAACTGGACCCTGCCTTCAAGGATTTTTCCGTTTGGGAATACCGGATGGTGGTGGATTGCGACGCGCCGGATGAGATTCTGGCCTGGGGCCGCCAGATGCTCCGGACCTACCGGCCGGACCAGGTCACCAACCCGGACTACGGCTGGCGCTATGCCGCCGCCGTCAGGACCGATGTCAGCTACGGCTCGCAAAACGTCAAAAACGACCTTCCCCAGCTCCAGGACTACCAAAACATCCCCATCAACGGCGGGGTCTGCGGCCGGCGCGCCTTTTTTGGCCGCTTCATCCTGCGCAGTTTCGGCATCCCGGTCTGGGGCGTGACCCAGCACAAACACGCCGCGCTGAGCCATTGGACACCAAAGGGTTGGGTCATCAACCTCGGGGCCGGCTTCCAGGCCAGCTGGTGGGACAAGGACGACGCCCCCCGCGGCGGGTTGGATTTCCTTCTGGAGACCCAGGCGCGTGAACACGGCGCGGACTACCTCAAAGTCCTGCGCGCCCAGTGGATCAGCCGCGTGCTCGGCGAGCCGGCCTTCAACGACCGCAAACAAATCACCGGCGGCTTTTGGAGCCACCTCGCCCATCACCAGTCCGTTCTCCTTGCCTCCCAGGCGGTTGAGTTGGGCCCTCTCGGCCAGGAGCTGGCCGAGGCCAACGAGGCGAAGGAGCCGGAAAAGCCCGAGCGGGCGGTCGTGACGGAGGCCGATCGCAAGGTGGTCCTGGGCCCCGCCGGAATCCTGACCCTTCCCGCCGTGGCCCATGCCCAGGCGTCCGGTTCCTCGGCGGTCATGAAAAGTTTCTCCGGCGGCCTGCAGACGCACTGCAAGGGAGGCTTCAAGGCCCAGTATGTTTTCGAAGCCCCGCAGGCCGGCCGCTACGCGCTGACGGCCCGGGTGGCCTCGTTTCAGGATGGCCAAAAACTTCAGTTCACGGCCAACAGTTCCAAGCAGCCGATCGAATCCACCGTCCCCCTCACGATCGGTCTGTGGCAGGAAACCAAGCCGGTCGAAATCACCCTGGCCAAAGGCCGGAACGTCCTCGACCTGGCGCTCGTCCCAGGCGCCCGCGGGGTGACCCTCAAGGATTTCACGTTCAAACCGATCCGGTAAAAAAACCGCCTCCCGCCCACGCCACCCACCGCTCCCCAACACCTTTCCC
Organism: Opitutia bacterium; assembly: GCA_031411855.1. Classification (GTDB taxonomy): domain Bacteria; phylum Verrucomicrobiota; class Verrucomicrobiia; order Opitutales; family JANOBW01; genus JANOBW01. Next base: position 23,500 of record JANOBW010000056.1, read on the forward strand.
CATGAGAACTCAAACCATCAAAACCCTCACCCTGCTTCTGGCCGCCCTTGGCCCCTGCCTCACTCCTTTGTCTGCTGAGGAAAACAGCCCGGCCCCCGGCCAAAACCTTCCCAGGCCCGACGGAAAACCCGCCGACCTCTCCAAGCCCGTCAAGGTCTTCATCCTCATGGGGCAGTCCAACATGGTGGGCCTGGGCGGCGTCGCGGGAACCAAGGGGGAAACCCTCGAAAAGGCGGTCAAGGAGGAGAAGCTCTACCCGTTTCTGACGGACGCCTCCGGCGCCTGGGCCGAACGCCTCGACGTGCGTTTCACCCAGGTCATGGTCGGGAAAAGCGGCGGCATGAACCTTCTCAACAACACCTGGCTGAAGGTCGGTGGCGCCAACGGCAAGTATGGCACCCTGGGACCCGAGTTCGGTCTCGGCCACCCCCTGGGCAACGCCCTCAGCGAGCCGGTCCTCATCCTCAAAAGCTGCATCGGGAACCGCAGCCTCGGCTGGGACCTGCTTCCTCCCGGCAGCAAGGGCTTCGAATACAAGGGCAAGGACCGCAAGACCGGCAAGGAGGTGACCTACACCTACGCCGGCTACAAGGAGTCCCCCATGAAGTGGGAGAAGGGCACCGAACCGCAGAAGATCGAATGGTATGCGGGAAAACAATACGACGACGATGTCGCCAACGCCAAGAAGGTCCTGTCCGAGCTCGAGACCTATTACCCCGGCGCCAAGGGCTACGAGGTCTCCGGATTTTTCTGGTGGCAGGGGGAGAAGGACTGCGGGGACGAAGGCCACGCCAGCCATTATGAGGAAAACCTCGTCAACGTCATCGCCTCCCTGCGGAAAGACTTCAACTCCCCCAACGCCAAGTTTGTCATGGGCACCCTCGGCGAAGCCAAGAAAGGCATGACCGACAACACCGGCAAAGTGCTGGAGGCCCATCTGGCGGTGGACGGCAAAAGCGGCAAGTATCCCCAGTTCAAGGGCAACGTCGCCACCGTTTACACCAACCCCATGGCCCGTGGCGGCAGTGGCAACGCCCACTACGGCAAAAACGCCAAGGTTTACATGGACGTCGGCCTGGCCATGGGTGAGGCCATGGCGGAGCTGCTGAAGGGCGGCAAATAAGCCTGCTGTTTCACGCCGGACAAAGCTTAACCCAAGGCACCCGCACATGCGCCCCCATTGCAAACTCCACCCGCTCCGACGCCTCATGACTGCCGGACTTCTCACCTCCCTCGCGGCCGCCCCGCAGTTGCAGGCCGAGGAAACTCCCTCCGTGGAAAACCTTCTCGCCCAGGCCGGGAAGGGTGACGTCCGCTCCCAGGTCTCGCTCGCCCTTTGCTACCGCGATGGCAAGGGCGCGGAGAAAAACCTTCCCGAGGCCCTGCGTTGGGCGCATCTGGCTGCTGATCAGGGTGATGCCGCCGCCATGGATCTGGTGGGGCATGCCTTCCTGACCGGCAGGGGTGTCAGCCATCGTCCCGAAGTCGCCTTTGGCTATTTCAAGGCCGCCGCCGGAGAATCCGCCCAGGCCGGCTACAACCTCGGGCTTTGCCACTTCGGCGCCCAGGGGGTGGAGCAAAACACGGCCAAGGCTTTGGAGGCCTGGAAAAAGGCCGCCGGGATGGGCAGCGGCCGGGCCGCCTCCTCGGCCGCCATGGTCTATCTCGCGGGAGACGGCGTGCCCGCCGACCCGGCCGAGGGGCTCAGGCTCGTGACACGCGCCGCGGAGTTGAACGACCCCTCCGGCCTGGTCGTCCTCGGCGAGCTCCAGTTCCGGGCCGGTGAGCTGGCAAAGGCCCGGGAGACCTGGACCAGGGTTTCCAAACTCAAACCCGTCGGCGCCACCGGACAGCCCACCCAGTCCTCCGATGTCATGGCCGCCCAGCAGGGGTCCGATCTTCTCAAACTGATGGACTACCGCGGGCGCAAGGCGGAGCCGGGCCGGTTCACGCTGCTCGATGTTCCCCATGTCCATCAGGGTTTTAACAACTGCGGCTCCACCGCCTGCACGATCATGGCCAGGCATCAGGGGGCCAGGCTTGGCGCATGGGACTACAAGCGCCTGTGTCCCTCGCCTCCGGGCACGGGCACAGACTGGGACCACCTTCTGAAGGCTTCCGCCAAAATCGGGCTCAACTGGAAGCTCATCACCTTCACTCCTGATGACGAGGGGTTTGGAAAGGCCACGGCCTTCCTCCGCTCCGAACTCGATGCCGGGCATCCCGTGGTCATAGATTTCAAGTTTGTCGGCCCCCAGTATCCCAACGGCGAGGCGGGCCACACGCTCGATGTCGTCGGTTACCTGGCTGCGGAAAACCTCTTCGTCCTGTGCAACCCCGCCATCGCCAGTCCCGGGCTCAGCCTCATCACCGCCGAGGATTTGAAGAATTATTGGCGCTCGGACCATTACAGCGCCCTTTCCGGCGGCGTCCTCTCCCGCCCCGCGCTGGTCATCGCCACTCCCTGAACCGTTCGCCGTCACAGGGCAAGCCAGCCCGCCACCTCCCGCCATGAACCCCATCCTCGCCCTGCTCATCGTCTCCCTCGCCGTCCCCGCCCTGGCCAGGCCGCTTCAGGTTTACGTCCTCGCCGGCCAGTCCAACATGCAGGGGCACGCCAAGGTCAGCACCTTCGAGCACATCGGGATGGACCCGGCCACCAAACCCATGCTGGAGGAGATGGTGGACAAGGACGGCAAACCCAGGGTCTGCGAACGCGTCTGGATCTCCTCCGTCGGCTGCGGCGCGGATGACACCACGGAGCAGACGGGGAAACTCACCGCCGGTTTCGGGGCCAGCCAGAACGGTCCCAAGATCGGCCCCGAGTTCACCTTCGGCCTTTATACGCAGAAGCTCACCGACGGCCCCATCCTGCTCATCAAAACATCGTGGGGCGGCAAGAGTCTCAACACCGACTTCCGTCCGCCCGGCGCCGGCCCCTATGAGTTCAACCCATCCCAGCTCGCCACCTTCGCCAAGCAGGGCAAGGACATCGCCGCCCTCAGGGCCGAGAAGGAAAAGGAGACCGGCCATTACTACCGGCTCATGGTCGAGCACGTGAACCGGGTGCTGGGGGACATCAAACGCGTCGTTCCCACTTACGACGCGGCCCAGGGCTACGAGCTGGCCGGCTTTGTCTGGTTTCAGGGCTGGAACGACCTGGTGGACAGCTCCACTTACCCCGACCGTGACAAACCCGACGGCTACCAGTCCTACGGCGTGAACCTGGCCCACTTCATCCGGGATGTGCGCAAAGATTTCAAGACCCCGCAGCTTCCCTTCGTCATCGGTGTTCTCGGTGTCGGCGGCCCGACCTCCGCCTACGGCCCCGACCAGCGGCGCTACCAGGTGACGCATCAGAACTTCCGCGACGCCATGGCCGCCCCGGCCGCGCTGCCGGAGTTCAAGGGCAATGTCTCTGCCGTGCTGACGGAGAAATGCTGGGACCTGGAGCTGACCGCCGCCAAGGCCAAGGAAAACGAGATCAAGCAGCGGGCCAAGAAACTGGCCGCGGGAAGCGCGAAGAAACTGACTCCGGCCGAGGAAAAGGCGGCCTTCGAAAAACTCCGGACGGAAGGCCTGACCGAGCGCGAACGCCTCATCCTCGACAAGGGGATTTCCAACTTTGAGTTTCACTATCTCGGCTCGGCCAAGATCCTCGGCGGCATCGGCAAGTCCCTCGCCGAGTCCATGGTCGCACTCAGAAAACAGGCCGGGGCAAAGTAAGGTTTCTCCCGCCGTATCCCCCCATGAAAACCCTCCGCGCCCACCACCGCCTGGCCCTGGCCCTTCTCGCCCTGCTCCTCGCCGCCTGCACTCACCCTGCCTCGGGAAATCAAGAATCAAGAATCATAAATCATAAATCCCCGCCCTCTCCTCCCAACATCGTCCTCATCCTGGCCGACGACCTGGGCTACTCCGACCTCGGTTGCTACGGTTCCGAAATAGCCACGCCCCAGCTCGACTCCCTCGCCCAGAACGGCCTGCGCTT
>JANOBW010000057.1:0-4205 GCA_031411855.1 Opitutia bacterium
CAAGGACAACGCCGTGCTCGGCCTCTCCATGGGCACTTCGACGGCCGGGGGCTATGTGGACGCCAACGGCCACATCACCACCTTCCTGAACGAGTTCGCCTTTGTCCCCTTTGATTACCGCGAGGGCGGCCCCCGCGACGAGTGGTCGGGCGACGAGGGTTGCGGCGTGCAGTATTTCTCCCAGCAGGCCGTGGCCCGCCTCATCCCGCTGGCCGGCATCGAGGTTCCCGCCGGCCTGCCCTTCCCCGAGCAGCTCGTGGAGGTGCAGAAACTCATGAAGGCCGGGGACGCCCGCGCCCGGAAGATCTACGAGACCATCGGGGTTTACTTCGGCCACAGCATCGCCTGGCTGGCCGAGTTTTACGAGATCCGCCACCTCCTCATCCTGGGCCGCGTGACCAGCGGCGCGGGCGGGGACCTGATTATTTCGATTGCGAAACAAGTGCTGGCCGACGAATACCCGGAGCTGGCCGCGAAGATCAACCTCACGACCCCCGACGAGCACGGCAAACGCCACGGCCAGGCCATTGCGGCCGCGAGCCTCCCGAAGACACGCTGAGAGTTGCGGCCGGAATTGCCCGGCCATTGACTCCGGGGGGCGGGTTTCAGAAGTTCACCTCATGCGTTTCCTTCTGTCCCCCCTGGTTTTTCTCGGCACCCTGGCGACCTCCGCCCTGACTGCGCAGACAATGCCCTTTGCGATCCTGGGGCTCTCGGAGCAGGCGGTGAAGGAAAGCGAGGGCAACCGTTTCGTCACCGCCTACGTGAGCATCACCCATGCGGTCCCTGAAGACAAACGCCCCTTCAAGCTCACCCTGAAAAGCCCCGCCGGAAGCAGCGAGATCGAGGTGAAGCCCACGGGCGAGGTGGTGGTTCCCAAAGTCCCCCGCAAGGATTGGGAGCAGTCCACGGTCAGCCACAATCTTGAAAGGGGCGCGCTGATGTTCACCTTTGGCTTCCAGTGCCGGATGACTCCGGACGTCCTCTTTGACCGGGGTTTCAAGGAGGCCAACATGGCGGTGTGGCTGGCCGGCCTCAAAAACAAATACAGTCCCGAACTGGCACGCTTCCAGGGGCTTGGAAAGGTCGGCCCCGAGGCGCTCCGGCGCAGCACGTTCGCGGTGACCGGACTCAAGGTGAAATCCGCCGGAACGGGTGAGGGAAGCGTTTCCCTCATGCTCAATGGCAAGGTGGTCGAGACACTTGATTTTGCGAGGAAGGCCGAGGTGGACTGGCCTTTTGAGAAATACGACCCCGCGACGCATTCCCTGCGGGTTGACGGCCTCAAAACAGAAGGTGTCCTGTATCTGCTGACTCCGGCCATGGCGCCCGCCGCCGAGCTGCCCAAGGGTGCGGTGAAGCTGCTCACCTTCGAATGAGCGGGTTGGGAGGGCTCGGTGCCCCTCACCTTTTCAGGGCCAGGATCAGCACGCCCGAGCCCACCATGGCGATGCCGAGCCAGTCCTTGGCGGACGGCCGCTCGTGCAGGAAGATGACGGCGAAAACCGCGACCAGGACGAGGCTGAGTTTGTCCACGGGAGCGACCTGGGAGGCCTTCCCAACCTTGAGGGCGCGGAAGTAGCAGACCCAGGACGCCCCGGTGGCGAGGCCGGAGAGGGTGAGGAAAAGCCAGGTGCGCCCCGAGAGGTCCCACGGGTTGCTCCACTTGCCGGTGGCCACGATAAAACAGGCCAGGACGACGAGGATCACGGCGGTGCGGACGAGGGTGGCGAGGTCGGAGTCCACCCGTTCCAAGCCCAGCTTCGCCAGAATGGCGGTCATGGCGGCGAAGACGGCGGAGAGCAGGGCCCACACAAACCAGTTTGTTTCCATGAGGGGAGGTGTGGGGGGAAACGGCTGTGGGGCGAACGGGAAGTGCGGCGGCCCCGCGGCCTTGTCGTGTCAGCGCCCCGGGGGAACCTTTGCCCGGGGCCGCGTCTCCCCTGTTCGGTCACTTCCTTTCCACCCCATGAAAACCCTCCTCTTTGCCCTGCTGGCCACCCTCAACACCTTTGCCGCCGACGCGATCCGGCTCTGGCCCGGCGACGCGCCCGGTTCGGAGGGCAAGACCGGCCCGGAGAAGGTCGTGACCAATGGCGGCGGCGAGCGCCAGGTGTCGTCCATCCATGTGCCGAGCCTCACCCCGTTCCTGCCGGAAAAAGGCGCGGGCAACGGCGCGGCCGTCCTCGTCATTCCCGGAGGCGGGCACCGCATGTTATGCGTGGACCATGAGGGGGAAAACGTGGCGCGGTTTCTGGCCGCCAAGGGCATCGCCGCGTTTGTCCTGAAACACCGTCTGGCCCGCGAGGAGGGCTCGACCTACACCATCGCCGGGCACGCCCTGGCCGACACCGAGCGGGCCATGCGGACCATCCGGGCCCGGGCCGGGGAGTGGGGGATTGATCCGAAACGCCTCGGCTCCATCGGTTTCTCCGCCGGCGGGGAGCTCACGGCCCTCATCGCCATGAAGGCCGGGGACGGCGTGGCGGGATCACCCGATCCGGTCGAGCGCGAGAGTTCGCACCCCGCCTTCCAGGCCCTGATTTACCCGGGCCGGACCGGCGACATCCTCCCGGAGAAAAACGCCCCGCCGGCCTTCCTGGCCTGCGGCGAGAAGGACCGCCAGGACATCGCGGAAGGCCTCGCGGAAGTTTACCTCCGCTTCAAACGCGCCGGTGCCTCGGCCGAGTTTCACGTTTACGCCAATGTCGGCCACGGCTTCGGCTACCGCGCCAAGATGACCGGTCCGGTGGCGGCCTGGCCCGAGCGTTTCACCGAGTGGATGGCCGCGCAGGGTTTTCTGAAGGCCGGGAACTGAGGGAACCGGCCGGAAACAAACACGCCGCTCCGAAAGTGCTTCGGGCGTGGGTTGTCCCGCCTTGAGGCGGAAGTAACTTGTTGCCGGATGTGGACTTGAGGAGTCTTTCACCCTGGTTCCGCCTGAAGGCGGGGCAACGTGCTCAAGGCGTGATCCACCACGTTCCTCGTCCTCAACGAGGACTGTCTGCCGGGCTTATTTGCTTCCGCCGAAGGTCAGCCCATACAGACCGACGCTGGCGGCCAGGATGCCGCCCAGGCTGAGCCAGATGCTTTTGTCGGTGGGCGCGCCGGTGAAAAGTCTGGAGACGTCGGAGCTGAACGATTCGGAGGCGTTCACGCCCCAGACGATCAGGACGATGCCTCCGATGAGAAGGGCGGTGGAGACGGCTTTGTTCATGGCGGGTGCGTCTGGAATTCAGAGGGGTTTGCGGCCGCTGATGACGCGCAGGAGCACCATGACGATGGCGATGACGAGCAGAACGTGGATGAATCCGTTCATGGTGTAGGACGAGACCATGCCGAGCAGCCACATGATGATGAGAACGACGGCGAATGTGTATAACATGAGATGAATCCTATGATGATGATGAGATGAGGTGTCGGCGAAATGGGCGGGAACACCCGCAGCAGACCGACGATTCAACTTAACGGCGAACGCCTTGCGGTGGCGATGTTATAAATAATTTATTTTCATCGGGTTACGACAAAAGACACGGCATGGGAGGGGGCGAGCGTCGCGGATGCCGGGCTGGCGCCCGGCGCCCACAGCTGGAATACCGAACTCGGGTCACTGCCACATCATTTCGCGAGGCTGAGGCGGAGGAAGCTGCGGGCGGGGTTGGCGGGGAGCGTGTAGGTGTGGCGCCAGTGCTGGTCGCCCTGCGGTTCCGTGCCGGTGACCTGGGAGGAGGCGGGGGTGACGGTGGTCCAGGGGCCGGCGGGGCCGGTGGCGAGCTGGACGCTGTAGCCCTGGTAGGAGGCGCGGCGGTTGAGGCGGAGGTCGAGCTGGAAGGCGGGGGAGCCGGCTGGGACGCTCGTGACGGCCTGGGCGGAGGCGCGTTCGGCGGCGGAGGCGGCGGTGAGCGGGTCGGTGTTGGCGAGGAACTCGGCGAGGTTGGCGTAGCCGTCGCCATCGGAGTCGGCCGCCTCGGAATCGGCGGCGAGCCCGCGTTCCGCCGCCCAGGTGGCGTAGGTGTGGAGGACGGTGACGGTGGCGGGCGCGCTGGTGGTGGTGACGCCGCCGGGACCGGTGGCCACGCAGGTGTAAACACCGTCGTGGACGGAACTCAGACTGGGCACAACATAGGTGGCCGAGGTCGCGCCGAAGAGGTCGGAGCCGTTGAGCTGCCACTGGTAGGAGGTGGCGTTGGCGGCGGCGGCCTGGA
>JANOBW010000058.1:0-9540 GCA_031411855.1 Opitutia bacterium
GGCAACACGAACCGCGAGGCGCTGATCACCGGGACCTCCGCCACGAGCAATGCGCTCAACTTCTTCGCCCCCGGCGTGGGCACCTTGGATCTCGGCGGCGCGACGCGGACGATCACGACGAATTCCTCTGTGACGCAGGCTGACACCGGGGCGACGATCGACACGATCATCACCAATGGCGGCATCGTCAAGGCCGGCGGCCAGCGCCTCGTGCTGAACGGCAGCAACCCGACGGCTGGTGCGAACAGCACCTTCTCCGGCGGCGTCACGCTGAATGACGGCGTCCTGCGTGGCGGCGGCCTTGGCGCCCAGACGGACAGCGCCTTTGGCACAGGCACACTGACCATCAACAAGGGGCTGACCACCGCCTCCGGTGGCATCGCGGCTGGTGCGGCCACCCTGGAACTGCGCAACAATGGAGTGGGAGCCAACGTAGCGATCGGCGGCACGGTGGGCGTGGTTTTTCCCGGCCAGAGCGTGAACAACCGCGTGACCTACGGAAACAACGTGACCGTGGCGGGCACCGTGCCGATTTTTGGCGTGGATGTGAACAACTACCCGCAGTCCGTGTTCTCGCCCACGTTTGGGGTCAACAACACGATCACCGGCTCTGGAGTTCAGCTTCGCATGGGCACGCTGACCACCACTGCGCCCCTGCAGCTCAACGTCACCGGCGGCAACAACTACTCTCTCGGGTTTAACGGGCTCTCCCTCGGCGGTGCGCTGAGTGTGAATGCCACCACGGGCAATCTCCAGCTGGACAATCTCTCCGGAGCGAACAACATCGCCACCATCGCAGGGAGCACCGGCAACCTGATCATCGGTGGAAACGGCTCCGGCTTCAGCGGGAATGTGAGCGTGGCTGCGGCCGGCACCCTGCGCCTGGCCCCGACGGTGGGCGCGGCGAACAACCTTTTCGGAACCGGCACGTTCACCACTGCGGCCAACCCGACCATCGGCATCTCAGCGGTCGGGGTCGGCGGCACCTTCGCGGCAGGCACTCCGGGCGGGCTGACGGCCAGGTTCTACCAGATGAGCGCTTCCGGGGCTCTCAATACGACGAACTTCGGCCAGGTGCCAAGCGGCGTGATCACGGTGCCCCTCCTTTCGGATGGGGCCATCACGAACCGCCCGCCCACAGTGACGGGCACCTCGTTTGCCCAGGGGATCGTCGTCTACAGCGGCCGGCTCAACATCACGAACGGTGGCGAATACACGTTCCAGAGCTACGTGGACGATCAATCCCAGCTCGTCATCGACGGCAAGCCGGTCGTCGCAGTGAACACCGGAGGTGGCGGTTCTGGCGTGGTGCATGCGCCGGTCAGTGCCCCCATCACCCTCAGCGCGGGCCTTCATACCATCGCCTTCAAGGCGCTCAATGGCGGTGGCGGCGGGGGTGTGGGCGTGTCCTTCAGCGGTCCGGACTCGGGCAGCGTCATGCGCCCCATTCCGTCCACGGCCCTCCAGTCCGTGGCTCCGCTCACCAATGTGGCCAACTCCGGCATCAACCAGAGCATCGCCGCAGCGGGCAGCCTCACGCTTGATGGCGGAGGCTCGGACCTCGACGGCGGCATCAACAACCTCACCTTCGCCGGGGCCACCGGCACGCTGAACGTCACCAATGTCGGCGGCATCGGCACCATGACGGTCAGCGGCACCACGGCAGTCGGGGCCAACACGGCCGCGCTCAATCCGACGACGGGTGCCCTTGGGCTCATTGGCGACGTGACTGGCGGCGGCGTCATCAACAAGACCGGTGGCGGTCTGCTCATCCTGTCCGGGGCGAAAACCTTCAGCGGCGCGATCAATATCAACGCCGGTGGCATTCAGATCACGGATCCCGCCTCCCTCGGCACTGCCGCTGGCGCGACTGTGGTTGCCACCGGGGCCGTGCTCGACCTGAATGGCGTCGCCCTCGGCGCGGAGCCGCTCACCCTGAACGGAACGGGCATCGCTGCAGGCACCGGAATCTCAGGCACTCCTGCGGCTCTCTGGAACAGCGCCAGCTCCGCCGCCTCTGCCAGCGGCCCCATCACCATCGGAGTAGCCACCGCCATCGGCGGTCTGGGGGACATCACCCTCACCGGAGCGCAAAGCGGGAACTTCACCCTGCAAAAAGTGGGCCCGGACACCCTGACCCTGTCCGGGGCCAGCTCGAACACCGCCAACTACACTGTTTCCGCCGGCTTCCTGAAAGTGAACAATGCCGCCGCGCTGGGGACCACGGCGGGAACGACCAACGTTGCCGGTGGCGGCGTGCTCGACCTGAACGGCTTTTCCCTGGCTGAGCCGCTGAACCTCACCGGAGCGGGCACGACCAACTACGGGACGATGAACAGCCTGGGTTCGCTCATTAACACCGGAGCGACCGTCACCCACAGTGGCAACGTCGTCCTCGGTGGCGCGGCCAGCATCGGCAGCAACAGCCTCGGCGCGGGCGGTGACATCACCATCAGCGGCATCATCAGTGCCGGGCAGCCGCTGACCAAAGTGGGCGGAAACACCCTCACCCTGACTGGAGCGAACACCTACACCGGCGCGACCACCGTCAATCTGGGCACCCTCAATGTCAGCGGAGCGACCGGCACCATCGCCACCACGAGCGGCCTGACGGTGAACCCGACAGCCACGGTGAACATCGACTACACCGCAGCCGCCGCAGCGAAAATCACCAAGCCCATCACCCTGGTGGGAGGAAGTCTGAACCTCCTCGCCAACGCCGCTGGTGCCACGACGGAAGGCATTGGAGGAAATGCCCTGACTTTCAACTCAAACCGCGGCATTCTGACCCTGAACCCGAACACCACGGGTTCGATGACTCTTAACTCGACCATCGGCACGAACGGTTTTGCCCGGGCCAACAACGGCACGGCCCTCGTTCGCGGAAACAACCTCGGAGCCAACGCGGCGGGCACGGCCAATTCGGCGAACCTCACCTTCACCGGTGCCGGGCACACCCCGCAGACCATAGGCCAGTTTGGTGCGGACGGCAGTGCGAACCGCGCCATCCTGCCCTGGGCCGTGGTGGACCAGACCAATACGGGGGACGGCAGCAGCTTTGCCAAGATCGGGGTGAACGGGATCGCGCCGCTGGCCGCGGCGGACTACCAGCTCAATGCCATCAGCGGTCCAAACAACATCAGGAACGACTCCGGTGTGATTGCCGCCCCGGCGGGCAGCACCCTGGTGAACTCGATCAGCTTTGCCCCCGGCGCGGGCGGCATCACCCTCGGGGCTGGCGGCACGCTCCAGCTGGACAGCGGTGCCATCGGCGCCTTCGGCGTTTCCACCAGCATCACTGGCGGCACGCTCAATGCCGGTGTCACCTCCTCAAACAACCTGCGCGAACTGGTGGTCATGACCACCGGCGCCGGGACGAACCTCACCGTCGGCAGCGTGATTGCTTCGAGCCTTCCCGGCTTGAATGTCTTCGGCCCGAACGCCTCGCCGAACTTCGTCAGCCGCGTGGGCCTCATCAAGGACGGTCTGGGCACGCTGACACTCCAGGCGCAGAACACCTACATCGGCACGACCCGGATCAACGGCGGTACGGTGGTGCTCGACGGCGGGGAAAACCGGATCCTTTTCCAGGTGCCGACCGCCCCCGTCCAGGGCACCCTGAACGGCACGCTGAATGCAGCAAACCTCGTAGTGAACGCGGGGGGCACGCTCGACTTGAACGGAAACAACCAGCGCGTCGGCGGCTACGCCTCGAACCTGGCTGCGGGCTCCAGCGCTTTGCCTGGCCAGGGTGGTGTCATCACGAACAACTCCACCGCCACCGATTCCACGTTCTATTTCACCATGGGCGCGAGCTTTACGGTGCCCTCCAGCATCAATCACAGCGCGGTCGTCGGGGCAAAAAACCTGAACGTCGTTCGCGAGGGGGGCAACACCCTCACGCTGACCGCTCCCAATACTTACCAGGGAACCACGACCATCCTCGGCGGTCTGACCGTCCTCCAGGACGGCGCGACGCTCTCCGGCACCTCAGCCCTCACGATCAACCGCGCAGCCCTGCGCATTGACGACAGTCAGACGATTCAGACGCTCAACCGCATTCCGAACACCATCCCGATCACCCTGAACGGCGGTGCGATGACCTTCATTGGCCGGGGCGGCGGCACCCAGAATGCCTACAACGTCGGCAACGGCGTCGGCGGTTCCGTCACCATCGGCAGCGGCCCCGCACTGCTCCAGGCACAGGAGGTGGGCGCGGCTAATGCGAACAGCTCGGGCACCAACCAGGTCAATGTCGGCAACATCATCCGGGCTGCCGGTTCAGGCACCCTTTCCTTCAATTTCATCCAGTCCAACGCCCAGAACATGGGGGACAACCCGCGCTTCTTTGTCGACAAGCTGAATGGAGTCGCTCCGGTCGCCACCGGGGCCATGCTCCCGGCTTGGGTCACGCTGGGTGGCTTCAACCCGGCTTCGGCCCAAGGCGGCACTAGCGGCAGCATAAACAACATCGTGGCCAACACGACCGACTTCGCGCAGTATGACCCGGCCACCGGACTGCGCCCTGTCTTCTACACCAGCACCTTCGCTCCGGGGAATAACGTGAACCTTGGTCAGACGACCACGCTGCCGATTGGTGACACGGTCATCAATTCCCTCCGCTTTGACGGGGCTTCCACGCTCATCTACGGCAACGCCGGCTACGACACGCTGAATCTTCAGAGCGGCGGTCTGCTGAGCCCCTTCAATGCAAACAACCGGACGATCGGAACCGAGCGCAATGCGGGCAGGCTGACCGCCGGCGGTGTGAATCCTGGCGCCGCCCAGGAGCTGTTCGTTTACAACAGTGCGAACACCCTGACGATCAATTCCAGCATCATCAACAATCCGGATGGCAGCGCGGTTTCCCTCGTGCTGGGCGGCGCCAGCCTCGGGGGCACGATCTCGCTCAACGGGACCAACACCTACACGGGATCGACCACGGTGAACGGGGTGAACCTCACGCTGAACAACACGGTGGGCGTGGCCATCCCGGGCAGCATCACTCTGAACGGCGGCACGAACAACGGTGCCGACTCTCAGGCTCCGGGCGCGCAGACCTTGACGTTCGCCGCCAACCTCTCCAATCAGATCGCTCCGACGGCAACGGTGACTCTCAATGGCGGCACTGGCCTGAATTTGAATGGAGGCAGCCAGACTCTGAGCGCGCTCGTTTTCGCCACTGACGGCGGGAGCAACAACAACCAGGGGCCGACGGTTTCAACGGGAGCCGGCACCCTGACCCTGACAAACGGCATCACCGCGACGGATCTCCGCCAGGCGAGCACGATCCCGGTCATTCAGGGAAACCTGTCCCTGCCCGCCGGAGCCCACGGCATCGCGGTCGGCACCTTCCCTGCGGCTCCCGGCGCAGTCGGGTTTGTCCTGAACTCCACCCTCAGCGGTGCGGGCACCATCTCCAAGACTGGAAACGGCATCCTGGGCATCGGCGGCACCAGCCCGGCCTACACGAGCACGGTGAATGTCGCCAACGGGCAAGTTCAGTTCACCACGAACAACGCGAGCCTCGGCTCGACCATCGACCTCGCAGGCGGCACGGCCCTTAGCGCCGGCGGCTTCCTTGGCAGCATCGGCGCCCTCACCGGCACCGGCACAGTGACCTCCACCTTCGGCACGCTGGCTCAGGCGGGCGGTCAGGTAAATGTGGGTCTGGGCGGCCTCTCCACCAATTTCGGCGGCCTCGTCACCGGAGTGGTCACGATGGGCAAAGTGGGCGCGGGTGATCTGACGCTGACCAACTCCCTCAACGACTACACCGGCGGCACGCTCGTCAACGGCGGCACCCTGACTCTCGCCGGGGCGGGCATCAGCGCGACCGGGACCGGCCTCGTCACGGTGAACAACACCGGCACCATTCAGGGCTCCGGCGTCGTCACCGGCGGCCTCCGGTTCAATGGCGGATCCGCGGCGGCCTTCGCCCTCACCACTCCCGGTGGTCCGGCTCCCATTGTCACTCCCGCCAGCGTCCTGAGCCGCGGTTCCTCGGTCTTTAACATCACCGGCACGACCGGGCTGGGCACCTACCCGCTCATTGATTACGCGGGCTCGGCAGTCACGGCCAGCGCCATCGCCGGCATCAGGCTCGGCACCACGCCGGGCGGCGGCTTTGTCTATGGCCTGGTCAACAACGCGGCCGGAACCTCCCTCGACCTGAGCGTCGAGGCGCTTGGCGCCTCCAGCACTTGGACTGGTGCGGTGAGCGGAGCGGGGGATGCGGCCGGCAACTGGACTGGCGGCTCGCCCAACGGCCTGCAGGTCACCCTGAATGATTCCGGCAAAAACAAGATCATCACCGGTGCGGCCATCACGCCCCAGGCGATCACGGTGAGCAACACGATCTGCAACGACTACTCCATCGGCAACAACATCGGCGGCGCAGTGGCCGGCGGGATCAGCAAGACCGGCAACGGCGTCCTCCAGCTCACCGGGGCGAACACGTTTACCGGCCCGTCCTCCGTCACCGGCGGCACCCTGCGGGCCAGCGTGAGCAGCACGACCAGCGGTCTCGGCAGCAGCACGGTCAGCCTGGGCAGCGGTGGGACCCTCCAGCTCGACGCGGTGGCCAATACGGGCACCACCGGCATCACCGGGCGTTACTTCAACCAGCCGTCCAATAGCAATACTCTGGCCAACATGCACTTCCAGCTGCCTGCGGTCGCGACGCAGACGGATCCTGGCGTGCCCAATGTCATCTGGACTCCGGCGAACCGCCCGGCGGGTGCGCAGGTGGGCCTTCTCAACGGCACGACGTGGGAGAGCTTCGGTGCCCAGTGGGTTGGCAAGCTGAACGTCACCGCCGCGGGTCCTTATTCCTTCTTCACCAACTCTGATGACGCGACCCGCGTCTTCATCGACGGGGTGCAGGTCAACAACAACGACGGCGGGAAGGGTAACTTCGAAGATGGGGCCACTGCATTCCTGAACAATGGTCTGCATGACGTCAGGTTTGAGTTCCTCCAGGGCACTGGTGGTGGGCAGGCGGGCTTGAGCTGGCAGGGGCCCGGCATCGCGAAGGCGTTCATCCCGGCAACCTCTCTCTTCACGGCAGAGAACATCGCGGGCGGGTTTGCCGACAACAACATCAACGTTGGCAACAATGTGAACGTCTCCGGCACGGGGACCATCGCCTTGGGCGGTTCCCAGTTTACCGCAGTCCAGCTGGGCAGCCTGAGCCTGCCCGCCGCGAGCACGCTGAACGTGACCGGGGCCGCCGGCAGGCAGCTGCGTGCCGGATCCACCGTCCTGAGCGGAGGCACGACCACGATCAACTCGGCGGTGGATGTCAATCCCGGCCAGATCACCGACGGGGGAGTGGCGACGACCCTGGTCAAACAGGGCGCGGGCCGTCTCGTCCTCGACAACACCAGCCCGTCCGCCACCGGCCAGTCCAACATTCTTTCTGTCGGCACCATTCTGGAAATTCAGGGGGGCAAGCTTGCCTACGTCGGCCAGAACACCACGGCGCTTCCGCTTCTGAGCACCAATCCGCTCGGCTCTGCTTCCATCAAGCTCAACGGTGGCGGCCTGTCGCTGGAGACGAAGCAGGGGAACTACACGCTGGACAACGCGATCACCGTTTCCCAGAATGCCACCATCGAGCAGCAGGCCTCCTCCGGTCTCGTTCTGACGCTCGGCGGCACCAATGGCGTCGCCATCAGCGGTGGTTCCACGCTCACGTTCGACCTCTTCGGCGGTTCCCGGAATGGAGCAGCGCAAAACTCAGGCCAGCTGACAACGGGTGCCGCTCTGACGGTGGCGGGTGCGATCACAGGCTCGGGCAACCTTGCCTTCCGCTCGACTCAGACCAACATGGGCAGCTACCCGGTCTGGGGCCTTTCGACGCTCACCGCGAACAACACGGTGGCTGGCACTACGACGCTGAATGGTGGATTTGCCTTCCAGGCGATTACCAATCCGCTCACAGTCACCCTGAACAGCAACGGCCGCCTTTCCGGCAGCACTGGGATCGTGCTTAACGCGGCCCAGCTGACGGTGGACGACACTGCCACGGTGAACACGGGCCGCATCAATACGACGACACCTGCGCCGGTGACCCTGAACAGTGGCACTTTCAACCTGCTCGCGAGCACGACGGTCAGCAGTGGTGAAACCCTGGGTGCACTGACCCTTGGGAATGGTGTGAACCGTGTTGCGATCCAAAACACCCCTGCCGCCTCCACCACCGGATTGCTGACTTTCGCCAGCCTGACCCGGAGCAACCGCGGATTTGTCCAGTTCCAGGGCTCGTCGCTCGGCGCGCAGGCCACGGCGGCCAGCCTGGTCAAGTTCACCACCTCCCCCTCCGCCCAGCTCCGCGGCGGTGGTGGTGCAGCCGCTACTTCGACGATCAGCGTTCTCCCCTACGCCATCGGCGCAGGCAATCCAACGGGCACGCCGCCCACCTACATGCCGGTTACTTACGACGCGACCAACGGCATTCGTCCCATCAACACCACGACTGAAATCACTGCACTGACTTCGGCCGTCGCGAGCAGCAACGCCCGGAGCAGCATCGCTGGGGCCACGACCACGACCGGTCCGGCCACCGTCGGAACGCTGGTGAATTCCTACACCCTGGACAATTCGGCGGCCACCGCCCAGACCCTGACGCTGGACACCAATGTGCTCAACTTCAACGGTGGAGCGGGTCTGGTTCTCTTCACCGCGTCCAACGCGACGCAATCGGCCCTCACCATCGCAGCGGGGCTGACCGGCAATGGCATCAATTTCGGCGCGACCGAAGGCCACTTCGTCGTCGCCAACACGGCCGGTGCCACCATCGGGGTTGCCATCGCGGGAACGAACGGCATCACGGTCAGCGGCACGAACAACATGAACGTGAATGCCCTTCAGGCAGCTTCCACGTTCGGCGGAACGCTGACACTCTCCGGAGCGAACACCTACACGGGTGTGACCACCATCAACGGCCGTCTGGCGATCAGCGCTGACACGGCACTGGGCAACACGGCCAACGGCGTGAACTTTGGCGGCGGGACGCTGGTCCTGAATGCAGCCACCACGCTTCCTGCAACCCGCACGGTGACGATGCTTGCCAATTCTTTTGGCGTCATCGATACGGCCACTGGGAACAGCGCCATCGCCGGCCAGGTGACCGGCAGCGGCGGACTCATCAAAATTGGGGGCAATACGCTGACGCTCTCCAATGCCACCAGCAACTACTCCGGTCCGACCACGGTGTTCCAGGGCAACCTGACCACCACCACCGGCCCGCAGGGGAACATCCTGCTCTCCGGCAATGTGAGCAATTTGAACTTCACCCAGGCGGCCGGCGGCACCTACGCCGGGAACATCAGCGGGCTGGGTTCCGTCACGGTGAACGTCACCGGAGCGGGCCAGACGGTCATGCTGGGTGATGCAAATGATGCCACGAAGGGCGTGAACACCTACGCGGGGGGGACGACCATTTCCTCCG
Organism: Opitutia bacterium; assembly: GCA_031411855.1. GTDB lineage: Bacteria > Verrucomicrobiota > Verrucomicrobiia > Opitutales > JANOBW01 > JANOBW01. The sequence goes on from JANOBW010000058.1 coordinate 9,455, forward strand.
CCAGCACCACCCTGGCGGGGACGACCAGCAGCCTTGTCGGCGGCATCGTCATGAACGCGGCGACGGATGCGGTGACCTACAACCAG
>JANOBW010000059.1:0-33389 GCA_031411855.1 Opitutia bacterium
CACCGAGGTGTAGATCTGGCCGCTTTGCACCACTGCCGCCAGCTTCGTCCCGTCTGCCGAAGAAGTGATGGAAGACCAATTGCGGTTACTATCACGGGCCGTCCACGTCACACCGGAGTTCACCGAGGTGTAGATCTGGCCGCTGTGCACCACTGCCGCCAGCTTCGTCCCATCTGCCGAAGAAGCGATGGAAGTCCAATAGCGGTTACTCTCCCGTGCTGTCCAAGACGCGCCGGAGTTCGTCGAGGTGAGGATCTGGCCGTAATAAGTCCCAGCCGCCAGCTTCGTCCCGTCTGCTGAAGAAGCGATGAAAGACCAATTGCGGTTATTCTCCCGCGCTGTCCAGGTCGTGCCGGTATTATTAAGCACGGGGTCAGCTGGCACCGTAAAACTGGGGGCCGTGTTGGCATTCCCTCCACTGACTGTGCCCAGAGCGTCTATCTCGCGGTAAACGGTCTCATCATTAGGGTTCGGCGGATCTTGAAAAGTGAAGCGCAGCTTCGCCACATTGGTGGCCACCCTGCCATTCGAGCCGGTCAGTGTGATCCGGTTGGAACGGTTTCCATTACTCGTGGCGGTGCGGGAAGTGAACGTCCCCAGGGAGATGAAAACATCCGGGGCCGAATAGTGCGAATAAAGCAGCTCATACTTCTGGTTGGCTCGCTGGTCCGACCATCCCGAGAACGTCTGAATCTGCGTGAGGTCATAGCCGAGCGGGGCGCTGGAGAGGTTGAGGGCGAAGGTGGTCGTCCAGGTGCCATCCAGATCGAGGGCCGTGCTGGCAATGTCGTCCGGGGTGCCAAGGGAACCGTCGTTGAGTGTCACGGTGCTTGATGACTCGACAGCCGTGAAACCGGTCGTGGTGGCCGACAGCAACGTGGCCGCGCCCGAGTTGATAAGGTCGGTGGAGCTGGCCGGGTAGAAGGTCTGTGAGGTGGTGTTGACGGCATTGGTCTGGACGATGCCCGCGCCGGCCTCTGCCGCTCCCAGCCCGAGCAGAAGTGCCAGGGAGGGAACCAGGGAGCGGAAGGCGCTTCGCCGCGCGGGACGAAAGGAAGGGGCGGCCATCGGGAAGGAAACAAGGCCCGGTGGGGCCTCGGCGGCGGATTGTGTATGGTTCATGGCGCGTAAATGAGGTGGCGAAGTGGTGGCGTGAGGGCGGAAAACGGACCCAAAGAGGGACGCCATCCACCCTAAGGGGTTGGATACGAAGGAGGTGCGGGGGTATGTATTGAAAAAAATGGGCGGATGTCCTCGTCTCGCACCGTTGGTATTTTTGCCTGACAGTTCACTCAGGCAGCAAGGTAAATTAACGTAAATGTGTAAATTGTTTACAAAATATCGCAGACCTAAAACTTCCCTCCAGGATTTCCAGGCACGCCACTTTGCGAAGGCATCTCACGCATAAGGTAAAACATTGACAATAAGCATGATATGATATTTTTCACTCATCCACGGTTCCCATGGGGAGCGTTTTCAACCGGAGCCAAGGCATCCTACCAAAAACAGGAAATATGCAACGACCAGAATGGCAGCTTCCTGTAGGGATCTCGCGCGCAACGGGGTCGGACACAGTCCATGACGCAAACGTTCAAAAGCCGCCGCGTCAAACGGCACGCGGATTAAAACCCCGTTAGAGCATGCGAACTTCCTCCCCTTGCAACTTCCCGACACTCAATTTCGCTTAGTCGTCTGTTCGATCTTTTTCTTTCGAATTAAGATCAGAGCCGAGCCATTCAGTCAGATGCTGCCGAAATTTGCCTTGAGGCACATAGAGGTCAGCCTCCCATCCCCGTAGCTCACCTTGAGAAACCCCCAGTGTTTGAGCGAGTTGGCCCTGAGTTAGGCCTTGCTTCCACCCTCTTCTTGTGGACGTGCTCTCCCAGTGTCTGAGGTGAGGCTGGAAGAGGGGTCCAAACATGCTGACTCGGCTTATGAAAGTCGGTCCGTTTGATGACCCACTGACGCTCACAACTTCCCAACAGTCTCCGTCGGGTGCGGAGTGTGCGGAAAGTGGGGGCGACTTCCGTTGCCCTCAAGGCATGGCTGAGGAACTGAAGTTCCTGCCACTTTCCCAGGACAGGCCACCCTGCCCCAAAGCCGGCACGCCTTCACCATTCATCATTCGACAACCCGTCCCGTCCCTCCACAGTGGATGTTTTGCCCCCATGTCGTTCGACGCCCTTGTCCTTGATCTCGCCACCCGCGCCCGCGCCGCCTCCCTCAAACTGGCGGCCGCGTCCTCCGAGGAAAAAAACCGCGCCCTTCACACGCTGGCCGATCTCCTCGTGGCCGAGGCCCCCACCCTGCTGGAGGCCAACGCCAGGGATGTCGCCGCCGCCTCAGCCAACGGACTTTCCGCCCCCATGGTGGACCGTCTCCGCCTTGATCCCAAGCGTCTCGCCGCCCTCGCCGCGTCCGTCCGCGAGGTCGCCGCCCTGCCCGATCCCGTCGGCGAAATTGTGGACCACTCCGTCCGTCCCAACGGCCTCGACCTCTCCCGTGTCCGAGTGCCCCTCGGTGTCATCGCCATCATCTACGAGTCCCGCCCGAATGTGACCATAGACTGCGCCGTGCTCTGCCTCAAAGCCGGCAACGCCAGCCTCCTGCGTGGCGGCTCCGAGTCCTTCCATTCCAACACCGCCTTGGCCGCCCTGGTCTCACGCGCCCTGGCCTCCTCCGGTCTCCCCGCCGACGCCGTCATCCTCATCCCCACGACCGACCGGGCCGCCCTGCCCGCCCTTCTGAAGCTCGACCACCTCATCCAGTGCGTGATCCCCCGCGGCGGTGAAAAGCTCATCCGCTTCGTGGTGGAAAACTCCCGCATCCCCGTCATCAAACACTACAAAGGGGTCTGCTCGCTCTACCTCCATCCGGACGCCGACACCGCCATGGCCGCCAGCCTCGCGGTCAACTCCAAGTGCTCCCGCCCCAGCGCCTGCAACGCCCTGGAAAACCTCCTCGTGCATCAATCACGCCTGGCCGACCTCTGGCCCGCCGTCGCCCGCGAACTTCTCGCCCGGGGTGTCCAACTCCGCTGTGATTCAGCCTCCCTCGCCGCCGCTGAAACGGCAGGGCTGATCGAACAGTTTCCCGGCAAACTCATTCCCGCCAACGAGAACGACTGGGGCGAAGAATACCTCGACCTCATCCTCGCGGTAAAAACCGTGACCGACCTGGACGGCGCCATCAGCTTTATCAACACCCATGGCTCGGCCCATTCGGACTCCATTGTGACGAAGGACAAAACCGCCGCCGAGCGCTTCCTCCGCGAAGTGGACTCAGCCGCCGTTTACTGGAACGCCTCCACCCGTTTCACCGATGGCGGCGAATTCGGCCTCGGGGCTGAAATCGGCATTTCAACCGACCGTCTTCACGCCCGCGGCCCCATGGGCCTGCGCGAGCTCTGCACCATCAAGTGGGTCGCCCGTGGCACCGGCCAGGTGCGTTGAAGACAGAACCTCACTTGCGGGCAAAGAGCACGCAGATGGGCGAAGGCACGCTGATTTTCTGCCCCGTCTGGGTGAGTCTGCCGGACTTGGCATCCAAGGCCAGCACCGCCACATCGTTGCTCTTTTGACCGGCCGCGAGGAGCCATTGTCCGGAGGGTGAAAGGTTGAAGTTCCGAGGGGTGTCCACACCGGCCGGAACGGATTCGACCAGCTTCGGTTTCCCGGCGTCTTCCAAACTGAAGACGGCCAGGTGGTTCTCCATGCGGATGGAGGCATAGAGAAAACGCCCGTCCCGGGAGGCGCAAATCTGGGCGGCCGACCAGGCCTCGTTGCGGGTCACGTCGGGTGCCAGGGCGGAGACGGTCTCAAGGGGCTGAAGTTTTCCCTCTGTCCAGGAGAAGGGGGTCACTGTCAGAAGCATTTCGTTGACCGCGTAACCAAAGGGTTTCGAAGGATGGAAGGCAAAGTGGCGGGGACCTGAACCGGGCGGCACCACCGCCGCCGGTGTGCCGGCGGGAGTGGCGGTTCCCGTGGAGGCGTCCCAAGCGTAAACAAAGACCTTGTCGCAGCCCAGATCGTTGACCATGAGAAACTTACCGGAAGGGTCAAAGTTGGCCGCATGGGTGAAGGCCTTGGTCTGGCGCCGGGGGTTGGGGCCGGACCCCGTGTGCTGGACCGTCTGGCTGGCCGGACCGACCTTTCCGTCCGCACCAACAGGATGAACGGTGAAACAGCCCCCGGAATAATGGGCCACGACGACATGGCGGCCGTCCGGAGAAATCGTGATGTGGCAGGTTCCGTTGGAACCGGTCGCCACCTTGTTGATCGCGCTCAGAGCCCCGTTTTCACCCACGGAAAAAGCCGCGACACCCCCTCTCCCCGAACTTTTGAAGTCATCCTCACTGGTCGCGGCGAAAACAAACTTCCCGTCCGGACTTTGCACCAGGAATCCGGGTTGGCTCGCGGAAGCGGCCAGAACCGGGGCGGACAGTTTTCCGGCATCCGAAAGCTCGGCCGAGCAAATACCACCGGCGGCCCCTTTGGACTCGGTCCCAAACCAGACACGGTCGGAAGCTCCGAGGGAAGAAAAGGCGAGGAGCAACAAAGGCAGGAGTCGTGGTTTCATGGCGGTAAACGCAGACGCCGCGCAGGAGACAAAGTTTCACAAGAAACGTGTTTCGCTTCATGACACGGCCGTTCTTTGCCTGGAGGCTTCAGATCGCGCGTCACGGATTCCCTTTCCCTGGAAACAGAACGCGAATTTTACGCAAAAAAAAAGCGGCCCTGTTTCCAGAGCCGCTTAAAATTATCATCACCACCCTTCAGGGGTTTTTGGTGACCAAGATTCGCATGAAGCGGGCCACCGAACCATCAATGCCAACCGTATCACGGTAAGTTACCGTTTCGGTTTCATCGCCATTGTCTGTGGGAGTTCCCACCAAAACGGTGGCGGCGGTCCAAGCTCCGCTCAGGGCGTCCTTGACCTGGGGAGTGTAGGTAAGCTCGTTGGTCAGAATACGACGGCGGAAAGTGATGGAGAGGTAGGAAACCCCACCGTCGGTGGTCACGCCAGTCTTGGGTCTTCCGGTCGAATTCGCCACCTTGGGGGCAAGACCGAAGGCAAACTCAAGAATGTTGTTCAAGCCATCCTTGTCAGGGTCAACCAAGGGGCCGCTGATCAGGGCGTTGGCCTGCTCGGCCGTGGTGAAGTTTTCCGTGGTCCACGTCGTGAATTGGACCGGCACCGTGGTGATCGTCACAATGGACTGCTGAACGGTTCCCAGAATCGAACCAACCAGAGGTGTTCCCAAATTCAACTTGAAGGTCTCGTCCACGTCATTGAGGTGGTCGGTTTTGATCGGGATCGTGATGCTCTTGGAAGCGCTGTCACCCGTCACCCAAGTCAGAACTCCACTGGCAGGGGTGAAGTCGGTTGAATCCGCCGTGTCGGCCACGGTGGCATAAGCCAAGGTGGCGGCACCGAGAGAACCGCCCGTCCGTGTCACCGTAAGGACAAGTGAAGTTCCTTCGTTGGCGGTGACAGCGGCAGAACTGAGCTGGAAGCTGCCTGGGTTGCTGGGAAGTCCGGCCACAATCCGCCACGTCGTTTGGTAAAACTCCTGGGGAATGCTGTTGGCAATGGGTGCATAGACCCCACCAATGAGGACGTTACCGTCAGCCTGGAGGGAGATGTCCTTGATAAAACTTCCCAGATCGCTGGGTGCCACAAAATTGGCATCCAGAACTCCCGTGGACAACAGAACCGCGATATGGCTTGATTCCGTGGTATCGGCATTAAACGAGCCGGCGATCATGATCTTGTTGTCAGGAAGGACAATGATACCATTAACCGAGAGAAGCGTGGTGGTGCCAGGGGTAAACGTGGTGTCCAAACCACCCGTGGAATTGATGCGAGCAATGCAACTACGGGCGACCCCGCCATAAGTGGCAAACGTGCCTCCAATGAGGATTTTGCCATCGGGCTGAAGGGCGAGTTTATCCACCTCGGCGCTGGCTCCAGCTCCGGGGAGGAAGGAGGTGTCAACGGCTCCATTGGCGGAAATGCGGGCCACGCGGCTTCTTACCTGTCCTCCCACGTTGGCGAAATCACCGCCAATCAGAATTTTGCCATCCACTTGGGTGATCAGATCGTAAACTCCCAAACCACCAGTGATGGCAGGAGTGACAAAGGTGGTGTCCAAGGTTCCGTTGGGAAGCAGGCGAACCAGAAAGCTGCTTGCCACAGCATTGTAGTTCTTGAAAACACCGGCGACCAAGATGTTGCCGTTGGGCAAAACGACAATTTTGCGCACCGCATCATCAAATCCCGCGCCCGGGTCGAAAGAAGCATCCAGGGAGCCGTCCGCATTCAATCTTGCGATACCGGAACGGGCCGTTCCGTTGAAAGTGCTGAAGACACCGCCAATCAGGATCTTACCATCAGGCTGAACTTCCATGGTGTTGATAATGCCATCAACGCCTAGACCTGGATCAAAGGAACGATCATAAGCACCGCTGGGAGTGAGCCGCGCAATGCCTCCGAGGAGCGTCGGGATAGCCGTTCCATTGGCGATACTGGTAAATCCGCCACCGATCAGAACTGAACCATTGGGCAGTGCGATCACCCGGTTGATGTCTCCCCCATCGGCAAAACTTGGCAGATAGGTCGTGTCATGATTACCAGGATCGGCAATCGTCACCAAGGCACTGGGAATGGTTCCAAGGATGCCACCGGTGATATCACTCAAAACGACGCTGAAGACTTCGTTATTTTCCAGGATTGAGTCAGCCACAATCGGGATGGTAATGGTCTTGGGGGCGTCATCGCCATCAGCCCAAGTCAGCCCAGCTTTAACTACATTGGTGTAATCGTTGGGCGTGATGGCAGTGCCCGGAGTGGTGGAATACTTAACCGTGACAATGCCGGTTTTCTTGCCCAACCGGTTCAAGGTCAGGGTGACTGATCCAAGCTTTTCATTCACCGTGTATTTGGCCTGGGCAAATTCGATGCGAGACTCAAAAGTCACCTGAAGGTCAAGCCATTCGTTTTCCACTCCTGAATTCAACATGCCTTGGGCAACGGGTTTGATGGAAATACCAAGGGCTTGGTCAACAAAAGTTTGACCGACCGGGAGCCCGGCATCAGCACCATCCGTGGTCTGGGTCGTTCCACCGGGGGTGTTGATGTCAATCAGGTCGGTTTCATTATTCTGGTTATACCCCCAAATGACATAGGCACCTTTGTAAACCGAGGCGTTGGAGGCCGCCCGACGGTAACCGACCCAGTAGTCCTTCGCGCCATCCTTGATAATCTTGAGGGCCAGGGGACGGGTCAAATTCGCACGGGAGTGATCGAAACGGAAAATACGATAAATACCATCCTTTTCAGCCAGGGTCACGCTGGTGTCAGGAATCCAGTGCAGGAGGGTTTTGCCGTATTGATTGAAATGATAACCAAAACCATAGTCGCCTTGCCCCATCAGGTCAAAGGGATCTCCATAGGCAAGACTTTGCCCCACGGGTGAAATGGGATTTCCATCACTGACCTGCCAGAGATTGGCGTGGTAAAGGCCATAGGTGTGGCCCAATTCGTGGGCCACCACGCGACGGTCAAACTCGCCGTTCACCCAAAAGTTCTTCCCATTGATTTGAGCCAGACCACCGTAAGTGATGTAAGAGCCGGGGACGGTGGAAAGATTGGAGAAGGCCACGCAAACACGGTCATAAGCATAAACCGGGTAACCCGCGTTTGTGGCGGCATCACGGGCATGCTTGTGAAGAAGTTCGTTGTAAGCATCTGGGAAGAGCGGACGAGGAGTATCCTGACTATTTCCAATGGCGTAGTAGGCAGCGGTGCGGGGCATCCGAAACACCTGGGTCACATCAGGAGAGTCTCCCAACACGGCAGGATTGAGATGGATGGAGGATTTGCCATAACTGCCCTCCTTGAAGTAATTGTTCACACCATATTCGTAATTGATCAAACCGGAGATGTAATCCTCGGTCATCACAGAGTTCGCCACACCGGTTCCCCCGGGAAGGGCAATGATCGTGGTGGGAACGCCGGGGACATCAATGAAATCCACCAGAATGACCAGAAGCTTCTTATCGCCATGTGTCCAGCTTTCCTTCGGGCGGCTTCCCACCCCGCTGGCACCCGCCTGGCGGTCAGCCTGACGCTGGAAACCGGCCGCTTCTTGCGCCACCAGGGCATCGGCAAGTTTGTCGGCCTCGGAAAGATTGTCCACAAAACGGATCTCCCCATTGACCTCAACCGCCACCGGCGAGCTGGCCAGGTTCAGGGGGGTATCGGCACTCGCACCGCTTGAACCAACCACCTTGCGGGAGCCTGCTTTTTCCCCCTTTTCAAGGACGCGGAGAGGCTTGTCGCTGAGCGCCATCAGGTTATCAACCGCGACACCGGAAAGGAACGAATCCTCCACCGTGGATTCGTTCAGGCGGCTGCCATAAACAAACACCCGATACTCTTTGTCACCCACCACCGTGGCACGATAATGATCATCCTTCTCGTGGTCATGGGGGGTTCCGTCATCCTTGTGAAAACAGGAGGTGTTCAGGGCGACCAGGGAGCGGCTCGAAATTCTTTCCTCAAGCAGGGATACCACCACGGCCGGCAAACCTGCGCGGACTGTCATGGGAACCGCCGCAGCCAAAGCCTGCTGGGGATTGGTGTGGATAAGTTGCGCCATCACTTGGCGATGTTGTTTGGCCAGCTCAATCCCGGAGGGAATCATCGCCTTTTTCTGCTCCTCCGGGGAGGAAAGATAAGTGCGGCTCCAGTCGCGGAAAGCGGTCAAGGCGTGTTGCGCGTCCTGGGCGGAAGAAAGAGGGGAGTTGGGGCTGAGCGAACCGGCCGAGGAGACGCGGACGGCCGCCGTCTCCGGGGCGGACTCAAAAGCGTAGGTTTCAGGCTTATCAATGGTTTGCGATACAACCGCCGGGGGTCGGACGGAAACTGATTGCCAAAGCAGAAGGGCAAGTAGTGCTCCTGCACCCGGCACCAGCCACCGCTTGAAATGAGAGTAAGGTTTCATGCTGAGAGTAAAGAAAAGAGGATAAGCAGTCGGAGTAAAAGTTAAGACATCCGCCAAAGCGGAACCTTTTGTCAACCATGATTGAAACAGGACAAAGCAGGTAAAATCGCCCACCCCGCCGTTTTGACGTTAGCCAAAAATTCCCTCCCGGCCCTCCCTCCCCCGCATGAAGCAAATCCAAGCCAGGAATGGCTCCACCTTAAACTGCGGAAAACCTTGGACGCCCCCGCCTTGCCTCCTTTTACGAAATCATATCCCAAAACCACATCATTACGAATTGAAAAACGGTAAGATCAATATCTGTGATTCTCCTTATACGACATTACAAAACCATAAACAATCAACGCATTTATTCATTCGTAATTCTATGATCATCATTGGGAGTTTCATCACAAAACAACAACGACACCTCTACAAATAAGAGAAGTGATTTGGTCATCCCTCGCTGTCATCGGCTCAGAATATTTTCCTCGGCTCGACCCATACCCCAAACCCAACCTTGCTCCCAAGCGGCCACGCCCCTTCTCTCCCCCGCTGTGTCTCCCGACGAAGCTCTCCACCACTATTTCGGTTTCCCCGGTTTCCGGCCAGGGCAGGACCGGATCGTGGAGTCGGTCCTGGCCGGCCGCGACACCCTCGCCATCATGCCGACGGGCGGTGGCAAATCCCTTTGTTATCAGCTTCCGGCTCTCCTGCGCGAGGGCGTGACGGTGGTGGTCTCCCCGCTCATCGCGCTGATGAAGGACCAGGTGGACGCCCTGGAGAAACGGGGCATCGCCGCCACGGTCATCAACAGCTCCCTCACCCCCTCGGAACAGGGCCAGCGCCTGGCCGCCCTCGCCTCCGGCCACTACAAACTCGTCTATGTCGCCCCCGAGCGTTTCCGCGACCGGCGCTTCATCTCCTCGCTGGCCGCGATCAAGGTCGCTTTCCTGGCCATTGACGAAGCCCACTGTGTGAGCCTCTGGGGCCACGATTTCCGCCCCGACTACCTCCGCGTCGGCGAGGCCGCCAAAGCCCTCGGCAGCCCGCAGATCGCGGCCTTCACCGCCACGGCCACACCCGACGTGCGCGCAGACATCTGCCGCGCCCTGGCCCTCCGTGACCCGGAGATTTTCATCACCGGTTTCGCCCGGCCCAACCTCTCCTTCCGCGTCTCCAACTCCGGCAAGGTCCTGGACAAACTCTCCCGCCTCCGCGCCCTCATTGACGAGCACAAGACCGGCATCATCTACTGCGCCACCCGCAAACGGGTCGAAGAGGTGGCCGAGGAGCTCCGGGCCTGGGAGGTCTCGCACATCGCCTACCACGGCGGCCTCGATGAGAAAAGCCGGGCCGAGGCGCAGAACCGGTTCATCGAGGGCAAGGTGGACGTGGCCGTCTCCACCAACGCCTTCGGCATGGGCATTGACCGGGGCGACCTCCGGTTTGTCGCCCACTATGAGATGCCGGGTTCCGTCGAGGCCTACTATCAGGAAGCGGGTCGCGCCGGACGCGACGGCAAACCAGCCGTGGCCGAGATGCTTTTCGGTTTCGCCGACAAACGGGTGCAGGAGTTCTTCATCGAGGGCTCCAACCCCTCGGCCGAGCTCATCCGCCGCGTTTATTCGACCCTGCGCGACCAGGCCGACAAGGACACGGGCGAGGTGAGGATCTCCAACGCCGACCTGGCCGAGCGCGTGGGCCCCAAAGACAACCCGATGGCCGTCTCCACCGCCCTCGTCTTCCTCATGAAGGCCAAGGTGATAGACCGGTTCGATCTCCCCGGCGAACGCATCCGCGGCACCCGCCTCCTCGACCTCGCCCTTTCGCCCTCGAAGATCCCGGTGGATTCCAACGCCCTCTCCGAGAAATACCAGCGCGACCTCTCCAAACTCCAGTCCGTCATAGACTACGGCTCCTCCCACAACTGCCGGCAGCAGTGGATTCTCCGCTACTTCGGCGAGGGCGACCACGGTCCCTGCGGCTCCTGCGACCACTGCAAGTCCCGTGACCGCTCCGGCCTGCGCGACCTGACCGATCCCGAGATGCTCATCGTCCGCCAGACCCTCAGCGGCGTGGCCCGCGCCTCCCACCGCACCTCCGCCGGCTACGCGCCGCGTTTCGGCCGGGGCCGCATCCTGGAAATGCTGCTGGGAAAAAACACAGCCGAAGTGCGCTCCTCCGGCCTCGACCAGCTCACCACCTACGGCCTTCTCAAACCCCAGGGCGAGGACTTCCTCAAAACCCTCTTCGACGAGCTCCACCGCTCCGGCCTGCTCTCCCAAACCACCGGCGAGTATCCCGTCATCACCCTCACCCCGCTCGGCATCGAGACGATGCACGACCGGCACCGCCCGCGCCTGCTCTGGCCCAAGGCCGGGGCCTTCAAAAAGTCCAGGACTTCCTCCTCTGCCGAAACCTCGGAGGAACCTCGTCCCAGCCGGACAAGATCAACCGCTTCCGCCCCGTCCCCCGCCGCCAGCGACCTCGCTCCCGACGACGCCGCGCTCTTTGAGAAACTCCGCCTCGTCCGCTCGAAACTCTCCAAGGACCGCGGCCTCCTGCCCTTCCAAATCCTGACCGATCTCAGCCTCCGCGCCCTCGCCACCAGCCGTCCGGCCGACCGGGAGTCCGCCGAAGGCCTCCCCGGCATCGGTCCGATCAAGGCCCGCACCGTGGTGGAGGCGTTTCTGCCCGTCATCGCCGCGCACGGCGGCGAGGCCAAGGAGCCTCCCGCCACGCAGGTCAACCTCCTCAACGCCCCGGCCACACCGAAGCGGATGCGGGCCGACTCGAAGCTGTAGGGGCGGACCTCGCGTCCGCCCGCCGAGTGTCAAACCGCTTTCGCAAAAGCCGGGACTCCATCAGGCGGCGTAGGGGCGGTGCCGAAGCTTGACCCGTGGGCGGGCCGTTTCACCTTCACCCCAACTCCCGTCCGCCCCATGATTCCCTGCGCGCTTCTTTTTTCCCTGCTGGTCGCCTCACCGCTCGCGGCTCAGACACCCGCCGCGGAGGCCCCGGTTGCTCCCACTCCGGCGGCTCCGGCGGTTGCGACACCGGCTCCGGCCGTCACCCCGGCGGCGACCCTGCGGCGGGGCGCGTTTTGGACACCTGAGGAGGGCAAACGAAAACTCGACGAATACGCCGCGACGTGGTCCGACAAGGCCTCCTGGGAGAAACGTGCCGCCGCCTTGCGCGAAGGTGTTCTCCGAGGGGCCGGGCTGGCGAAGTTTCCGCCCCGCACCGCGCTGAACCCGTTGTATCGGGGAGTCCGGTTCCACGAAGGTTATACCGTGGAAAATGTTGGTTTTGAAAGTGTTGGGGGTTACTTCGTGATGGGAAACCTCTACCGCCCGGCCACCAAACCGGAATCCGGCAAGTGCCCCGCCATCCTCCTGGCCCACGGCCACTGCACGCCCGGCAACGTTCCCTTTGCCGTCAACAAGACCGGCGGCCGGTTCAGCGAGGACACCCAGCGTCTCGCCGCCGTCCTGGCCCGGATGGGCGCGGTGGTTTACGCCTACGACATGACCGGTGTGAACGAGTCCGTCCAATACCCGCACAACGGCCCCAGAACCATCGCGGTCCAGCTCTGGAACAGCCTCCGCGCGGTGGATTTCCTGGTCTCCCTGCCCGACGTGGACGCCGCCAACCTCGGCATGACCGGCGCCTCGGGCGGCGGCACCCAGACCTTCCTCCTCGCCGCCTGCGAGCCCCGCCTGAAGGTGTCCGTGCCCGTCGTGATGGTCTCAGCCCACTTCTTCGGCGGATGCAGCTGCGAAAGCGGCCTGCCGATCCACGCCAATCCCGGCCACGACACCTGCAACGTCGAGATCGCCGCGCTCCACGCTCCGAAGCCCATGCTGCTCGTTTCCGACGGCAAGGACTGGACGCAGAACACGCCCGCCGTGGAGTTCCCCTACGTGCAGAAAGTCTATCGCGCCCTTGGGGCGGAAGCAGCGGTGGAGAACGTCCACCTCGCCTCCGAAGGCCACGACTACGGGCCGTCGAAACGCCAGGCCGCCTACGCGTTTCTGGCCAAACATCTCGGCCTCAAAACCGACGCCGTGCCCAAGAAGGAAAACGCCTTGGACGAAAGTTTCGCCACCATCGAGACCTACGAGACCCTCCGCGTGTTCAACGAGGAAAACCCGCTGCCGTTCGACGCCCTGGAGGTCCCGGCGGACATCGAGGCCAAGCTGAAGGCCCGGTGACGCGCAGGGCGGACCTCGGCCTCCGACCTACCTCACCTCAAACGACCCCAGAGCCACAGGGTTGCCGTTGAGAAGCGCCTCCACCCGGTGTGTGCCGGGGTAGTGTTTCCGGGTCGTGAGCTCGGCCAGGGAAACCAGTTTCGAGAGGCGGACGGTTTCGCCCGGAGCAAGCTCAACGACCTTGAGCTTGAAGACCTTCGGCGCGGTTGAGCCACTGGCCTTGACGAAATGGACGCGGAAATCCACCAGCAGGCTGCGGCTGGTGGCGCCCGGATTGCGGATGTCAAACGAGACCCGCACCTTGCCGCCGATGGCCGTCCGCCCCGGCGTCAGGCTGGCGTTGAGCACATCGGCCTGCGTGGCGGTCTGAAACCCCAGCGCGGCCAGGGCTCCGGGGTGCCCGGCCTTGATCAGCGAACGCAGGCCGTGGCGGACGATCCACTGGCGTTCCTCCGGGGCATCCCGCAGCCAGCGCCGGGCCGTGGCCACGAGAAGTTCCGGGTGGTCCTTGCCGATGTCGTTGAGGTTGTTGGCCACGGAGCGGCGCACGTAAAGCGAGGGATCATCCTTCAGCAGTTCCAGAAGTTCGAGCACCGGAGCCGGATTTTTCTGAAACCCCGGCAGGCGCGGAGCCCAGGGCAGACGCGGGCGGGTGCCTTCCGACACCAGACGGCGGACGTGCTCGCTCGGATCGCGGGTCCAGTCGCGCAGGCGGCCAAGGGTCAGCCCGGGGTGTTTCTCGATGAAGGGCCGGATGCCGAACTCGGCGGTGAAACGCTGGGTCAGCTCGTAGTGGGCGCGGAGCGATTCCTCCGGGTGGGAAAGGCCGTTTTCCGCCACGAAGAACACATGGGGCAGGTAGAGAAAGGCGCTGAAACCATTGTCGGCCTCCAGGTCGAGTTTCGGCCCCAGCGAGGCGATGAGGATGCCGGCGGCCCGGGGGAAATCAGGAGGCAGGTGGGCCGCGAGGTGCCGCGAGATGTGGCGGGCCCGGGGCATGAGCTCCAGGGCCTCGTAGCCGTCGAGACAGCCGCGCAGGAAAACCCCGGCGGGAAACTCCGGAAAGACCGCCGCGATCATGGCGGCGATGCGGCGCGGTATTTCGGTTCCGTAATTGTTTTTGAGGGGCTCGGCCATGGTCACCTTGTCGGTCCGGGGCGGCTCACTTGGGCAGGTGCGGTTTCAGGGCCTCGGCCCAGATCGCGTAGCCCGCGTCGGTCGGGTGCAGGGCGTCGCCCATGAGGCTTTTGGGGATCGAACCGTCCGGGGCGAGAAACTTGGGGCCGATGTCCAGCCAGGTCGCGCCGGCCTTTTCGGCCACGGGCCGGAAGGCGGTGTTGAGGGCCGCCACCCGCGCCCGGTCGGGGCTGGCCGCGGTCGCGCCACGGGGGAACACCGCCATGACGACGACCTTGGCATGGGGAGCCCTGGCCTTGACCCGTTCGAGAAGGAGGGCCACGCCGGCGGCGGTCTCCTCCGGCGTGGTGGTGCGGCAATTCTTGGTGTTGGCGAGGTTGTTGGTCCCGATGTTGACGACCACCAGGCGCGGGTCGGTCCCGTCCATCTCGCCGTTGTCGAGCCGCCAGAGCGCATTCTGGATGCGGTCCCAGCCGAAGCCCAGGTTGAGCACCTTCCGGTCGCCGAAAAGATCCGCCCAGCTTTTGGCCCCGCGGTCCTTGCCCTGCGGGAGCCCGCCCCAGAAGTGGGTGATGGAATCCCCGATCAGGACGATGTCGGGTTTCAGCTTCGGGGCCAGCGCCCTGGCCTCCTCATGGCGCTTGAACCAGTCGTAGGAGTCGTTCTCCAGCTTGGAGACGGGAACCACGGCCGGGTTGGCGGCCGTTTCGGCGCCAAGGGAAAGCGGGGCGAGGGCGAGAAGGAGGGCGAGGCGGAGCATGATGGGTGGGAAAGGGAAAGAAGGAGGTCCGGGAGGCAAACAAGTTCCCTTCCCCGCTCCCGGCCCTCTCCTCACTTCCAGTCGTAGTGGGCCTTGTAGGTCACAAGCTTCTCCTCGTCGGGCTGGACAGTGACGCGGAACTCGATGGTCTGGGCGTCCGTTTTGGCAAACTCCTGGGACTTCTCCGTCACGCTCCAGTTGAGCCCGCGGTAGAGGTGCTCGACCACGCGGATCTCGACGGCCTCTTTCTTTCGGTTTCGAAGTTTGATCTCGAACGTCTCGTCCATCTGCTCGTTGCGGTTCGAGGCGGCGAAGGCCGTCCGCTTGCGCTCGCCCACGAGGTCGAAGGACTGGCCGGTCTGGAGGCGGACGAGCTCGCCCTGGGCGGTGTGGTCGAGGTTGTTTTCCCCGGTGAACTCGATGCGTTTGTCGGCGTCGTCCTGGCGGTAGAAGCGGACCCGGCCCTTGGGCAGCGCCAGGCCGAGGTTGTTTTCCCTGGAGTTTTTAAACTCCCGCATGACGGTTATCTTCCGGTTTCCCTGCGTGCCATAGCTGTTGTTGGTGCGCAGGTAGTTGGCGTCGGTGTGCTGGTAGCCGGCCACCTCGGCGCCGTCGTAAAGGTAGATCGTCTCGCACTTCACGCCGGAGGCGCGGATGAACTCGACCTGCTTCGTCTCGCGGTTGCGCAGGGTGACGGGGCGGGGCAGCGCGTAGAGGTGGAACTCGTCGAAGGCCTTTTCCGTCACGGGGGCGGCGGCCGAGTCAAACGCCATGGCCTTGGCCATCATGACTCCCCCCATCGGCCGGGAGGGCTGGACCTTGTTCACATCCCCGGCCATGAGCTTGATGGCGGCTTCGGTGAAGGTCGCGCCGGAGTTGTTGTTGATGGTGACCCAGCCGGTGATCTCCAACGAGTCGCCCTTCTCCGGGGAGACGAGGTTGTAGGAGGCCTCCCAGTCAAACCCGCCGGAGAGATAGCCCAACTCGGCCTCAAACTTGGCCGCCGCCTCGGAGCGGAGCTGCCAGGACAGTGTCGGCTTCAGCACGGCGTCGTCCGCCAGGGACGGAAACACCGGCTCGCCCGGAAGCGAGAAGCGGACCTGGCCGTCCACCTGGATGACGGGGGTCTCGTTCCCACCGGCGGGGTTGTGCCCGCTGCGGATCACCTTGCCCTGCACCGGGTGCTCCCTGCCCTCCTGATCGCGGACGAGGAAGGTGATGGTTTTGCCCTCGTTGAGCGAAAGCAGCAGGCCCTGGGAAAGGGTTTCGGCGCGGTAACTTTGCTCCAGCACGCTGAGGGGCCGTTTGCCCTCGGGATCGCGGAGGACGACCGAGTCCGGCTCCACTTGGGCGGTCACTCCGTTGAAGTTGAAGGAGGTGACGCCGGCCTTGAGGTCCAGCGGGATGCGTTCGCGGACCACGGCGAAGTTCTGGTTGTAGATGGTCAGGGCCGGAGCGGCCGCGAAGACGGAGCCGCCGGCGGCGAGGAGAAGAAGGCAGAGGGGAGCGGGTTTCATGGGAAGAGGAAGGTGGGTGTCAGGAAGAAGACACCGCAGGGGCTGATTTCTTGGAAGATAAACCGAAAGGGGCGCGGGGAAACCACCAAGTGGGGCCGGGACAAAGGGCGCAAAAAAGGGAGGTCCGGTGAAGGCCCTCCCAAAGAGTGCGGGACCAGCTTGGTCCCGCGCGGATGCCGTGAGGCTCCTCCCGCGATTGGTCACATCGTGAACGAGTAGATGAAAATCCGGCCGTCGGGAGCGAGGCCGACCCAGCCATTGTAGCGTCCGGTCAGGGACTTCGGGCCATAGAGTTTCAGGGTTTGGAAATCGGCCGCGCTAACCCACCAGGGTTGGGCCGTTTTCGGGGCGGCATAATTGCCACTGGAGTTTACCACCGGGATTGCCGCCAAAGCCGCATGCCAGCGGGGAAGATCGGCCGGGGCGACCGTCAAAGCGTAGAAGGCGGCAAATTCCGAAGGGCCGAGCCGGCCGTCTCCGGTCTGCTGCTCGACAAACTGGGCGTCGAGCAGCGCGCTTGGCAATGTGATGCCACGACTGAGATTTTTGGCCACCGCCGAGACGCGTTCGGCCTGGGTGGCTCCACTTGGGTAAAGGGATGCTTTGGAAGAGTCGGGACCGCAAGCGGTCATAGAGCCCACAAGGAGAAGGGCGAAGGTTGGCGTGATGATTTTCATGGTGGGTGATGGATGGGATTGATGAGGTGTTGATCTGAGTGTTGGTCGGGTTTGGCCGCTGCGGTCACGTGCGGGAGAAACATCTCAATTCGAGGTTTTCGGGGCGTTTTTCCAGTTCCTGAGCTGAATCGCCTGCTGGGCAGGGCTGAGAGTGGACTGAGGGAGCCAGGCCTGGGCGGCGGCGGCATCTTTTCTCAGCCACCAGTAGGCCACGCTTTCCAGACTCTCCTTACGGGCCTTTCCCGGCGGAAGCTGTTCCGCCCAGAGTGCGGCGGTTTCGGGATGGGAATGGGCGGTTTGCATGACAAAGGCAGCCACGCCGGAGTCGCGGGAAGTGCCGGACGGCTGGCGGTTGAGCCATTCGCCGGCGGCGGCGGGGTCGTGCAGCGCCCATTTCTGGATGATTTGGCAAAACGCGTCGTCCCGGTCGGGGCCTTCGGCAAACTGCTCCACCCAGGTGGCGGCTTCCCGCGGAGCTTTTTCCGCCCAGTTGCCAGCCACCTCGTGAACAAGCTGGTCCCGTATCGTTCCAGGGGAAAGCGAGTTGATCAAACGGGAGGCTTCGTCTGGCGACTTTTGGACATAGCCCGAAACGAAGCGAGGAACGAGCGCGTTTCGTTCGGGCCCTTCGGGAAACGTGCCAAGCCAAGCGATCGCCGCGGCAGGGTCATGGTATCCCCAAAGGTAGGCCAGGGTTTCGTTCGCGCTGTCGCGGATTTTTCCGGCGGGCAGGGAGGCGGTAAAACGAGCGGCCTCTTCAGGCGATTTTCTCGCCAGTCCGTCCACCAGTTGCCCGGTCAGTGTCCGGCGGGTCGAGGCTTCCGGCAGTGAGTTCAGCCAGGCCAGGGCGGCGGAGGGATCGCCCTCCCTCCAGACCCGGAAGATAACCTGGGTCGCAGCCATGCGGACCTCGGCCAAGTTTCCCGCCACCGTGGGGCCGCCCATGAAATCATACTCCTTGTTTCCCGACACCGTGTGGTCGAGATTGAGGGTCATGGCGGCGGCATAGGCCAGGGCGGACCGGGGATCGGTTCGGGCCCACTCGCCAAGCAGCCGTGGAAGCAGGTCGTCGGTGTTAAACGGCAGCCCGTCAGGGCCGGTCAGCAGGGGCAGGAGACGGTTAAAGAAGTCCGCTCCGTAAAGGGCCGGATCAACCAGAGCGGGAAAAGAAGCCTCCCGTTCCCGCCTTTCCGGACGAGGAAGCTTTTGCATCTCACGCAGGGCCAGCTCCACCTCGGACAGGGTGGAAAGCCAGGCGGAAGAGGCCTTGGCCTTGGCAGGGGAGCCGGCCACCTTTTCCTTCAACGCCGCCACCTGGGGGACGGAGGCGGCGGGAGGGACCGAAGCCATGGCAGGCCCGGCGGTTTCCCCACCCTGATAAAAACGATGCACGGCAAGGCCGGCCAGAAGCGCGAGGGCCGCGGCAGCCATGGTTTTCTGGAGTGTGGTCATGACAAAAAGATTGCCCGCGGAAGGCACGGTCAGGGCCGAAGCGGAGCTGGAAAGGGCCATGGTGGAAATGGCAGCGTCCAGACCGGCGGGAGCGGCCTGGACGGCATGGCCGGCAAGGACAACCCCAAGGCCGCCCGCGCCCACGGGAACGCCGCGCCGGGCGAAGAACCCCCGCAGGAGCTCCACCGCCCGGCCGACCCGTTTCTGGGCCGCGTCCTCGGAGGTGCCGAGAGCGGCCCCCACCTCCCGGAAGGACTTGCCCTCGAAGTAGCGCAGCAGCACGGCCGAACGGTCGGCCGGGCCCAGGGAGGACACGGCCTCGTCCAGAAGAGGTTCGATCCGGGCCCAGTCGGGGGAGGGGTCGTTCATGGCATTCATCTCGAAGGCGGTTTGCTCGCGTTGGCGGCGGCGGGCCTCGCGGCGCACCACGTCTATGGCGGTGCGGCGGGTGACCTGATAGAGCCAGGCGGGGAGGATCGTTTCCGGGGCGAGCCGCGAAGCCTGGCGTGCCAGGTCCGCAAAGACGGATTGGGAAACCTCCTCGGCCAGGGCCGGGGAGCGCACCTGGCGAAGTGCGGCGGAATGGACGAGACCGAGGTGGCGGCGCACGAGTTCGGCAAAGGCGGGCTCGGCGCGCTCGCGGGCGTAAGCTTGCAACAGTTCCAAGTCGGTGCGGCACACGGGAGGGCACATGATGGAGAGTTATCGTCACCGGACCTGAATTCCGACACCTTATTTTCCGGCGCCGCATCTTCTGCACCACATCTTCAGTTTTCAGGGAAACGGCAGGGCACAGGGAGACCGATAGTTTTCCATGAGGCCGGGGTCGCACCCCATCCCCTTGCCCCGCCCGTGGGCCGGAGGAAAACCTCGACCCGGATCAGTTCTGGAGGACGCGCAGGCGGACGAAGCGCGGGGCGGACGGAGTCACCGGGGTCGTGTCGCGCAGGGTGACCGTCTCGGTGCCGTTGCCGTTGTCCACCAGCGAGATCTGGAGGGAAGACGAGGCCGTGTAGCCCGCGCTTTCCGGGACGCTGCTGAACTCGGGCGTGAAGACGAGGTCGGTCGCGCCCTTCAGGCGGGTGTAGGTCACGCCCACAAAGGTGTCGGCCGAGACCGGCACCGTCACCGTCCTGGGCAGGTTGGCGACAGAGGGAACCGACGGGCTCATGGCGAAGGCGTATTCCATCACGTTGGTCACTCCGTCCTTGTCGGGGTCGGCGGCGGGGCCGGAGATGAGGGGATCGGCCTGTTCGGCGGGCGAGAAGTTCGCGCTGGCGAAACTGGTGAAACTCGGGCCGCCGACGACGATCGAGATGACGCCGGAGGAGGCGAAGGCGGAGGTGTCCCAGGCGAGCGTCGGGGCCAGGGCCGGGAGGACCAGGTCGGTCGCGACGTTGAAGGCCGCCACATTGATCGCCCCGGTGGAGTTGATGAGGTCGAAGGACTGCCCGAGGGCGGGAGTCAGGCCGTTGAGGGTGACCGTGACCGTGCCATCGAGGGCGAGGACGGAGTTGACGGTGAGGGCGTCGTAGTTGGTGCCGCGGGTGCCGGTGCCGGCCAGTTGGAACTGGAGGTTGGCGGTGGAGCCGACGGTGGCGGAGGCCAGGGTAACGAGGCCGCTGGCGGAGCCGCCGGGGGCGAGGATGCCGTTGAGGGTGGTGGCTCCCAGGCCGCCGGCGCCGGAAAGGGTGCCGGCGGGGCCGACGGTGGAGGCGAGGGAGAAGGTCTGGCCGTTGAGATCAAAAACACCGCCCGTGACGGTGACCGCGCCGGTGCCGAGGCCGGAGGGGTTGGAGGCGCGGAGGGTGCCATCGGTGACGGTGACGCCGCCCGTGAAGGTGTTGGTCCCGGAGAGAAGTTGAATGCCGGAGCCGGACTTGGTGAGAGCACCGGAACCGGAAACCACACCGGAGAAGGTGGAGGTGAAAGTGGCGCCGACATCAAGGACGCTGCTCGTCGAGGCGTTGACGGTGGTGGCGGCCGCAAGGGTGTTGGTGGCGGTGGCGCGGAGGGTGCCGCCGTTGAGGATGAGTTTGTCGTTGGCCGAGGCCGAGGCGAGGTGGCCCGCGCCCACTTCGACGACGCCGTTGGCACTGACCGTCAACGTGTTCGCGTAGGTGGCGGAATCGCCGTTGGCGTCGAGTTGGATGCCAT
Source organism: Opitutia bacterium (assembly GCA_031411855.1). Classification (GTDB taxonomy): domain Bacteria; phylum Verrucomicrobiota; class Verrucomicrobiia; order Opitutales; family JANOBW01; genus JANOBW01. The sequence goes on from JANOBW010000059.1 coordinate 20,904, forward strand.
AAGACTTCAGCGTGGCTGAGCCGGAACCGCCTCCGACCACCATGGTGCCGAGACCGTCCCAGCCGATGTTGACCAGCTTGGCGCTGCCGGTGGCGTTGGCGGAGAGGGCGGTGGCGTCGAGCGTGCCGCCGGTCAGGTTGTATTGGCTGGAAGGGTTGGTGTTGTGGTTCCAGTGGCCGAGGCGGAAGCCGTTGCCGCCGGAGAGCGCCGTGACCGTTCCCCCGGTCTGGTTGACGATGCCGGAGTTGGAAGCGGCATCGCCCAGGTTGAAGAAGCGGGAGGTGACGGTGGAGCCGGGGCCGATGTTGAGGATGCCGACGTTTGTGCCGGACTGAAGGCCGACCGCAAAGGTGTCGCTGACGAGGTCGGTGCCGGAGGCCAGGGTGGTGGTGCCGCCGGAGAAACGGACGTAACCGAGGGTGGAGTTCGAGCCGATGTCGGTGTCGAGGCTGAGCGCGGCGGCCTGGGTGGGCAGGGCGACCTCAAGCTTGGACGATGCGGTCGAGAAGGACGGAGCGGGACTCAGCGAAGAGAACAAGGCGCTGTCACTGCGGGAGATGCGGAGGATGCCGGAGTTGACGATGTTGACGGTGGAAGAACCTCCGAGGGAGCCCGTGGCACCGTTGTTGCCGATCGTGAGCGTGCCGGCGTTGATGTTGTAAGTGGCTGCGCCGGAGTTCGTTCCGGTCACGGCGTAGGTGCCGGCCTGGTTGTTGAGGATGCCGGAGAAGGTGTTCGCCCCGGCCGCGACGAAGGTGCCGCCGTCAGTGCGGCGCAGGGTGCCGGAACCGGAGAGCGAGCCGGTGTGGGTGAGGGTGGCCGCGCCGTAGGTGCGAAGAACACCGCCGGAGGGTCCGGCCACGAGGTTGCGGGTGAGGGTGCCCGTGACGGTGCCGACGAGACCGCCGCCGTTGAGGGTGACCACGTTGGCGGCGTCGCCGAAGGTGGACGCGGCGGCGACCACGCCGGAAGTGATGGAGACACCGCCGGTGAAGGTGTTGGCACCGGAGAGGGTGAAGACGGTGTTGGAGCTGCCGCCGGTGTCGGAAGTGTCGCCGTTGGCCGCGATGGTGAGGCCGCCGGTGCCGGTCAGGGCGGAGGCGATGGTCTTGCTGCGGCCGGTGGCAAGACCCGCGGCGGAGGCGGTGAGGGTCAGACCGCCCGAGCCGGAGTTGATGGTGCCGCCGCTCAAGGTGTGGAGGGTGTTGGCGGCGCCGTTGAAGGTGAGTGAGTTGGTCGCGACCGTGCCAGCGACCGTGACGGTCCAGGTGCCGGCGGCCTCAGTGCCGGCGGAGAAGACGACATTGGGGACGTTGAGCCAGGATTGGGTGGCGGTCAGGCCGGCGGAATCGGTGGACCAATTGGAGCCGGTGTCCCAGGTGGCGGCAGCGGGCGTGCCGGAACCGGCGGTCGCGCCGTTGAGGTCGAAGTAAAGCGTGGAGAAGGCGGGCGGGTTGACGGTCAGGGTTTGGGGAACGCCGGGGGCGGCGGCGTAGTTGGTGTTTCCGGCCTGGAAGGCGGTGATCGTGGTGGTGCCGGCGGCGACCAAGGTGACGGTGGAACCCGAGACGGTCGCGACGGCGGGATCGGAGCTGGTGTAGGTGAGGGCCAGGCCCGAGGTGGAGGAGCCAGCGAGGGCAAAGGCGGCGTCGCCATAGGTCTTGGGAGAGAGGGCTCCGAAGGTGATGGTCTGGCTGGCCTGGGCGACGGTGAGGGTCTGCGGCACGCTGGTCGCCGCGGCGTAGCTGGCGTTGCCCGGCTGGGAGGCGGTGATGGTGGCTGTGCCGGCGCCGACGATGGTGACGGTGGAGCCGGAAACGGTGGCGACGGCGGGGTTGGAGCTGGCGTAGGTGAGGGCGAGGCCGGAGGAGGCGGAGCCGGTGAGCGGGAAAGGGGCATCACCGAAGGTTTTGGAGGCCAGGGTGTTGAAGCTGATGGACTGGGCGGCCTGGTTTACCGTGACCGTGACGGCCTGGGAGACGCTGGTGCCATCGGTGGAAACGGCGCGCGCCGTGATCACGCGGGAACCGACCGGGGCGTTGCTCCAGGTGAAGCCATAGGGAGCGGTGGTGTCGGAGGCGAGAAGTGTGGCGCCGTCGTAGAAGTCCACCGAGACCAGGGCGGCGCCACCGGCGACGGCGGAGGCCTGGAGGGTGACCGGGGCGCCATAGTTCGTGACCGAACCATCGGCCGGGGAGGTCAGTGAGACGACCGAGGGGGCCGGGGCGGGGCCGAAGACCGGATAGATGACGGAGGACGGAATGGCCTGGCGGGAAATCCCGGGAGCGGACCAGGCGACCGAGGCGTGGTCGCCGCCGGAACCCTCCTGGTGCTGGACTTCCAGCCAGTAGATCTGGCCGGCCACGAGCGGGATGACGGCCGACTTTTGGGAAGTGGCGGAGTCCCAGGCCTGAAAGCCGGTGTAGCCCGCGACCGTGGCGATCTGAATCTTGGAGGCCTCGGTCGCGTTGGTGCCGAGGAAGAGCCGCGAGGCGTCGTCGGAGGCGATCCAGAAGGTGTAATCGCCGGAGACGGCCGGCTGGAGGTAGCCGGTGAGGCGGCGGGAGTAGCTGTCGGCCACGTTTTGGGCCGTGGTGTAGGTGGCGAGGCTGCCGGAGTAGTTGGTCGTGCCCGTCCAGGTTTGCGTGTTGTAGGCCGTGGCACCGCTCCAGCGACGTTCCCACACACCGGAGACGGTCGGCGGGTTGCAGGCGATGTTGACGGTGCCGTCGGCGGAGGCACCGCCGCTGTCGGTGGCGCGGACCGTGAGGGTGCGGACCGACGGAGTGGACCCCAGGCTGGAGGGCTGCAGGAGGGTGACCTGGCCGGCGGCATTGATGCCGAAGGTGGCACCCGTGTTCCCCGCGACGATGGACCAGGCGACGATGGTGCGCCCCGGGGCGGGAGTGGCGGCGACGGCGCCCAGAACCGTGCCGGCGGACATGGTGGAGGCGGCGGAAAACTGCTGGCCCGCGACGACCGGAGCCGAGGCGTCCACGATCACCACGGAGTGCGTGGAGATGGCGCCGAGCGTGGCTCCGACGGGGTTGGAAAGCTGAAGCACGGCGGCTTCGGGAGCCTCAAGAACCGCATCCGTCAGAAGGTTGACGGTGATGGTCTTGGTCTGTTCTCCGTCGTTGAAGGTGAGTGTGCCTGGAGTGAGGGAGTAATCGGAACCGGCCGTGGCCGTGCCCGTGGCGGCGTCGGCGAAGTTTACAGTGACGGGGGTGTAGCGGGCGGGACGGTCGAGGGAGACCGTGACCGTGGCGGTGCCGTCGGCCTCGCTTTTGGTGGTGGAGGCGAGGGAGAAGGAGACGGAACGCGGAAGATAATCCGCCTCGGTCAGGACCTGGGTGACCAGGCCGTTGGCATCCAAGGTGAGGTCATAGAGACGGCCGTCCACGGTGATGCGGGTGATGCGGCCCTTGTCGTCCCGGACGAGATCGGCGTAGTGGTCGAACCAGACCACCACCCCACCCTGGTTCTTGGTTTCGACGAGGTTCACCCGGTTCATGCCGGAAGAGATGAAGTCAATGAAATCAACGACCTCGCTCAGGTTGCCCTTCATCGGGGTGATGCCCTGGGACTCGGCGCGGCGGAAGCGGTCGAGCGCGCCGATAAGCCGTCCCGGTCCGTTGGCAAAGTGGTGGTTGGCCTGGGTGGCGAGGGACTCCTGGGGCGAGCCGAAGAAAAACTTGATGTCTATGCGCATGCTGGCCAGCGAGTTGAAGGCCGCACCGGGACCAGTCGCCCAGTAGGCGTCCCAGGCCAGGGCCCAGGTCTGGGACGCGGGGGTGTAGTAGCCGAGCGTCTGGAAGTTGGCCTGGGTGGCGGAGTCGCTATACCAGCTGTCGGCACCGGCGCGGACATCGGGGCCGCCGGCGTAAACCATGCGCGCGCCCCAGCGGCGGCGCAGGTCGGCGTTGGCCCGGGTATTGACGTAGTTGTCGAGCGAGTGGGTGACCTCGTGGCCCATGACGAAGGTGAAGTAGTCCCCGCTGGCCGAACCGGAGCCGAGGACCGCCTCAATAGCGGAGGTGAGGTCGGAGGCCCATTCGTTGGCGTTGCCGAGGTTCTGCTGGCCGAAGGTGTTTTTGGTGCTGTTGGGCGTCCAGATGAAGCCGCCGCGGGCATCACCGTAGATCTGGTCGAAAGTGATGATGGAGTCGGGGAAAGCCTCGCGGGGATGGCGGCGCATCATGTCGCGGATGGTGCCATAGGCGGCGGCGACGGACTTGCCGTTGTCACCAAGGGCGAGGCCCGCCTCCAGGTAGATCTGGCGGGCCGTGCCGGTGAGCCCCATGGTGTCGGCGACGATGACGCGGCGGGCCGGTGTGTCGGGCAGAAGGTAGCCGAGGATGACCCAGTTTTGCAGGACGATGCTGGGCACGTGGTGGTAAACGGCGGTGTCAAGCTGCTGGTATTTGAGGAAGGCGTATTTGTTGATGTGGGCGGCCAGGGCGGCGAAAACGGCCTCGCGGGTGCCGAGGCTGCCGTTTTTCAAGTGGTTGACCAGGTTGAGGTTGGCGGTGTTGACCTGGCCGAGGAGGGCGTCGGAGTTGGCGGCCAGGGCGGTGCCGAGGTTCGCCAGGTTGGCGTCGTAAATGGCCTCGATGTCGGCGATGCTCTGGGCGGCGGTTTTGCCCACCCCGTAGGCGATGTAAACTTTGCTGGAGGCGTGGCCGCCGATGAGCATGTCGGTTTTGCCGTCGCCGTTGAAATCGGCGAAATCGGCGATGACACCGTCGGTCAGGCTCTGGAAAGCGGGGGTGGCTCCGGTCGAGTCCGTGATGGCGAGGTATTGGGTGCCGGAGAGCCCCTTGCCGGGGACATCGAGCCAGTATTTCACATCGCCCCAGTTGATGCCGCGGACGAGGTCGGTCTGGCCGTTCATGCCGAGGTCGCAGAAGCGCGGGTAGGCGTTGTAGGACTCGCCGAAGAGGACGGTGGAGGTCTGGAAGCGGGGGCTGGCGGCGGTGTTGACGTTGAGGTAAATCTGCACGTTGCCGCTGTAGGTGCCGGTGATGAGGTCGGGTTTGCCGTCGGCATTGTAGTCGCCAATGTCGAAGCGCTTGTCGGGCAGGACAAAATCAGTGGTGCCGTTGGACTGTTTGACGAAGACGGAGGCGGCGTAAACCGGGGTGGCCCCGGCGGCGGCGGTGTTGCGGTAAACCCGAAGTTTCGAGGCGGAGTCGGCCATGACCAGATCGGGGACGCCGTCTCCCGTCATGTCGGCCAGGGCGATGGGGTTGTTGGAAGTGGTGCCGGCGTAGATGTCGGTCCCGGCGGCCTGGACCTTGACCCCGGCGGCGAAGGACGGAGCCGGGGCCGTGCCGGTGTTGACGTAGCGCCAGACATAGCCACCCGCGCCAATGAGGAGGTCCTTAAGGCCGTCGCCGTTCCAATCCACCGCGCGGGGCACACGCATGCCGGTGTGGGAGATGTCCACCCCGGCGGCCTGGAGGGTGGCGAAGTTGGTGAACTGCGTGACCGGAAGGTGCGTGCCACCAACGGGTTCGGTGATGATACGAAGGGTGATGGAAGACCGATGGTAGCCGCCCTGGCCGTCCTCGATGACGACGCTGAACGAGTCGGTGCCCACATAACCCGCCACAGGGGTGAAGGTGAAGGAGCCGTCGCCGTTGTGGGTGACGGCGCCGTGGGCGGGCGAGGTCCAGCTCTTGACCGTGAGGGGGTCGCGTTCGGCGTCGTAGGCGCGGGAGAAGACGCTCGGCGTGGTGAAGGCGCGGTCGTTGACGCCGTCGGAGGAGAGGTTCCAAGACTTGGGCGCGTGGTTGTTTTTCTGGGTCGTGACCTCGCCCGCGGTGATGACGCGGTTGAAGACCGTGACCTGATCGAGCCGGCCCGCGAAGTAGCCCGCGCCCTCGACCCGGCCGAGACTGGCAAACGCGTTCGAGCGGGTGCCGGCGGGGCCAATCGCCGAGGCGGAAAGCGTGCCGTCCACATAGACCTGGACCAGGCCGGTGGACGCATCGCGGGTGAGGACGAGGTGGTGCCAGTTGCCATCGTTGACGGCCGCGGCGGAGCGGGTCACCAAGGTGTTGTCCAGGGACAGGCCGATGCGGCCGGAGTCATCGAGCCAGGCCCATTGAACCCCGCCGGCACCGGCCACACCGGTGACTCCGGGCGCGGTGGAGGCGGAGGCGGTTCCGGCCTGGCTGGTGCGAAGCCAGAAGGAAAGGGAGGCGGATGTTCCCAACTCGGCGGCAAGGCCACCGGCGACGGAAAGGTATTGGGTGGTGCCGTTGAATTCGAGGCCCGTGAACTGGCGTCCGGAAACCCAGTTGGCCGCCCCCATGTTTTGCAACGTGGCAGGGGAGGTTCCCTGGCTGTCGTTGGCGGTGGTGCCGGCGTAAACGGACTGAAAGGCGCTGTCGTGCCAGTCGGGGCCCTCGTCAAAGTTCCAATGATGGGTCAGGCCCGAAGGGGCGGCCGCCAAGATGGGGGCAGAGAGGGCGAGACCGGCGGCGACAAGAACACGGGCACAGGGTATGAGGGACATCGGGAAACAGGGGGAGACTTGGGAAGCTCAACCCCGTTTGTAAGAAGCCCGCAAGCAATTAGTTGACACCCCGGGGCACACCCGTTGCCCGCTGCCGCATGGCTGCGCCCCCGCCGTGGGACCTAATCTCTATTCACAACTCAGTCGCGCAGGCGGTTGAGGGTGTAGTAGCCGGTGGACGTGGAGAAGGTGGAGCCGTCCTCGCCGGAGAGGGAGCGCAGGGTGAGCTGATAGACGCGTTCGGGGACGAGGGGCAGCTCCAGTTCGACGGAGCGTCCGTCGGCGGAAACTTTTGCGGAGGTGGGAGTTACGTCAGTCGGGGAAACTTTCGGGGAACCATACTCGGCCTGGTAAACGTAACCCCAATGCTTGAAGGCGTAGGTGGCGGGATCGGCGGCGGCGGCGCGGTTGACGGGCTTGGTGAAGTCCACGCGAAAGCCGGTTTTGGTGAGGCTGACCGTGGCCATTTCCAGCGGGATGGTTTTGCCGTCCCAGACGAGGCGCTGGAGGCCGAAGATCTTGTCGCCGACGGAGCGCCAGCCGCGTCCGGTCTGGCCGAGCCAGAGGCTGCCGTCCGCCGCGAAACGGTTGCGGATGACGCCGCACTGGAGCGGTCCGGCGAACTCGAAGACCGCGCCCTGGTATTCGCCGCCGACCTTTTCGAGCGAGGCGCGCGTGACGTTGGACTTGGTCTGGTCGCCAATGAAGACCTGGTCCTCGAACGGCCCGAACTTGCCGCCGGTTTCGTTGAAGGTCGGCTCGCCGGGTGAGCTGGCGAGTTCGCCGTGGGGGAAGTAGATGGCGGGGCGCTGGCGCAGCTTGTCGTATTCCTTCTCGGTGATGCGGTTGAGGTTTTTGCCCGCATAGTCGGGGTGTTCCATCAGCGAGGACGGGTGGCCGTAGAAACGCCCCTTGACGATCTGATGAAGACTCGACGTGCAGTTCCAATCACCCTGGTTGTCGGTGTAAAAGATCTCGCCTTTTTTGTTCATGGTGATACCGGCGGGAGAGCGCAGGCCGGACGCGAAAGGGACGAACTTTCCCTGCGGCGTGATCTGGAAACACCAGCCGCGGTAGGGGGCGGCGCGGCCCATCTTGCTGTCGTGGATGCGGCCCACGTCCCAGCGGTCGCTCTTGGCCCAGCCGACCCAGCTCAGCGAGGTGTTGAGCGTGCCGTAGAAGTTGCCCTCGGCGTCGCGGACGGGACCGAAGGCGTATTCGTGGTAGTTGTCGGAGAGCCCCCAGTCGGCGTTGACCGTCTGGTAGAGGTCGGCCTTTCCGTCGCCGTTTTCATCCACGAGTTTCGTGAGTTCGGCCCGCTGCATGACCCAGGTCTCCTCGGTCTTGGGATCAACATAAAGTCCGAGCGGCTCATGCAGGCCCTGGGCGAAAAGTTTCCAATCACCGGACCGATAGCGCCAGACCTCGCCCTCGCGGGTGCTGATGAGGAGGTCGCCCTTCGGCGTGAAGGCCATGCCGCCCACGCCAAGGGTGATATGGGAGGGGATCTCAATGGTTTCGAGGGTATAGCCGGCGGGGACCCGGGCCGCGACGGGGGCGCGGGGAGCGGCTAGGGCGTGGGAAAGGGCAAAAAGCAAAAAGCTGAAATTCAGGAACTTGGAAACAGGGAAAGGGGCCATGGAGATGGAATTAAAATTGGAATCAGCGGTGAGGGTGAAGGCGTTTCATCATTGTCGATTTCGCCTTAGCCGTGCTTGTGCCCCGGGCGGGCGATGGTGACGGAAAACTTGCGGGACTTGTCGGCGGGCACTTCCAGGCGGCCTGAGTCCCAGGTGCCGGACGAGGAGGAAAGATTGAGGCCAGAAGGAGATGCATAGAAGAAGACCTTGCCGGGGTCCTTCTCGAATTCGAATTCGTAAACGAGTCCGGCGCCGTTGGGAGCGGCAGTTACCGTCTGCGTGACCTTCATGCCATCCACGGTGAAAAAGAACTGGGGAGCCTCCCTCCCCCGCAGGCGGTAGCCGCCAAACTTGACGGTGTGGCGCACGTCGCGGTCGCCGAGGCTGAGGGGGAAACCGGAGTCGCCCACCTCGAACTTCTGGCCGAGGATGCGGCACCATCCCCCACCCCGGTCGCCGGGACCGGTGCCGACATTGGGGCCGACATCGAGAAAGGGACCGGACCAGCCGAAACGCACGCAGCAGAGGTCGGCATCGAAGAGGAAATTGGTGCCGCCGGGCAGGCCGACGGAGACGGAGCGGGCGGGACCGCCGTCCACAAAGGCGCGGATCACGACGGGCTCCTCGGCCACGACGGCCTGGAACTTGGGGTCCGAAACGGGAGCCTTGGGATCGCCCTTGCCAGCGGGTTTTGCAGCGGGGACGGCGGCCTTGGTGCTCACCCGCATGATGCCCTTCATGGAAACGGCGTGCCCCGGCAGGGTGCAGACGTAGGGGTAATCGCCCTCCTTCTCGGGCGCGGTGAACGCGATGGTTTCGGACTGCTGCGGATCGAGCACCTTGGTGTGAAAGAGGACGTCGGGGACATCGGGGACAAAGGCCATTTTGACGGCGTCGGGTCCGAGAGCCCAGGCCTTCTGCGCGATTTCCATGGGTTTGTTTTCCCCCGGGGTGAGGATGAGCAGGTTGTGCTGCATCTCGTCGGTGTTGGTCAGGGTGAGCCGGACCTTGGCGCCGGGTTTGACCTGAAATGATTCGGTATCGAACTTCATCTGGCCGTGGAGGGTGCCGATGCGGATGTCGGCGTCCTGGGCGGCGAGGTTGCCGAGGCAAAGACAGGAGAGGCAAAGGAGGCGAAGAAGCGAGGACGGGAAGAGGCGCATGGAAGAACGGTGATGTCGAAAGGTGTAGTTTGTGGGGCGGAGCGAGTTCGGAGCCTCGCGGTCCCGGGTTTTGGCGGCTAAAGCCGCCGCTCCTTGGCTGGGTTATTTGGACTCGGCGGTTGGGGTCTCGGGGACGAGCTGCTGCTTACCGTCTTTCCAAACAAACTTCAATTTTTTCACTTCGACGGAGCCTTCACATTGGATGCGGGGGTCGTTCACGCTGACGAGTTCGTCGAGTTCATAGACGTTGCGGTAGCCGTAGCCATAGAGGTTGATATAGGTGGGGACGTTGAGGGCCAGGGAGACGGGTTTGTTGATGTCTTTGGAGTCCGATTTCATGGCGGTTTTGGGGTCAGAACTGACGGCGACCATCTGTTCTTTGGTGAGGAAGACTCCTTTGGAGGCGAAGTTCTTCTCGTCCCCGTCGAAGTTGTTATTGCAGTAGATGAGTATCTTGGTGTCGGGACTGGGGATGACTCTGGCCAGATTGCCTTGGGTGAACTCGGTGAAGGCGAGGTTGACCGCGCCTTTGACATGGGTGCTGGCGTAGCGGGCCGGGGTGCGGGTGTCCAAGATGATGACGCCCGGCTCTTGGCTCATCTTGAGGAAGGTGTCCAAGTCCACAAGACGGCCGGCCCGGTGTGATTCGACCTCAAGGGTGAGTTTTTTGAAGTCTTCGTAGCTTACCTTGGCTTTCCTCTTGGGAGCGTTGGGGCTGTAACCGCCACCGATCACGCGGCCATCCCGCACGAGGGAAGCTTGTTTCGAGGAGGGAAAAACGGAGTCGGCGAGTGTTGGGCTCGTTGCGACCGCGATGGTAAAGAGGGCTGGCAGGACGAGGAGGGAAACTTTGAGGAGGGCGAGTTTTTTCATGGGCGTATGGGGATTTCAGATTTCAAATTTCAGATTTCAGATTTCAGAAACGAGGCAAGCGCGGGGGCGAGGCAATGGATGAAGCCCTGGCATTCAGCCTGATGGCGGGACTTTGAACGCGAGAAAGGGGCGGGTGTCCCGCTGAGGCGGGACGGTCCCGGGTTTTCTGGTGGTTTAGGTGGGTTTGACTGTGAGCCCTTCGGCCTTGGCCGCGCTGGCCTGGCGCGCATCGAAGGTCAGGAGTTGGCCGCAACCGAGCACCTGGGCGGCGGCGAGGTGGAGAAGGTCGAGGCTGCGGGTGCCGAGTTTGGGGCTGTGGCGGTCGGAAAGTTCGCGGGCCTGGCGATGGAGTGCGGAGCTGGAAAGCTGGGGGATCTGGAACAGGCCGGCGGCGAGGTCGGACTGGAAGAGACCCCAGGCGGCGGAGGCCTGGGCGGGTGTGATCCTTTTTTGAAAAACGTTGAGGTTGAGGGCGTTGCGGAGTTCGAGTTGCGACAGCTCCGAGAGCAGGACGGGACGGGGCACCTTGGCCAGAGCCTTCACGGCCTCGGGGGACCCAGGTTCGAGCAGGTAGAGTTTCACCAGAAATCCGGTGTCGGCATAGGCTTTCACCAGCGGCCTTTCTCCAGTTCACGGATGTCGCCGCCGGAAGCGGGGGGGAGGCCGTCGGGGAATACTTTTGCCATGCGCCCGAGAAAGTCGGGCAAGGGCGCCTTTGCGGCCTTGGGGGAAGGGGCGGGAGAGAGAATTGCGACGGGGCGGCCCCGGTTGGTGATCTGGAGGGTTTCGCCGTCCGCGAGCAGGGCGGCGAGGCGGGGAAACTGGTTGCGGAGATCGCGCACGGTGGCGGTTTTCATGGTGAGACAACGATGTATCACGTGGGAGGGAGAGTCAAACGGTATCCGGGGGAGAGGATTATTTCAGATTTCAAATTTCAAATTTCAGAAACGAGGCAGGGCGAGTGAAGTGCCACGCGTCCCTTGGGTTATTTGGCGCCGGGCATGGTCTTTGTGGCGAGTTCGGTGAACTCGTCGCACTGGCGCTGCCAGACGGCCTCCAGCTCTTTGACTTTGTCGGGCTGGGCGGAGGCGAGGTTGTTCTGTTCGGCGCGGTCGGTGGCGAGGTCGTAGAGCTCCCAGGGTTTGCCGGTGTCGGCGATGAGTTTCCAGTCCCCCACCCTCACGGCGCGGTGGTTTTCGTGCATCCACCAGAGGCTGTCGCGGGCGATGGTCACATCCCTGGCAAAGGCGGGCACGAGGCTCTTCCCGGGGGCGGCGGGGATGGGTTCGCCTTTCCACTCCCCGGGTTTTTCCACGCCCGCGAGCTGGAGCAGGGTCGGCATCATGTCAATGAAGTGGGCGGGGGTGTGGCGGAGTTCGTTTTTCGCGGTGATGCCGGCCGGCCAGTGGGCGATCAGCGGCGTGCTGATGCCGCCCTCGTGAACCCAGGTTTTGTGGCGTCGGAAAGGGGTGTTGCAGGCGGAGGAGAAACCCGGGCCGAGGCAGAGGTAGGTGGCGGCGGAGCCGGGGTCGGCCTTGGGGTCGTGGCCGCCGTCGCGGACCATGATCTCGGCGCTGGCCCCGTTGTCGGAGGCGAAGAGGATGAGGGTGTTCTCAAACGCGCCCATGGCCTTGAGCTCGGCGATGATGCGGCCGATCTCGCGGTCCATGCGGTCCACGAGGGCGGCGTGAATGGCCATCTTGGTGGCCTGGAAACGGCGCTGCTCGTCGGTGAGGCTGTCCCACGGGAGAGGCAGGGTGACTTCGTCCGGGCCGTAAATTTTTAAGGCTGCGGCCGCGGCGGCGGCATTGGGCGGCCCCTGGTTGGGCTCAAGGGAGGAAAGCGTGGCATTGAGCAGGCCCATTTCCTTTTGTTTGGCAAAACGGGCGGCGCGAAGGGCCTCCCAGCCGGCGAGGTAGCGGTCGCGGTATCTCGCGATATCCTCCGGCAGAGCCTGGAGGGGAAAGTGGGGGGCGTGAAAGGCGACGTAACTGAAAAACGGTTTGCCGGCGAAAGTGGCGGCATGGTCTTTCAGGCATTCCACGGCATGGTCGGCGGTGGCGACGGTGGCGTAGTAGCCTTTTTCGTCGGCGGGCGGGCGAACGGAAACATCGTCGCGGGCGGTGCCTCGGGAGGTGAAGTAGTTCCCCGGGTTGTTCATGCTCAGCGAACGGTCGAACCCGGCGGCGTTGACCTTGCCGTCAATGTGCCATTTGCCGCTCATGTAGCTGCGGTAGCCGGCCGCCTTGAGGTAATCGGGCAGCAGGCGCGCCCAGGACTGGCGGAC
>JANOBW010000060.1:0-3746 GCA_031411855.1 Opitutia bacterium
CATCGAACCGGCCAGGGCGGTGACCTCGCCGTCGTTCGCGACCTCGAAAGGCACCCCGCCCAGCTCTTTCTGGATGTCGAAGAACATGCGGCGGATGCTCTTCTCAAAGTCCTCCGGGGAGACCCCGCGGAAGAGCGAGGCGTTGCGGACCTCGTTGTTCACGTAAATGCCGGCGGCGGAACCGCCGATGGCGTCAATCCGGCCTCCGGGCAGGTGCGCGGCGGCGCGGCGGAGCGAGTCCAGCACGCCGTCCACATGATAGCGCGGGTCGTTTTGGAAATAGGGGTTCCAAACGATCTCCTCGGAGAAGACGACCTTGCCGTCCACCACGGCGGCGGCCTTGCGGTCGGAGCCGCCCAGGTCGAAGCCGATGCGGTTGCCGCCAAGGTTGCGCCCCAGCGGGACCGAGGCCTGCACCGCCTGCGGCATCCGCGCGGCGGGCACGGAGGTGAAGCTGATCGGCTCGCGGTAAACCTTCAGGCCGATGAGGTCGTTGTCGAAGGCGCGTTCTCCCCCAACCCCATAAATGGCAGTGAGTTCGGCGGCGAGCTCGGGGGCGTCGGACAGGAAAAAACGGGAGCCTCCCCGGCCCCAGAGGAGGAACTTCACCAGGCGCTCGACGTGGCGCGTGTTGAGCTGGCGGTAGCGTTCGCTCGTGGCGGGAAGCACCCGGGTGTGGTGGACGTTGACGGTCCCGTCCGGCTGGCGCAGCGCGATGCCGAGGGGGCGGCTGGCGGGTTCCCCGGCGCACAGTTTCAGGTAGGCGCGGGTCCAGGGCAGGGCGGGGACAAAACCGGGATCAAGGACGGGAACGTGGCGGGTCTGAACGGGAAGATGGCTGGGCATGGTGCTACTGTGGAGGGTCGGCGGGGGGAGGCGAGTCCGCGCTTAGGCGGAGACCGCCTCAAGGTGGCGGGCGGCGGCGTAATCCAGGACAAACTCGCAGTTGCGGTGCCTCTGCAGATGGGTGGCCGGGCACAGGTCCGAAGGGGCCTCGGTCAGGGAACGGCGCACGATGTCGGCCTTGGATTCGCCCCAGGCCAGAAGCAGCACGCGGTGGGCGTCCAGGATCGTGCCCACGCCCATGGAGACGGCGTGATGCGGCACGGCGTTGACGTCGCCAAAGTTGACCGAGTTGTCCCTGCGGGTGACCTCGTCCAGATGGACCACACGGGTGCGGGTGGTGGCGGCGGAAGGGGGCTCGTTGAAACCGATGTGGCCGGTGCGGCCCAGTCCAAGCAGTTGAAGGTCAATGCCTCCCGCCTCGCGGATCATTTCCTCATAGGCGGCGCACAGGGCGGGGGCCTCCTCCATGCTGACCAGCCCGGAAGGGACGTGGGTGTTGGCCGGCACAATGTCCACATGGTCAAAAAGATTGGCCTGCATGAACTGGCGGTAGGACTGGGGATGGCTGGGAGCCAGGCCGAGATATTCGTCCAGATTGAAGGTCACCACCTGGCGGAAACTGAGGCCCTTCTCACGGTGCAGACGGATCAGTTCCTGATAGACGGGAACGGGGGTCGAACCAGTCGCAAGGCCCAGCACCACCGGGCGCCGCGCCCCTTGGCGGGAACGGATTAAACCGGCGATTTCAGCTGCCACCGCGCGGGCGGCAGCCACTTTGTCAGCATGGACCTGAATGGGGAGCATGGGCGTTTGTTACAGAGGGGATTCGAGAATATATCTAACATGTGGCAACTAAATAAGGTTCCTGTCTTAAATTAAGACAGCACGAAAATGAACAAACGGTCCGGCACAACCGTGAACTCGAAATCGTCACACGCCCCTCGCGTTGACGGGGAAATCCGGGGCGGCTTCAGGCGCTCCCGGGTCATGGGCCGAGGGCGCTGAGGTTTCCGCCCTTTCACAAACCGCCCATGCGGAGGCGTCACCTGGTCAGCAGCCTCTCGTCGGTCAGGGTCCGGAGGAAGGCGACCAGGGCCTGGCGGTCCTCGGTGGCGAGGTTCAGCCGGCCTTCGGGGTTCTTGCTGATGTTGGGGTCCAAGGCGGGGGAACGGACCACCCCATGGTCATAATGGTCAACCACTTCCTCCAGCGTGGCAAAACGGCCGTCGTGCATGTAGGGGGCGGTTTTTTCCACGTTGCGCAGCGTCGGGGTGGAAAACTTCCCTCGGTCGGCCTCGGCTCCGGTGACCTTCATCCGGCCGGTGTCGGCGGGATCGGGTTTCAGGCCGTTGTTGTGAAACTGGTGGTCGGTGAAAAGGGCCCCGCCGTGGCAGTGGAAGCAGTCCGCCCCGCGCTGGCCGGTGCGGGGTTCGTATTCCGTCACGAAGAGTTCAAAACCGCGTTTTTCGGCGTCCGTCAACGTGGCCTCGCCGCGCAGGGCCCGGTCGAACTTGGAGTCAAACGAGGTCAGTGTCAGCAGGAACTGCTCCAGGGCCAGGCCGACCTTTTCCGGGGTCACCTCGGGGGAGCCGAAGGCGGCCTCAAACCGGGCGGGATACCCGGGGGACGCCGCCAGTTTCCCGGCCACCCGCTCCAGGCTCTCGTCCATCTCGGCATGGTCCTGGATGGGCTGGAGGGCCTGGGCGCGGAGGGAAGGGGCCCGGCCGTCCCAGAAAAAGGACCCCTTCCAAGCCAGGTTGATGAGGGCCATGGAGTTGCGCGTGCCCTTGCGGCCCTCCACCCCGGAGCTGACCCGCCGCGCGTCGGAGAAGGAGAACCGGTCCACATGGCAGGAGGCGCAGGAAAGTGTGCCGTCGCGGGAGAGGGCCGTCTCATGAAAAAGTTTCTCCCCCAGCTCGACCCGTTCCGTGAGAAGCGGGTTGTCCCGCGGCAGGTCCGGCAGCGGGAACGACGCGCTCATGGTGAAGCGGTAAGGTGTGTAAGTCTTTGGCAGATAGAGGGGCGCGACGGGAGCCGATCGGCCGGCCAGGGGGGAGGAAGCGGTGACCTGGCGGACGCGGAACGCCCCGGGAAGGTTGGCGGCGAGCGCGGCCGAGACGGGGTCGCCCTCCCGGGAGTGGGTCGCGGTGCCGTCCCGGGCGAAGGAGAGCGGGCGGGGGGCGTTGAGCAGGGCGCCGAGGTCGAAATCGAGGAGCACGCCGGCGTCGTGGGTCAGGTCCAGGGCCGTGGGGAAGGTCAGGCGGGTGCGGTTGGGGTCGCGCGCCAGATGGAGGGCATACCCCGAGGGCTGGCCGGCGCCGGTCCGGAAGTTTCCCTCCAGCGCCAGGAAGATGTAGCCTCCCTGCCAGCTCCAGTGGAGGCCGTTGAGGGCGGGATTGAGGGGATGGCCGGCGGGGAAACTCCCGGGCTCCCGGGCATTGTCGGCCGGGTCGGGCCCGAGGAAAAACCGCAGCGCCCGGTAGCGGGCCGGGGGAAGGCCGCCGATGGTGGCCGAAAGGCGGCGGGCGGCGGCGTCAAACCACGCGTTGCTGTCCGGGATGCCCAGCCAGACACCGTCCTCCCGCTGGACCGCCACACCGCTGATCAGGAAGCTGATGCGGGAAAAGGAAACGGTCTCCCCGGCGGAGTTCTGATAGCGCAGGGAATCCAGCAGGAGCGGATCGCCGTTGAAGACCGGGCGCAGGGAAAGCTCCAATGACGAGGCGGCGGCCAGACCGGAGGCGGTCAGGGCAAGAAGCAGGGCGGCGGCGCGGCGGAGCATGGAGAAAGGGGAAATCACCAGTAATCCCTACCCAAGCACCAAAGCATAGGCAGGCGAGACAAAGTGATGGGCTCAAGGCAAGACGTCCGAGACAGAAGTTTACCACAGAGACACAGAG
>JANOBW010000061.1:0-1521 GCA_031411855.1 Opitutia bacterium
TTTTTATTCTTTGTATATTGGAATTTGGAGCTTGTTCTTTTGCTTTTGGGCGTTTTGCCCCAAAACGCGTCCGTTAATCCCCACCTGTATTTCTGTTTCTTATGAACACCGTCCCGCTTCCGCACTTGTCAGGGCGTTTCCGGCTGACAGTTTCAGCCGTTTTAACTCCCTCACCTTAACGCATGAACATCCACGAGTATCAGGCCAAAAATCTCTTCGCCGAGTTTGGCATCCCCGTCGCCAAAGGCTACGCGATCCAAAAAGCCACGGAAATTGACGCCGCCATCGCCCACTTTCCCCAGGGCGAA
The DNA here is from genome assembly GCA_031411855.1 of Opitutia bacterium. Classification (GTDB taxonomy): domain Bacteria; phylum Verrucomicrobiota; class Verrucomicrobiia; order Opitutales; family JANOBW01; genus JANOBW01. Next base: position 309 of record JANOBW010000061.1, read on the forward strand.
GTGATTGTCGTCAAATCCCAGATCCATGCCGGCGGACGCGGCAAAGGCACGTTCACCGACGGTTTCAAAGGTGGCGTCAAGCTGGCCAAGAGCCACGCCGAAGCCAAGGAACTCGCCGGGAAGATGCTCGGTAACACGCTGGTGACCAAGCAGACCGGCGCCGCCGGACGCCGCGTGCAGACCGTCTATTTCACCGAAGGCAGCGGCATCAAAAAGGAATACTACCTCGCCATCCTGCTCGACCGCGCCACCTCCCGCCCCGTCATCATCGCCTCGACCGAAGGCGGCGTGGACATCGAGGAAGTCGCGGCCCATACGCCCGAGAAAATCGTCCGCGTCTTCATTGACCCCGCCGTCGGCCTCCAGGACTACCAAAAACGCCAGATCGCCTTCGGCCTCGGCTTCAAGGGCGACCTCCTCAAGCAGATGGACAAGGTGCTGACCGGCCTCTGGAAGTTCTTCTGGGAGAAGGACGCCGCCATGGTCGAGATCAACCCCCTCATCACCACCCCCGAGGACAAGATCCTCGCCCTCGACGCCAAGGTCGGCTTCGACGACAACGCCCTTTACCGGCACCCCGAAATCGTCGCCCTGCGCGACCTCAACGAGGAAGACCCCAAGGAAATCGAGGCCTCCAAGTTCAACCTGAACTATATCGCCCTCGACGGAAACATCGCCTGCCTCGTCAACGGCGCCGGCCTGGCCATGAGCACGATGGACATCATCAAGCACTTCGGCGGCGAACCCGCCAACTTCCTCGACGTGGGCGGCGGTGCCTCCAAGGAACAGGTCACGGCGGCCTTCAAGATCATCCTGACCGACGTGAACGTCAAAGGCATCCTGGTCAACATCTTCGGCGGCATCATGGACTGCAACATCATCGCCCAGGGCATCATCGCCGCCGCCACCGAGCTCGGCCTCAAGATCCCCCTCGTCGTTCGCCTCGAAGGCAACAACGTCGAGGCCGGCATGAAGACCCTGGCCGAGTCCGGCCTCAACCTCGTCTCCGCCACCAGCATGGCCGACGGAGCCCAGAAGATCGTCAAACTCGTCTCCTGAGTCTGAAAACATCCACGCAACCCTTTAACAAACAGTAACATGGCCATCTTAGTTCAGGAAAACACCCGGCTCCTCGTCCAGGGCATCACCGGTTCCTTCGGATCACGCCACGCCCAGCTCTCCCTCGATTACGGCACCGCTCTCGTGGCCGGCG
>JANOBW010000062.1:0-1733 GCA_031411855.1 Opitutia bacterium
CTGGACAAGGACCCCGAAATCCAGCGCTACGTCAAAGCCCAGGCGGTCAACAAGTTGCTGCATTCCACCGTGGACGCCCAGGCCACGGCCCCGATCCTTCCCACCGAGGCCGAGCTCCAGGCCTACTACGACGCCAACCTCAAGGAGTTCACCCCTCCCACCGTCGCCCGCGCCCAGGTCATCTCCCTCCTGAAACGCGCCGGCCACGAGGCCGCTCTCACCCAGAAAACAGACACCGTAAAACAGGCCCTCGAATCCAAGGAAAAACCCTTCGGCGAACTGGTGAAACTCTACTCCGACGACCCGGCCTCCAAAACCTACGCCGGAGTCACCAACTGGATAGCCCAAGGTGAACCCTCCAAGCAATACCCGCAGGCCCTGGTGGACGCCATCTTTGCCCTGAAGGACACCACTTCCGTCTCCGGTCCCATCGCCGCTGGAGACTGGGTCTATTTCGTCAAACTCCAGGAACGCCGCGACGGCCAGACCACCGGCTTCACCCAGGCCCGCCCCGGCATCGCCCAAAAGATGCTCCGCCAGAAACGCGTCGATTCCTATCAAGCCTTCGTCACCTCCCTCGGCCAAACCACCAAGGTCGAAACCTTCCCCGACAAGGTGAAAGAACTCCTCGCCGCCACGACCAAAACCTCCGGCCCGCCCATGGGACCCGTCCGCGCCTCCGCCCCCGCCGCCACCAAGTGACCAAGCCGAGCCACATATCCCCCGGGAACGCGGGGCTCCGCACCCGCCCTGCCTCGCAAAGTGGTCCGCACACGCCGTGTGCGGTTATAATGTCTGCTGCATCGCAACGTGACACCGGCAGCCTGCCGGTGCCTGCCTCGTCCCATCATACATCAAACATCAAACCTCATACATTTCCCCTCTTCCCCTCCTCCCTCCTTCCCCTCTTCTGGCTCGCTTGCCTCGTCCTCTGCCTTGCCTCAACCCTCCACGCGGGCGACAAATCCGGCGTCGGACTCAACAAAATCTCCCTCCCCAGCGGCCCCGGCTCGATTGAAGGCCTCGGCGATTCCTTCGAGCCCCAGCTCAACAGCGGCACTTCCTCCTATTCGGTCAAAATCGCCGCCCCTCCCGGCGTGGCCGGACTCCAACCCGGCGTGGTCCTCCGCTATAACTCCGGCGCGGGCAACGGGCACTTCGGCATCGCCTGGTCCGACGGCCTCATGTGCATCCAGCGGCAGACGGAAAAGGGCCTGCCCACTTACGGCAACGGTGACCGTTTCACCCTCGGCGGCGAGGAACTGGTCCCCCTCAGCGACGGCTCCTACCGCACCGAAAACGAGGGCGAGTTCCGCCGCATTGTCCGCGATGGCTCCGGCTGGATCGTCTGGGCCAAAAACGGCACGCGCTACTTCCTCGGCTCCAAACCCCTCGCCACCAATCCTTCCCGCATTGTCCGTCCCTCCGGCGAAACCTTCGACGACACCTTCAAGTGGCTGGTCGATGACGTGGTGGATGTGCATGGCAACACCATGACGCATCTCTACCAGCGCTTCGTGGACTCGCCGGGGAACACGTATTGCAGCGAGATCCGCTACAGCTTCAATCCCGCAGGCACGATCTACCACGCGATCCAGTTCGACTACGAGACGCGCGCCGATGCCTTCACCTCCTGCCTCAGTGGCTTTACCGTGCGCACGGGCCGCCGCTGCCATCAGATTCGCGTGACCTCGCAGGGCTCGCTCGTTCGTCGCTACAAGCTCGGCTACACG
>JANOBW010000063.1:0-3186 GCA_031411855.1 Opitutia bacterium
CCGCTCACGTCTCCAGCCACACCCTCGTTTCCGGCCTAATTCCCGGCGACTGGAAAGTCTGGCTTCCCCCCTCCGCAGCCCAGGCCCTCAGCCCCATCGGCTGGACGATCGCGGATGTTTCGCTCGAAAGCCTCGACGCCACCGTTTCGGCCAGACTGGCGCCCAAAACCTACCAGCCCTCCCAACTCGCCCTGACGGTTTCCGCCTCCCCCGCCGTGCGCAACCAGCCGGTTCCGCTCACCGCCACCCTCACCCTTCCCGCCGGCGCGGACAAGGCCTCGTTTTCACTCAAGACCTCCCCGTTCAACCCGGTCGCCTGGCCCGGACGCCCCCCGGTGGACATGGCCTGGAAGGACCTCGATTTCCCCCTCGAAATTTCCGCCAAAGGATTTTTCCACCCCTCCGACAAACGGGTCGAGGCCAGCACCGAAATCAACGCCGGCCCCGGCCAGATCCGCGTCCCCAATGCCGCCAAAAACACCGTCCGCTTCGCCCGTTTCCGCAGCGAGATCGCGGGAGACACCGCCGCCCCCGACCTCATCCGCGCCTCCGGCTTTCTCAAACTCTCCAACCTGCTGACGTTCACCTACGAAAACGTCAACCTCACCCTCGGGGCCAACGCCGGCGTCAAGGGCCGGGCCTTCCTCGACGCCTTCACCTTCGCCAATGTCCTCGACTGGTGGCCGAAAAACCTCGAGCCGGAACTGCGCCAGCAGGCCGTCGAAAGCCTCAGCACCGGCCGCTTGACCAACGCCGCCATAGATTTCGACATCGGCCTGCCCCCGGGGAAGGCCCCCGTCGTCCGCAGTGCCAAAGGCTCTGTCGGCCTCGCCGAAATGGAGGTCAACAACCAGAACCTGCCCGGCACGCTCTCCCTGCCCCAAATCGAGGCCTCCCTCGACTGGCCCCGCGCCGAATTCAAACTCCAGCGCCTCTCCCTCCCCGGCCTGAGCCTCTCCGAGATCGTCGCCAAAGTGCCCAATGTCGTGGCCGACAAAATCACCGCCGATCTCTCCGGCAGCTTTGCCGCCGAACTGGCCGGGCTGCTCCGTTTTGCGGGCCCCAAGGCCGCCTCCTCGCCCTTTTCCACCTGGAAAGGCAACCTCGCGGGCGGCTTTGAAACCACCCTCATGGTGGTGGACGGAAAACCCATGGCCGACCACATCAGCGCCAACGTCAAAGCCACCAACTGGGACATGCCCGGCCTCGTCAAAGGCCCATGGAGCGCCGCCCTCAAGGCCCGGCTCGCCGCCCCCCGCCGCGTCAACCTGGAGCTCCAGCTCGATTCCGACGGCCTCGAACTCGGGGCCACCCCGGCCCGAGCCGGCTACCACCTCGCGGCCAAAAACTGGACCCTCGGCCTCGACACCGATTTCGACGACACCTTCTCCCCGCGCTCCGCCAAACTTTCGGCCAAACTTCCCGAACTCCTCGGCCTCCCCCTCCAACTGGCCGCCTCCACCGCCTGGAAACCCGGTCAGGCCGTCCCGGAAACCGTTGAGGTTTCAAACTTTGGCTTCGGCAACACCACCCTCCACTCCACCCTGAAACTCCCCCCGGGAAAGTCCCCCGTCGTGGACGTGAAAGCGGCCCGGATAGACGTGCCCCAACTCTGGCGCACCTTCGAACCCGTCCTCGCCTTCCTCGCACCGCCCGCGCCGACGGCCACCGCCCCAGCTTCGCCCCCACCGACTCCTCCCGCGCCCGCCGCCGAGGCCCCGCCCAGCCCTCTGGCCGGCCTCAGCGCCACCTTCGCGGCCACGGTCATTGACTTTGGGCAGGCCCGCACCGTCAACCGCCTCGACGGACAACTCCTCCTCGATGCCACCGGCTGGCCTTCCACCCTCCGCCTCGAAGCCACCGAAGGCACCTCCAACGCCCTCTCCCTCCATCTTGTCCCCGGCACACCGGACGGCCAAAGCGGCGGGCTTACCCTCAACGACATCTCCGCCTGGGCCCGCACCCTCGCCACCCCGTTCTGGGAGAAACCTCCCCTTGGGGACACCACCGCCATCCCGGCCCTGAAAACCGTCGCCACCACGCTCGGTTACGGCTCCCTCAAGGTCACCCTCGACCACCTCGCCCACGCGCCCGCCCTGGCCGTCAGCGGCAGCGCCGAAATCAGCACCACCATCCTCAACGACCCGCCCAAAATGGTGCGCATGCTGGCCCTCAAAACCGGCAAGGAGCTCCAGACCCGCCCCGTCATAGACCTCCTCACCATCGAACACTTCGAACTCGCCGACGGCATCGCCTCCCTGGCCAACCTCAACCTCGCCGGCCCCGGCTTCATTGACAAACTGGTCCTCAAAACCGCCTCCCACAACATGAAGACCGACGCCCTCCGCGTGGACGGCACCTACTCCTTCCTCAAAAAAGGTTTCGAGTTCAAAGGCACCCTGGCCGATCCCAGCGGCCCCTGGCTCAAGGACGACGACATCATCATCAAAGTCCTCGGCAACAAGGACAAAGGCTTCTTCCCGGACCTGGAGGACGACCCGCCCCCGGCGAAGTGAGCGGCCGGAAGCGAGGTTGGCGCTTGAGTCTGGTTCCACCTTCGGGACTCATCACCGGTTTCCCTTCCCCACATGCGTTTTGTCATCCTTGGTTCCGGTCGTGGTTCGAATGCCGCCGCTTTGCTTGAAGCCTGGCGTCATGGCCAATTGGGACGCGCCGTGCCCGTCGGCATCTTCTCCGACCAGCCCGAGGCCCGCATCCTCACCCTCGGCGAAACCTACGGCGTGCCCGCCCGGTTTCTCAGCGCCGCCCCCTTCAAAACGAAACTCGAGGGCGAGGCCGAGGCCGCCTACGTCCGCGAGATTTCCGCGCTGCAACCCGACCTCGTCGTCCTCGCCGGTTTCATGCGGGTCATCAAACCGCTCTTTCTCAACGCCTTCGACGGCAAAATCATCAACCTCCACCCCAGCCTCCTGCCCTCCTTCAAGGGTCTCGACGGCATCGGCCAGGCCTTCCGCGCCGGGGTCAAGGTCACCGGCTGCACCGTCCACCATGTCAACGCCGGCGTGGACGAGGGGGCCATCATTGACCAGGCCTCCGTCCGCATCGAATCCGACGACACCCTCGAAACCCTCGCCGCCAAACTCCACGCCGCCGAACACCGCCTGCTGGTGGCGGTGGTGAAACGCCTCTCGGAGAGAAGCCATTCATGATTTACGATTTATGATT
>JANOBW010000064.1:0-3009 GCA_031411855.1 Opitutia bacterium
TATCGCGCCCCTTCAGGCCGCTGAGACAATACCATGGTTACCCAGGCCGTTGGCCTGGGCTGAGGGAAAACGCCCCCTTGGGGCTTCAAACAAAATACTCCCCATCATAAATTTACGTTTCATTTTTAGTTTCAACAAAGAGACCAGGATAGTTACCCGAGAACTTGCAAACCCTTCATTTAAATAAAGATGCGTTTCCCTTTTTTCCCCCTCCTCCTCACCCTCCCCGCCGTCGCCGCCCCCACCCTGAACGACAGCGGACCCGTGCCGCGCGGCGGCATGGTCGGCACCACCGTCAAACTTCAGATCAACGGGGAACGCCTGGGCGAGGCCCGCGAGCTGCTCTCCCCCACCCCCGGATTGGCCTTTGGCGAGATCAAGTCCGCGGCCGACGGCAAGTCCGCCGAGCTGGAGGTCAAGATCGCGCCGGACTGCCCGCTGGGGGAACACACCGTCCGGCTGCGCGGGACGACCGGCTGGAGTTACCTGCGGACGTTCTGGGTCGGGCCGTTTCCCTTCGCCGCCGAAAAGGAGCCCAACAACAAACCCTCTGAGGCCCAGGAACTTACCGGCCCCGTCACCGTCGAGGGCGTGCTCAACAGCGAAGACCCCGACCACTTCTTCGTGAACCTGGAAAAGGGAGCGAGGCTCTCCGTCGAGGTCGCGGCCAACCGCCTCGGGCGCGGCATCGGCAACAACCAGCCGCTCGACCCGCACCTCTCCATCCTGGACGAGAAGGGCTTCACCCTCGCCTCCTGCGACGACGCCGCGCTGCTCGGGCAGGACGCCTTCCTCTGCTTCACCGCGCCCGAAAAGGGCCGCTACACCATCCTTCTGCGCGAGGCCTCCTACAGCGGCGACGGCAGCTGCCGCTACCACCTCCACGTCGGCTCTTTCCCCCGTCCCATCGCGGTCTGGCCTCCCGGTGGCAAACCCGGCGAGACCAGGAAGTTCCGCTTCCTCTTCGCCGACGGCACCTCGGCCGAGCAGGAGCTGAAAGTCCCCGCCGCCGACCCGGCGTCCGACCGCTCGCCCCTCTGCTTCCGCGACCCCTCCGGCCCGGCCCCCTCGCCCAACTGGATCCGCTCCTCCGACCTTCCCGCCTTCACCGAGAACGTGGACTCCAACTGGGTGGACAACGCCGTGGTGGCCAACGCCCCGGTGGACCCGGGCCTGGCCTTCGAGGGGGTGATCGAGAAAAAGGACGACCAGGATTATTTCGGTTTCGAAGGAAAAAAGGACCAGAAGGTCACCGTGGCCGTTTACGCCCGCCGCCTCGGCTCGCCGTTCGACCCCGACGTCCACCTTCTCGACGACAAGGGCAAATACCTCCAGGGCGGCGACGACCAGGACGGCTCGCTCGACGGCCGCTTCACCCACACCCTGCCGGCGGACGGCCGCTACTTCATCCGCGTCAAGGACTTCCTTAACACGGGCAACCCGGCCGACATCTACCGTGTCGAGGTCACGGCCAACCGGCCCAAACTCCTCGCCACCCTTCCCTCCGGCCAGAACAACGAGACCCAGCCCAACCAGACCATCCAGGTCCCGCGCGGCGGAAAGTTTGGCGCCATCTTCAAGATCGCCCGCGACAACTGCGGCGGCCCCGTCAGCCTCGCCTTCGATAACCTTCCCGCCGGCCTGAAACTCCTGACCAACACCGCCCCCGACGGCGCGGGCGAACTCGTGGCCCTCTTCGAGGCCTCGGCCGACGCCCCCGTGGCCGGCGGCCTCCTCCAGCCCCGCTTCGAGCTGGGCAACTCCCCGGTGCGCGGCAACTTCTTCTCCCGCATTGAGTTGGTGCGCGGCGACAACAACCGCACCTTCCACCAGGTCGCGACGGACCGCCTGGCCGTGGCCGTGACCGAGCCCGCGCCCTTCACAGTCGAGCTGCGCCCGCCGCCCACCCCGCTCTCCCGGGACGGCAACCTCACCCTCCGCATCGTCGTGAAACGCGCCGAGGGATTCAAGGGCGCCGTCGAGGTCCGCCTGCCCCTCCTTCCCGGCGGAGTCTCCGGCCCCGGCTCCGTCACCCTCGAGGAGAACACCGCCGAGGCCGATTTCAAACTCGACGCCACCGACAAGGCCTCCGAAGGCGAGATGCCCGTCTTTGTCGTGGGCCGCGCCGAACGTTCCGGCGGCGGTTCGGTGGAAAACGCCACCGGCTTCACCCCCTTGAAGATCGTTTCCCAGGCCCTCCGCCTTGACGTGGAGATGGCCTCCCTGACCCAGGGCGGCGAGGCCCGTTTCCCCGGCAAACTCGAGGTTCTGCGGCCCTTCCCGGGCGAGGCCACCCTGACCCTGGAAAACCTGCCGGGCGGCGTCACGGCCGATCCCGTCAAGGTCAACGCCCAGACCAAAGAGGTGAGTTTCCTGCTCCGCGCCAAACCCGACGCCCCCATCGCCAAACACCAGGGCATCCTCGTCCGCGCCGACATCCCCGAAAACGGCAAAACCGCCACGCTTTATCTGGCCCGCAACACGGTGCTCCGCCTCGACGCCCCGCCGAAAAACGCGCCGCCGCCCCCGCCCGCCGATGTGGCCAAGAAACCCGACCAGCCGGCCGAGAAACCCCTTTCCCGCCTGGAGCAGCTCCGCAAGCAAAGCCAGGCCAAGTGACACCGGGGCAGAACGTCGAACATCGAACGTTGAACGTTGAACGCTGAACGGTGAAGGCCCAAGCGAAAGCGGGCTCAGGGAAGCCGGTCCATCTGAGCAAGGAACCATCTCAACGACTTTGTTCGTTGAACCGGCGGACAAAAAAGCCGCCGGGGTGACCGGCGGCTGAAGGTGGTGAACGAAACAAACCTCAGGCCTGCGGGGCGGCCTGGGCGGACTGGCGCAGACGGCGGCGGCGCAGCCAGGACAGGCCGAGGGCGGCCACGCCCGCCAGCGCGGCGTAGGTCGCGGGCTCGGGCACCGAGACCAGCTGCAGGTCCATCCCGGAGACACGCACCTGCCAGTAGCCGGGACCGAAGTTGGCGTTGGTGAAGTTGCTGAAGTCCAGGG
>JANOBW010000065.1:0-7282 GCA_031411855.1 Opitutia bacterium
GCATGGCGATAAACAAAAAGGCCCGGTCTGCAGGGCAGACCGGGCCAAAATTAAACCTTAATTCCTCTTAGAGGTTCGGGTTTGGGTCAGGGTTAGGATTGGGGAGGTTCAGGTCGCTCGGGCTGACGATGGTGTTGTCAGGAAGGCTGAACATTTGAACTCCGATGTCTTTAAGAAGTTGGATGATGTCGGGGTCGGTGAGGGGGCGGTCAACGTTGATGGAAACCGAGGTGATGTTACCTTGGGAATCACGGACGGCGTTCACTTCGATCTGGGTGTTTTCGCGGATGGTGATGGTTTGATTTTGACCGGTGACCAAGCCTTCGATGGTTCCTTGGAGACTGGCAATCACGAGGCGACCGCTGGCGGCATCAAAGGTGATCAGGGCGATCGAACCACGAATACCGGCGGCACCGGTGGGGGTGTTGACTTCAAATTTGGAACCTTTGGCGGCCATTTGGTGGGCGCGGGCCAGAACCTTGCCGTAATTCAGCGTGGTCTGGGTGTTGGATTTGGAAGGCTCCGACTTGATCTGCTCGTGGGTGGCGACTTTGACGGCCGTGATGGGCTCCTGGGTGAAAGTCGTCAGTTTGATCGAGGAGTTTTCGCGGATGGACATCGCGGCACCGTTGGAGAAGCGAAGAAGGACGCGGCTGTCAGGACCGGTCACGATGGTTTTACCCTGGGCAAAAACCTCGCCACCTTTCAGAGCGGTTTTGTCAATGGTGGCGGTGCCGGTAACCTTGACGGCCTTGACGGTCGCGGCCTGGACTTGTTGGGCGTTCAGGCTGAAGGGGGCTATAGCCAGCAAACCCACGACTGCTGTGGAGAGGAGCTTGAGGAGTTTCATAGTAAAAAAGTGATGTGAAGTGAAATTCAGCCTAGCAGAGAGCGTTCCCGAGACAAGGAAAAAGTCCGTTTATTTTCGGGTCGAAGGAGGCGGGGACCTGTCGTTTTCGTCAGGAAAAAGCCTCGTCCGGTCCTGTTTTGTCATGACCGTGTGCCGGGGTTGGGGGAGCTGGGCGAGGAACCTTTTGCCGTAGTTTTTCTGAAGGATGCGGGAGTCAAGCAGTGTGACCACACCCTGGTCCGAGGCGGTGCGGATGAGCCTTCCCACGCCTTGGCGGAACTGCATGAGCGCGTCGGGCAGGGTCAGTTCGGCAAAGGGACTGCGCCCCTTTTCCTGGAGAAGTTCGGCCCGGGCTTCGGAGACGGGGTGCCCGGGGCTTTCGAAGGGAAGGCGGGTGATGATGACCTGGGAAAGGGCGCGACCGGGGATGTCCACACCGGTCCAGAAGGTGTCGGTGCCGAAGAGGATGGCGTTTCCCCCGGCCCGCATCTCCTGGACGAGGGCGTGGCGGGAGCGGCCGGGTTCCTGGCGCAGGAAGGTGCGGCCGGCCTGGGCAAAGTGGGGGCCGCAGGCGTCGGCGGCTTTGCGGAGGGTCTGGTGGCTGGTGAAGAGGACGAGGCTGCCGCCGGCGATCCGGAGCGTGCAGAACGTGATGTAATCGGCCAGCCAGGTGTCGTCGAGGGCTCCGTTTTCGGCGGTGGGAGAGGGGGAGTCGCCGGCGATGAAGACCCGCATGTGGCGCTCATAGTCAAAGGGGGAGGGCTCGACGAGGCCGACGGCCTCGCGCGCCCCGGTGCGTTCGCGGAAGAGGTCGAGTTTGCCGCCTTCCGCCAGGGTGGCGCTGGTCAGGACGAGGGGGGAGGGGTTGGAAAAGAGGACGGAGCGCAGGCTGGCGGCGAGGTCGAGGGGGGCGGAGCGGAGAAGGGTGTTGGGGAAACGGGTGGTGCCGCCGCGTTCGGCCCAGTAAACGTGTCCGGGATCGGCCAGGGCCAGGGCCTGGTCGAGGCCCGCCTGCCAGGCCAGGACCTGTTTGCGGCTGTCTTTCAGCTCGTCGAGGGGTGGGCCGTCGGCCAGGCGTCCCTCGAGATTGCCGAGATGGGCGGCGAGTTCGGCCAGGGGTTCCCGCAGGAGGGCCGGGGCCCATTCGGGCTGGTGGAGGCGGACGAGGGGTTTGCGCCCGAGAAGTTCCTCGTGCAGGTGGCCGAAAAACAGGTGGGAGCCATCCACGGCCCGCTCCACGGCCTCATGTTCGCGGCGGGTGCCGATGGTTTTGAGGAGGCCGCGTTTTTTGCCGGGATGCCAGAGGCGGGAGAGCAGGCGGGTGAGGGCGCGGCTCGTGAGCCGGGCCCCGAAGTGTTCGGTGGCGACATCCGGAAGGGTGTGGGCCTCGTCGAGGATGAGGAAGTCGTCGGGCGTGAGAAAGCCGGGTTTGCCGTCCCCGGGGCCAACCCCGGCGGCGAGCAGGGCGAAGAGCAGGCTGTGGTTGACGATGACGACGTGGGCCTCGCGGACCTTGGCCCGGGCGCGGCGGAAGAAGCAGTTTTCCGGGGAGCAGTGTTTCCGGCTGCAGGCGGAGGAGTCGGCGTTGACCCATTCCCAGACCTCGGAGGGCGGGGCCGGGTTGAGTTCCTGAAGCAGACCGGTCTGGGTCGTCTGCGACCAGGCGGCGATCCGGGCCAGTTCGCCGCGTTCGCCCTCGGCGAAGAGTTCGGTCTGCGGTCCCAGGGCCTGGGCCAGGCGGGTGCCGCAGAGGTAGTTCCCCCGGCCGACGAGGAGGGCCTCCCTGAAGGCGGCCATGTCCCTCAGGGCGGGATCGCTCTGGAAAAGGCGCCGGCAGATGGGCAGATCGGAGTGGAGGAGCTGCTCCTGGAGGGCGATGGTGTGGGTGCTGACCACGGCCTGGCGTTTGGTTTCCCAGGCAAACAGCAGGGAGGGAACGAGATAGGCGAGGCTTTTGCCCACCCCGGTGCCGGCCTCGCAGAGGAGTTGCCCGGATTCGCGGAGAGCCCGGGTCACGGCCCGGGCCATGCGTTCCTGCGGGGCGCGGTGCTCCAGGCTGAGGGCGGATTGGAGCACGCCGGCGGGCCGGAAGACGCCTCCCGCGAGGCCGGCGAATCGCAGCGGGGCGGGTTCCTCCGGGGAGTGCTCGGCGAATCCTATCATGTTTCCGACCAACTTTCCTCTTGGAGCCGCAACCGCAAGGGCATTTCCGGTCCTGTCAAGGCGTGGTCAAACCTTGCCAAACTTGGCACTGTGCTTGCCAGCTCACGCCAAAACCATCAAGCGTAGCCCTTTTCATGCCGTCTGTCCTCATTGTTGACGATCTGCCCGCCGTGCACGAGCTGCTTGACGCCGTCATTTCGCCCGCAGGGTTTGTCAGCTCGTTTTCCCTCGACGGAAGGGAGGCGCTGGAGCGTTACAAGGAGGAGCATTTTGACGTGGTGCTGGCGGACATCTCGATGAGCCCGATGGACGGGCTCACCATGCTGCGGGAGCTCAAGGCCTTCGACCGCCATGCCATCGTCGTGATGATGACGGGCTACGCCTCCGTCGAAACGGCGGTGAAGGCCCTGAAGCTGGGCGCGTTCGACTATGTGATGAAACCCTTCAAGCTGGAGGAGCTGGTGGGAACCCTGAACCGCGCCGCCGCCACGGTGAAGGCCAATGTGGCCGAGGGGGTGGGCCGCGCCTCCACCCGCCTTCCGTGGGCGGGCGCCCGGACCCTGGTCCTGCCCGGTCCGTTGTCCGGGGAAAGCCAGGCGGTCAAGAACCTGCACCGCCAGGTCCAGAAGATCACCCCGGTCCGCACCCCGGTGTTGATTCAGGGAGAGCGTGGCACGGGGGTGGAGGAGTTGGCGCGTGTCATCCACAGCGAGGGACCGTTCAAGGAGGGGCCGTTTTTCGCGGTGGATTGCGCCCGGGCCGATCCGGACTCCCTGCGCGAAAGCCTTTTCAATCTGGATGGCACCCTGGGCAGCCTCTTTGCCCAGGCGAAGGGCGGGACCCTGCTGATGCGCGAGGTCCAGATGTTGAAGCCGGAGCTTCAGAACGGGCTGGCCGACGCCTTTTCCGGTTCCCCGGACTGCCGGCTCATCTGCACCCAGACCGTCCCGACGGAATCCGATCCGGATGACCGCTGCTTCACGGACGAGTTCGCCTTCCAGGTCGCCTCCTTCCCCCTGGTGATCCCGCCCCTGCGCCTGCGGCTCGATGACATCCCCCCGCTGGTCCACCACATCCTGAAACAGGGGGTGAGCCCGTGGTATGCCCCCGACCAGGTGGAGTTCACCACGGAGGCGGAGGACCTTCTCAGCGCCTATCCCTGGCCGGGAAACGTCAACGAGCTGTGGAACGTGATCTGCGCCGTCACGGCCGTGGCGCAGGGCCGCCAGATCCAGCCCCAGCACCTGCCCCGCCGCATCCGCAGCCTCCACACCTGGCCGACCCTGGCCCAGCATCTGGAGGAGCGCCGGGTGGCCTACCTGAAGGAAATGCTGCGCTGCGCGGGACGTGACCGGGCTCAGGCCTCGCGGCTGGCCGACGTGCCCGAGGGCGAGTTTGACCGGCTCTGAGCCCCGGTTCTAGGCCTGTGGAAAACGGTCCTTTTCCACGTTCGACAAACCCTGCGGAAACCTGCGGAGTGGCCCGCATGCCTCGGCTGTTATTCCTGGGAGACATCGTGGGCCGTCCCGGCCGCCATCTCGTGCGCGACCTGCTGCCCGGGCTTGTCACGGCCGAACGCCTTGACTTTGTCGTGGCCAACGCGGAAAACGCCGCCGCCGGGGCCGGGCTCACCGCCGACCTGTCCCGCGAATTGAAAAACTATGGCTGCCAGGCACTTACGCTGGGAGACCACTGCTGGGACCAGAAGGGTTTTGACCGCGACATCGGCTCCCTCGACTGGGTCTGCCGTCCCGCCAACCTTCCCGCCGCCTGTCCCGGCCGCACCCACCTCATCCTCGAAAAGGACGGCTTCCGCCTGCTCGTCGCCACCGTCCTGGGCCGCACCTTCATGGGGCCGAAGGCGGACTGCCCGTTCCTGGCGGCGGACGCCTTTTGCGCCCGCCGCGGGGTGGACGCCGACGCCGTTTTCATCGAGATCCATGCCGAGGCCACCTCCGAGAAAATCGCCCTGGGCCGCTATCTTGATGGACGCGCCTGCGCCGTCGTGGGCACCCACACCCACGTCCCGACGGCCGACGTGCGGGTGCTGCCCAAGGGCACGGGGTATCTGACCGACGCCGGCATGACCGGCCCTTATGACTCCTGCCTGGGCCGCGAGCTGGAGCCCGTCATCGCCCGTTTCCTCGACGGCCTGCCGCGCTCCTTCCCGGTGGCCGAGGGAGACCCCCGGTTGTGCGGGGCCATTTTCGACCTCGATGCCTCCACGGGCCTCTGCCTGTCGGCCCGGCGGATCGAGTTAACCGCTGGAAACACCTGAAAACCATGGGTTACGGCGAACTGTTTTCCGTGCTGTCGGCCCTGTTCTGGGCGCTGACGCTGATCTGCTACCGCAAGGCCGGGGACGTCCTGCCCCCCACCTCGGTCAACCTGCTGAAGAACCTCATCAGCGTGGCCTTCCTGCTGCCCCTGGCCCTTCTGGTGGAACCCGGCGCGTGGCGCGGCATGACCGGCACGCAGTGGCTGCTGGTCTGCATCAGCGGCATCATCGGGCTGACGGCGGACTCCCTTGTTTTCAAGTGCCTGGCGGCGGTGGGAGCGGGGCGGCACAGTGTCCTCACCTGCCTCTATTGCGTCTTTGTTTTCCTCTACTCCTGGCTCTTTTTTGACGAGCAGTTGACCGCCCTCAAGACCGTCGGATTTTTCCTGACCCTGGGCGGGGTGGTCTGGGCCACGACCGGTGTTGGGGTCACCGTGGACACCTCCTCCCCGCGCTACCGTTCCGGGGTGCTGGCCGGGGTTTTGTCCATGGTCATGGTGGCGACCGGCGTCATTCTTTTCAAACCCGTGGTGGGGACGGAGCCGGGCAAGATTCCCCCGCTCACGGTCGCCACCATCCGCGTCCTGGCCGGGTTCGTTCCGGCGGTCTTTTTCATCCGGGCCGGCGGCGGGCTGCGGGCCGAGCTGGGCCGTTTTCACAAGGCGCTGCCCTGGGGCTGGCTGGTGGCCGGATCGTTCATGGGCGGGGTCATGAGCATGATCACCTGGGTGGCGTCGTTCGGCAAGGCCGACGCCGGCAAAGTCGCCATCCTGAACCAGACGGTGGCGGTGTTCACCCTCGTGCTGGCGGCGCTGTTTCTGAAGGAACGCCTGACCGGCCGCAAACTGGCCGGCGCGGTCACGGCCTCGGTCGGCGCGGTGGTGCTGATGTGGAAGTGAGGGCGGGGCGCTTTGCGCCGAAGGACCAAATTCCAAGGACCAACATCCAAGAACAAGGGGAGGGTTTGCTCAAACCTTTGGCATGCCAACAGGTTCGGCGCTTTTCTCGCCCACCTTGAGGCTCATGCCCATGGCGCGGAAGATGTGGTCGCGTTTTTTCAGGTAGCCCGGGGAGTCGAGGTCGCGGGGTCGCGGCAGGTCAATCTCCACGACCTCCTGGATGGTGGCGGGGCGCTGGCTCATGACAAAGACGCGGTCGGCGAGCTGGACGGCCTCCTCGATGTCGTGGGTGACGAAGAGGATGGTCTTTTTCTCGCGTTCCCAGATGCGGACGAGGTCGGCGCGCATCTTCATGCGGGTGATGAAGTCGAGCGCCCCAAAGGGCTCGTCCATGTAGATGAGGTGCGGGTCGGCGGCGAGGGCGCGGGCGATCTCGACGCGCTGGCGCATCCCGCCGGAAAGCTCGCGCGGGTAGGAGTTTTCAAAGCCGGTCAGCTTGACCATGTCGGTGTAGTGGGCGACGATCCGGTCGCGTTCCTCGGCACTTTTTCCGCGCAGACCGAAGCCGATGTTTTCACGGACGGTGAGCCAGGGGAAGACGCCGTTTTCCTGGAAGACGAAGATGCGGCGGGGGTCGGGGCCGGCGACGGGTTTCCCCTCGACCAGGACCGTGCCCTGCGTGGCGGTGAGAAACCCGCCGATGATGTTGAGCAGGGTGGACTTGCCGCAGCCGCTCGGGCCCACGATGCAGACGAATTCGCCGGGCCTGACCTCGGCGGAGACATTTTCCAGGACGTGGACGGCCTCGCCGGCGCGTTTGCCGGGGAAACTCATCCAGACGTTTTGAACGGAGACAATGGGAGTGCTCATGAGCGGTTGGCGTAGCCCCAGCGGACTTCGTCGAATTTTTCGAGACGGCGGACAAGCAGGTCGAGGGCGAGCCCGATGAGACCGATCATGACCATGCCGGCGACCACCAGGTCGTAGCGTTTGCCGGCGTTGCGGGCGTCAATGATGAGATAGCCGAGGCCGCTGTTGACGGCGATCATCTCGGCCGCGACGACGACCAGCCAGGCCACGCCCAGGGCGATG
>JANOBW010000066.1:0-1849 GCA_031411855.1 Opitutia bacterium
CAGGCGCCTGGCCGAACGCGGCGTCCGCTTCACCCAGGTTTACCAGCGCGGCTGGGATTTCCACGGCGGCCTCGCCAAGGATCTCGCCCGGCTCTGCGCCGCCACCGACCGCCCCGCCTACGCCCTCCTCACCGACCTGAAACGCCGCGGCCTCCTCGACGACACCCTCGTCGTCTGGGGCGGCGAGTTTGGCCGCACCGTTTACTCCCAGGGCGGCGACGGCCGCGACCACCACGCCCGCTGCTTCACCACCTGGCTGGCCGGCGGCGGTGTCAAGGCCGGGGCCACCCACGGCGTGACCGACGATTTCGCCTTCTCCGTGGCCAAGGACCCCGTCCACGTCCGCGACCTCACCACCACCCTCTGCCACCTCCTCGGCATTGACGCCAACCACCTCTCCAAACGGGTCCTCGGCGTGGACCTGAAACCCTTCGGCGTGGAGCCCGGCCGCCTCGTCAAAGGCATCCTGGCCTGAGTCGTGCGCAGCACCGTGGAGTGCGGAGACCTTGTCGCCGCTGTGAGGCATCGCGACCCTGTCGCGGCCTCTCGTGACCTTCGCGGAAAACGGCTGGAGTTTTTGCCGATATCTTTCGCGATTACGATGTCCCACGGCCCGGCGACAGGGTCGCCCTGGGCCACGGCTGCAAGAGGCTTGCAGCACTCCACGGTGCTTGCGCACCCGAGACAGGCTCATCGATTCCCCCGGGACACAAAAAGGCCGCCGGGGTGACCGGCGGCCGAAAGCTTCGTCTCCGAAACAAACTCAGGCCCGGCGGCGGCGTTTCCAGGCCAGGCCGAGGACGGCCAGGCCGGCGAGGGCGGCGTAGGTCGAGGGTTCGGGGACGTAAACGAGCTGGAGGTCAAAGCCGACTTTCTGCACGGACCAGGCCCAGCCGAGGGTGGTGTCGTTGGAGAAGGCCGAGATGTTGACGTTGAACTTGTCGGGGGAGAAGGCGGTGACACCGGCGCTGGTGCTCACGATCGTCCAAACCTGGTTCCAGCCGTTGATCTGGAAGTTGGCGGCCGGGCCGGCCAGATTGGAGAGGTTGAGGGAGGTCACGTTGACCGTGATCCGGTTCGAGGAGGAGGCCCCGGTGAGGTCAAGGGTGCCGGTGATGGCAAGGAGGTCCCAACCCGGATTGGAGCCGGCGGTTCCGGAGGTGTTGTTGACCTCCCAGACATAGGAGGAGCCGCCGTTCCAGACGGTGTTAGCGGCGAAAATGGTGCCAGGGGAATTGCCCGGCGCGAGCGTGCTTCCGGAGTTGATGACCAGGCCGCCGGAGAAGTTGCCGGTGCCCTTGGTGGTGGAACCATTGCCGAGGGTGACCTGGCCGGTGAAGTTGGCCGTGCCGGAGTTGAGCTGGCCGGTGACGGTGGGGCTGCCCGCGATGTTGCCGGAGGCGCTGATGATGCCGCCGACGGTGCCGGAAAGGGTTCCATCGGTCTGGGTGACCTGAGTGCCGCCCGTGGTGCCGGTGACGGTGCCTCCGAGGGTGTTGACGATGTTGTTGGTCACCGCGAAGCCGCCAAGGTCGAGGGTGCCGGTGGCGCCGACCGTCACGTTGCCGCCGCCGCTACCACCGAAGGCGTTGACATGGCCGGCGATCAGGGTGCCGTCCGAGACGGAAGTGCCGCCGGTGTAGGTGTTGTTGCCGGAGAGCTTCCAGGTGCCGGAGCCGGTCTTGGAGACAGCCAAAGTGCCGCCGCCGGAGGAGTTGGAGAGGACGGAGGAGATGGTGTTGAGACCCGTGTTTGAGCCGGTGAGGATCAGGCTCCGGTTGACGGCGGAGAAGGTGGGGGTGATGGCCGCAGTGGTGCCGGGGAAGACGTTGCTGAGGGTGTAGGAATA
>JANOBW010000067.1:0-11578 GCA_031411855.1 Opitutia bacterium
CCCTATGACAGCATCGCGGCGGTGGGGCAGGGGATGTATCCGGCACTGCCGGTGCGCCTGGTGCTGCGGCATCCCTTTGATTCTCTGGCGGTTGCGCCCCAGGTCAGGGTTCCCGTCCTGATACTGGCCTGCCGGGAGGACACGGTCGTTCCGCCGGCCCGGAGTGAGGTCCTGGCTGCCGCGCTGCCCTCACGGCCGGCCATGCGCATCCTGGAGGGCTGCGGGCATCACGACGTTCACCGCCATCCGCTTTATCCCGTTCTGATCCGTGAGTTTGTGGATAAAATCGCCCGCCTTCCGGCGGTGGTGACTCCGGGGGGTTGACTTGTGGGATAAAAAAGAACCATGTTGGGTGACATAAATGTCCCTACTACCCAAACGATTCGGCCTTTGCTTTTTGTCGCTCATTGTCCCCGCCGTCTCCCGGGGGGGCACGCATGATTTGCTGGAACTTGGCGCGCGCCCGTGCCTGGTGGCCCTCGCCGATGTCGGGCCGGAAATCAACGTGGAGGTTTTGCCCGGGGAGACCTCGCTTCGTTTCTCCCACAAGGCCAACGATTTAAGGGGGTTCCTGCTTTCCTGCCATTTCAACCGGTCCGGCCCCGTCCGCCCGGGGGACAATTCCGGCCCCGATGTGGTCCTGGCCAGTGTGGGTGACAGCGTGGGGGTCCGCGCCGTGGTTTCCTTCAACCAGGACGCTTGCCGGAACCTTGATTTCGATTTTTTCCGCATGGCGGTAGGCCATTCCGGGGGCACCCGTCCGACGCAGCCGATCAAAGCCCTCAAGGCGGGGGCTTTTGAGGATGACCGGGCCTGGGGGGCCTTTTTTGTGGAGGGCAACCGTCCGTCGGTGTTTTGGGAACGCCCCGTGGGAGGACCGGAGACCGCAACCGTCCACCCCTGCCGGGTGGCCTTTGGAAAAACGGTGGGAACCTGGAAGCAGAACCTGGCATCGCAAATCATCAAGCCCGACAAGCGCTTTGAAGCCGTGTTTTCCCTCACCCGCACCGGTGCCTCCAGCCTTTCCCTTTACGCGTTTGTCAATGGGGTCGAGTCCACCCAGGTGATTCAGGAGGCCAAAGCCTTCAACTTTGACGCCGTGCATCTGGGCTACCCCTTCGGCCGTCCCGGTCCCGGTGCCGCCATCACGTTTCACGAATTGCAACTCCGTCTTCCCTAGTCCCTGATGACCATGCTTTTACTCCGACTTTCTGCCCGGGCCGCCGTTGCCCTTTCCCTTGTCGGCCCCCTTTCCGCCCATACCCGGGATCTGCTGGTTCCGGAAAACCGCAAGTTTTGGCTGACCTGCACGGAAAAGGCGCCGCCCGTTGTGTTCCGGCATCTGACCGAGCCCAACCGCATCGAATTGTCCCGCCCCGGGGCCACTTTCAACCCGACGATCCTCTTCACCCACTTTGGGAAGGACGGTCTCATTTCGGGAACCGACCGCCGTCCGCCCGAGGTGACCCTGGCCAAAGTCGGCGAGACCGTGGGCCTGCGCATGGTGTTCAGCTACAATGCCGATGCCGCCGCCAACATCGCGGGCGCGTGCGTGCGGATCGGGCTGGCCAACTCGAACGGGACCAGGCCGGAAAGCTCCCTGGTCACCAACACCTTGCCGGTGTTTGAGGACGACCAGGGCTGGGGGCTTTTTCTTTCGGTGGACAAGGTGCAGACGGCTTTCTGGCGGCGCCCGCCCCATTCCGGGACCATGGTTCCCACCAGCACGATGGTGAAGGGAAAGGTGGAGGTGAAATGGCCCAACCCCATCCCCCGCAGCCTGGCGCAGCCGGACGCCAAAATCGAAACGATCTTCTCCCTGACCCGCACCGGTCCCACCACCCTGAAACTCTACGGTTTCATGGGCGGGGTGGAACAGGAGCACGAGGCGCAGGACGTCGCCGATTTCAGCTTTGACTCGCTTTACCTCCACTACACCGGGGACAGGCCCAAGGCCGGTGCGGTCTGGACCATCCATGAGCTTCAACTCATGACCCCCTGAGGTTCCGAGGCTGGACAAACCGCCGGGCATCGCGTTGCCTGTCCCGATGTCCACATCGCAGCTTCAAGGTCTCTCCCTCGTCGGTTCATCCCGCGGCTCCGCCTCGCCGGATTGGTTTGTCGCCGTCAATCCCGCCACGGGAGAGAAATCGCAGATCATTTTCCACGGAGCCTCCGATGTGGAGGTGGAGCGCGCCGCCGAGCTGGCTGCCGCCGCCTTCCCGATTTATTCCACCCTGCCGGGCAAGATCCGCGCCGCCTTCCTCCGCAGGATCGCCGAGGAGCTGGAGGCCGCCAAGCCCGACCTGCTCCAACTGGTCCCCTGGGAAACGGCCCTCCCGGCCGGCCGGGTGGAGGGTGAGCTGGGCCGCACCTGCCGGCAGTTCCGCCTCTATGCCGAGACCCTGGAGGAAGGGTCCTGGGTGGACGCCCGCATCGAGCACGGGGATCCGGCCCGCACCCCCGCCCCCCGTCCCGATGTGCGCTCCTGTCTCCGTCCCCTGGGCCCGGTGGTGGTCTTCGGAGCCAGCAACTTTCCCCTGGCTTATTCCGTCGCCGGCGGGGACACCGCCTCCGCCCTCGCGGCCGGCTGCCCCGTCATCACCAAGGCCCATCCGGCCCACCCGCAGACTTCCGAACGCTGCGCCTTGGCCATCCGCAACGCTGTCCAGGCCTGCGGGCTGCCCGAGGGCGTCTTCTCCTGCCTCTTTGACGACGGCTTCGAGGTCGGGCTTGAACTGGTTTCCCACCCGGTCGTCCAGGCCGGCGGTTTCACCGGTTCCCGCCGCGGAGGCCTCGCCCTGCTCCAGGCCGCCCAACGCCGCCCGCAGCCCATCCCGTTTTACGCCGAGATGAGCAGCCTCAACCCCGCCTTCTTCCTGCCCGGCGCCCTGGCCGAGCGCGGCGCCGCCCTGGCCGCCCTGTTCCACACCTCCATCGTCAACGGCCAGGGGCAGTTCTGCACCAAGCCAGGCTGGCTCCTCGTCCCCCGCGGGGCCGAGGGCGACGCCTTCCTCAAGGAACTGGCCGCCAAGATCAACGCCACCCCGACCGGCCCGCTCCTCACCGGCGCCATGCTCCAGCACTACCGCAAGGCCCAGGAACAGCTCGCGGCCCAGCCCGGGGTCAGGCTTCTGGCCCACGCCCAGGTGCTGGGTGGCCAGCCCCATGCGGGAGCCTCGCTCTTCGAGGTGGATGTGCAGGCCTTCCACGCCAACGCCCTCCTCCACGAGGAGATTTTCGGCCCGCTCTCCCTCGTCATCCGCGTCCGCACCGAGGCCGACATGGTCGCCTTCGCCCGCGGCATGGAGGGCCAGCTCACCGCCACCGTCCTGGCCTCCCCGGCGGACGCCGCCCACCTTCCCGTCCTCTGGGCCGAACTCGAGCGCCGCGCCGGTCGCCTCGTCTGCAACGGCATCCCCACCGGTGTCGAGGTGGGCGACGCCATCGTCCATGGCGGGCCCTTCCCCAGCACGAGTGACGGGGCCTCCACCTCCGTGGGTGTGCCCGCCATGCTGCGCTGGACCCGCCGCGTCTGTTACCAAGGGTTTGAAAACAGCCTGCTCCCGGCCGAACTCCAGCAGTCCAACCCGTTGAAGCTCAACCGCCGCGTCAACAGCGTGGTGACCCGCGACCCCGGCTGAGCGACGGTCCGGTCAGGCCATTTCCAGGACCGCTCCGACCAGTTTCTCGATGCCGGCCGCGATCTCGCCGATGCGGGCGTGATACATGTAGGCCGGGGTGGTGACGACGCGGCGGACGCGGTCCACGTGGATTCCGTCCACGGCGCATTCCACATGCCTGGCCCCGAGTTTTTCCAAGGCCGCGGCGGTCCCGGCGTCGTTGCCAATGGTCAGTTCAACTCCTTCGGAACCGAAGAGTTTCGCCCCGAGGGCCGGGGAGATGCAGATCAGGCCGACGGGTTTGCCGGCGGTGTGGAACTCGCGGAGGAAACGGGCCACCTCGGGGTTCACCTGGCAGTCCGCCCCCTTGACCGCGAAATCGCAGAGGTTCTTGGCCGAGCCGAAGCCGCCCGGCACGATGACGGCGTCGAAATCGCGCGCCCTGGCCTCATGCAGGGCCTTGATCTGCCCCCGGGCGATCCGGGCCGCCTCGGCCAGGACATTGCGGGACTCGCCGGCCGCGACCTGGCCGTTGAAGTGGTTGACCACGTGCATCTGGGGGATGTCGGGGGCGAAGCACTGGGCCTTGGCCCCGGCCCGGTCCAGGGCGAGCAGCGTGCAGACCGACTCGTGAATTTCGGCCCCGTCAAGGAACCCGCACCCCGCCAGAACCACCGCGATTTTTTTCATGTTGCCCGCAGCCAAAGGGAACCCTGCCCACGGTCAAGCCCGGGACGTGGGGTGTCCGAAACCAGCCGCAGGCTCAGATGAAGTTCACCGGCTCGAAGTCCCCGCCGAGAACGGCCTTCGGGTCGCATTCGAACCAGCGTTGCAGCACGGTGGCGTAAACGGCGCGGAAGTCCGTCTCGTGGGCCAGGTCACCCTGTTTGGCGAGGTTGAGGTCCGGGGATTTTCCAATGACGCGGTCCTTCAGTTTCGAGCCCATGACAAAAAGCGGGGCGGCCGTGCCGTGGTCCGTGCCGCCGCTGGCGTTTTCCGAGGGGCGGCGGCCGAATTCGGAGAAGGTCATGGTCAGGATCTGGTCCTGCAACTTCTTGGATTCCAAGTCTTTCTGAAACGCGCCCAGGGCCTGGGACAGTTCCTTCAGCAAACGCTCATGGGTGTTGGCCTGGTTGGCGTGGGTGTCGAAGCCGCCGTGGCTCACGAAGTAAACGCGGGTCTCCATTCCCGAGGCGATGAGGGCGGCGACATTTTGCAGGGACCGGCCGATTTCGGAAAACCCATAGGCGGCGCTGGGGCTGTAGGCGTCCACAATGCGCTCGACGCGTTTCTCGTTGGCCAGGGCGTCAAGGAGGGTGTGGCTGAGGTAGTGGGCGTTGTCCCCGGCGGCGGGAGAGACGCCTGTGGCCTTTTCGAGGAGGGACGTGTCGGAGAGGCGGTTGCCCCGGGCGCGTGGCTCGCGGCCGAAAACGGGGTGGGGCTGGTCGGACTGGAACGTCTGGGGCAGGATCTGGCTGAGGTGGATGGCGCGGGGGTCATGGGCCTGGTCGGGCGCGCCGGCGCACTGGTTGTCGAGGAACCGCCCGATCCAACCGGTGCCGAGGGTGTCGCGGCTGCCGCTGGCCGTTTCCCAGATCTCGCTGGAGCGGAAGTGGGAGCGGTTCGGGTTGGGGTAGCCGACGTTGCGGATGAGGGAGAGCCGGCCGTTTTTGTGGAGTTCGGCGAGCGGATCGCAGGCCGCGGGGAAGGCGAGGTTTTCCCCGAGCACGCGGGTGTCCTTTTTGGCCACGGCCAGGCGGGGGCGGAGTTTGTAGTAGCGGTCGTCGTCGCAGGGGATGACGGTGTTGAGCCCGTCGTTGCCTCCGGCCAGTTGGACGAGGACGAGGATGCGGGCGTCTTTTTTGGGCGCGGGCGTCCCGGCCAGGGCGGTCTGGGTGAGAAAGGCGGGGGCGAACCGGGAGAAGGCCAGAAGCCCGAGGGAGGCTCCCCCGCGCTGGAGGAATTCGCGGCGGGTGGCGGGGAGGTGGAGGCGGCGGTGGTTCATGGCGGCGTGCGGGGTTCAGGGTGGCAACTTGTTCTCAGCAAAGATGATAGAGAGGCGACTGAAGCAGGGTGACGATGATCTGGCGGACCTTGGCGGGCCGCTCTCCCGGTCCGCTTTTCAGGTGCCCGAGCAGGGCGGCTCTCAGTTCGTCGGGAGCCGGTCCCGGCAGGTAAAAATCGCAGAGCAGGGTGACGAGTTCCTCATCCCCCTTGGTGGCGGCCCGGGCGAGCTGGTCCGGAGTGACCCGGAGGGGGCGTCCGCCTTCGGCCTCGTGGGACATCACGTCCACGTAGTCGTCGGCGTTGAGCTGGTCCTCGCGGATTTCGCCGAAGAGGGTCTGCACCAGCTGCCGGCGGGCCGCCAGGGTCGAGGTGTTGATCCAGTTTTTTCCATACACCCAGCCGCGCACATTGGGCGGGGTGAAGAAGGCCTGGCCCATGTTTTTCTGAAGGTTGAGGGTCTCGTTGCGGATGGGCGTGGGGTCGAGGCCGAGGTCCGTCAGCATCCCGAAATGGAACTGGAACGGACTCTTGATCATGTTGCCGCGGAACTGGTTGTGATAGAAAAGCCGGCTGGAGAAAACGACGCTCCGGAGGGCGGCGTAGGAGTGGCCCGACTCCTTCCAACGGCGGGCCAGCTCGTCGAGCCAGGGCTTTTCCAGGGCGGTCTCGAAGCTGAGGTAAAACTTCAGGAACTCGCGGGGCAGGAAGGTGGCGGCGGCGGGCTGGCGGAAGGCGAGGTCCACCACATCGTCGGGTTTCCAGCGGCCTTTCTGGCCGAAGATGGTCTTTTCACCGGAGTCGTGCTGGAACTCGGCGAAGGTGACGGTGGGTGAGCCGAGGCGGTGGACAAGTCCGGTCAGGGCGCGGGCGGCCTCCTTGATCTCGTTTTCGGAGTAGTTGCCCTCGCCGAGGGTGAAGAGCTCGAAGAGCTCGCGGGCCAGGTTTTCGTTGGGCTGGTTGACGCGGTTTTGCGAGACATCGAGATAGCTGGCCATGGCGGGCGAGCGCAGGACCTGCTTGGCCAGGGCCGGGTGGCTGGACTTGGCGGCGTCCCGGAGCAGCTCGTGGTGGTGGAAGGCCTGCTCGGCCACGCGCACCTTGGGGAAGCCGACGACGAAGACATCGCAGAGAAACAGGGTGAACTTTTCCCAGGCGGCGTTTTCGGGCTGGCGGGCGAGCTGACACCATTTCAGCGCCCAGTCGAAGGCGGCCTGGCGGTTTTGCTCCTGGAGCTGGTTGAGCCGCCGCATGCGCTCGGCCTCATCGAGGTTCGCCTGGGCCATGGCGGCATAGTCCTCCCGAAGTTTTTGCAGCACAAGGGGTTTGGCGATCTCGGGCTTTCGTTCAAAACGGGCGGCCACGGCGGCGGCGGGGCCGGAGCGGACGGCCTCGGCCACCTCCTCGGTGGTGGCGCCCCAGGCCAGGCGGCGGAGAAGGTGGCGCGCGGCCGGGGCGTCAAATTCGGCGGCGGGAAGGGGGGACCAGGCTTCGGAGGGGGAAAGTTCGCGGTAATCGGAAGGCATGGCGGGGTGGGAGGGAGTTGCAGGGGGAAACGGCTCGTCGGGGTCGGAAGTTGCAGAGGGCGCGGGACATGTCGGCCGCCCCTTTCTCCGGCCTGTTTTTTCTCCCTCCTTTTGTCGAAAACCTGCTTGACCCCGGAAACGATGTGGGCCTTTGTCTTGCCTTCTTTCTTGGCCGGATAGCTCAGTCGGTAGAGCAGAGGATTGAAAATCCTTGTGTCGGCGGTTCAATTCCGCCTCTGGCCACCACTCTAAAGCCCCTTAAGTTCAACGACTTAAGGGGCTTTTTGTTGGCGGAGGAAAAGGCGGAGGCGTGGTTCGGTTTGACGCCTTTTGAGGCGTTTTGATGCTCTTAAGCGTGACCAGACTGTGCCCGCCAAAAGTGGTCGCGCGGCGGCGGGTATCTTCTGGGCCGCTCTCCCTGATTCCTGTCCCCATCCCTCCTCAGACCAGGTGTTTCCAGAGGGCGAGCGGGATCTGTTCGGGACGGGCGGTGGGGCCGAGTTTGTTGTCCTCCAGGCATTTCCAGAAGTTGGTGAAATCACGTTCCGGGGCGAAGTGGCGGAGGAGGCCGCCGATCTGTTTCCGACGCTGGGTGAAGAGCTGCCGGATGAGGTCGCGGGTCGCCTGCGGGAAGACGTAGGCGTCGGGCCGGAGCTCCAGGTGGAAGAGCACGGAATCAACGCCGGGGACGGGATGGAAGCAGGCGCGCGGCACCTTGTGGCCCGGCCGGCGCAGGTAGGCGGACTGGAGCAGGATGCTGATGCCGCTGAAGGACTTGCTGTCGTGCGGGGCGGCGAAGCGGTCGGCCGCCTCCTTCTGCAGCATGAGGACCATGCAGGCGGGCAGCCGGCCGCCGGAGAGCACGCCTTCGAGCCAGGGCGTGGAGATGGCGTAGGGGAGGTTGGCGACGATTTTGAAGGAACCGGAGGCGGCCTCCGCCGGAAGGCCGGCGAGGGGCAGGTCCACGCAGTCGCCCTCGACAAGGCGCAGGCGGTCCGGAAAGGCCGGCGCGAGGTCGTCCCGCAGGTATCCGGCCAGGCGCGGATCCAGCTCCACGGCGTGGACGGTGGCGCCGGTGTCGAGCAGGGCGCGGGTCAGCGTGCCGAGTCCGGGCCCGATCTCGATGACGGTGTCGGTGGGGCCGATGTTGGCGATGGCCAGGGATTTGCGGACGATGTTGCCGTCCACCAGGAAGTTTTGGCCCAGGGGTTGCCGGGGGGTGTGGCCGAGCCGGGTGAGCAGCTCGCGGGTGGCGGTGGGGGAGAGTGGTGACAAGGAAAGGCGAGGGGATGGGGGAAGCGCGGGGATGGCAAGGCCCGAGCAATGCCGGTGTCGCGGAGGCGTATGCCTTCCCCGCGCCGGGTGGAAGAATTGAGCGGCTATCACCTTGAGTCGGGCAACTTTCGGAGTTTTCCCCTTTCTTATCATCCCATGAATCTCGACGATCCCCGCCTCCTCCGGCAGCTCCAGAACGACTGGACCCGCCGCACGTTTCTGCGGGGCTCGGGCATCGCGATCGGGGGCATGGCCCTGGGGTCGCTTTTGGGGAAGGACACCCTCCGGGCCGCGCCGGCGGCGGACGCCCCGTGGCGCGGCATTCTGGACGGCAAACTCCACTTCCCGCCGAAGATCAAACGTGTCGTCCATCTCTGCATGGCGGGTGGCCCCTCCCAGGTGGAATCCTTTGATCCCAAACCCGAGCTGACCCGCCTGGACGGCCAGCCGTTCCCGGAGTCGTTCACCAAGGGGCAGCAGCTGGCCCAGCTTCAGAACACCGTGCTCAAGGCCCGGGGAGGCTTCGCGAAGTTCGAGAAACACGGACGCAGCGGCCTCGAGGTTTCCGAACTGTTTCCCCACATCGGGTCCATCGCGGACGACATCTGCGTGATCCGCTCCATGCACACGGAGCAGATCAACCACGACCCCGCCCTGGCCTTCATCAACAGCGGCTCGATCGTCAAGGGCCGCCCCAGCATGGGCTCCTGGCTTCTTTACGGTCTGGGATCTCCGAACGACAACCTGCCCGGCTTCGTGGTGCTGCTTTCCAAGAGCAACATCGGCGTGCAGCCGGTCTCGGCCCGCCAGTGGAGCGCGGGTTTTCTGCCCAGCAAGTTCCAGGGCGTGCAGTTCCAGAGCCGGGGCGACGCCGTCCACTATGTCGGCAACCCCGAGGGGGTCTGCCAGAGCACCCAGCGCATGGTGATTGACGAGGTGAACCGCATCAACCAGGGCCAGTTCCAGCGCGAGGCCGATCCCGAGATCGCCACCCGCATCTCCCAGTATGAGCTGGCCTTCCGCATGCAGACCTCGGTCCCGGAGCTGACGGATTTCAGTTCGGAATCAAAACAAATGCTGGCCCTCTACGGCGTGAAGGAGCCGGGGGACGGCACCTTTGCCTCGAACTGCCTCATGGCCCGGCGGATGCTCGAACGCGGGGTGCGCTTCGTCCAGCTTTACCACCGGGGTTGGGACCACCATGGCGAGATTGAAAAGGGGATGCGGGAGTCGGCCCGGCTGTGCGATCAGGCCAGCGCGGCCCTGGTCAAGGACCTCAAACAGCGGGGCATGCTTGACGACACCCTGGTCATCTGGGGAGGGGAGTTTGGGCGCACGCCCATGGGGCAGGGAAGCGGCCGCGACCACCACATCAAGGCTTTCTCCATCTGGCTGGCCGGAGGCGGGATCAAGCCGGGCCATGTCTGGGGTCGCACCGACGAGCTGGCCTACGACCACCTCAAGGACGGGCAGGAAGTCCATGTCCACGACCTGCACGCCACCATGCTCGCCCTCATGGGCATTGACCATGAAAAACTTACGTTCCGTTTCCAGGGCCGCGATTTCCGTCTGACGGACATCCACGGCAAAGTGGTCAAAGGCATTCTGGCCTGAGGACGGATGCCGGGTTTGTGAACATCACTCCAGATCTGAAACGGCTTTGAGGCCTGGGATGCGCTGGTAGTGCTTGTCGAAGGTCAGGACAATCGCGCCATGTTCGAGGGCCGTCATGCCGATGACGATATCCGGCAGCGGGATGGTTTCACCGGTGCGGTCGAGTTGCCAGGCCAGCCGGGCGGCGCGTTGCCACCCGGCTGGGGACAGTGTGAGCATGCGGGTTACGCTGAAGGCCGCCTCGAAACGGTCGCGAATACGAGGGTCGCTCCGACCCCGCAGAACCTCGATCCAGATCGTGCCGTTGATGGCGAAGCTGTAGTCCTCCTCTCTCTGTTTCAGTTGCCTAAGAGGATCTCGGCTCTCCATGACGCCGCGAATGAAATAACTGCTGTCCACCAGGACCAGGGAGTTTTTCATGATTCTGCGCCGTAGGGCGGGGGAGGGGGCTCATTCAGTTCGAACGATTTGAGGAAAGCCTCACGCTTTGCCTGCCTTGCATCGGCATTGGCGAAGAAGCGCTTGACGGCCGCCTCATCAATATCCGGAGCATCAAGCAAATCGGAAGGTTTTGGGGCGGCTTCCGCGGCCCATTCTTCCGGCGTGAGGTGGCCCAGCCCTTCGCCCCAAATCCGGCTTTGTTTGGCCCGGCGGGCAGTTTCGCGAAGGGAGGCTTCGACGGCTTCGCGTTTGGTTTTGCAGCCGGTCAGGGCCATGACTTCGGCGAGAACATCTTCGGGAATTTCAATGGTCATTTTCATGGCGAAAGTGGTGAGTGTCTGAAGTGATATGGGTCTTTGCCCATATTGCAAACACAAACGTATGGGTCCTGACCCATACGTCAAACTACCGGCGGCCGTCATACCACATCGAACACTCGTCCCGGCTGGAGGCGGTTTTCCTGGGGCGGAAGATGGATTTGAGGAAGAAGCGCCCCATTTCGCCTTTGCGGTAGAGCTTGAGTTTGCGCGCGGACGTGACGAGCGGATGCCGGTGCAAGATGACCGTTCGCTGCCGGTCGCGCCGTCCGACCACCTTTTGGAGTCGGAGCGCCAAATCAATTTCCTCTCCGGCGAAAAATTTCAGGTCGAAGCCACCAATCTCCCGAAACGCGTCCGCCCGGACGAGAATGAACGAGCCCGCCACCAGGCGGCGGAGCCGGCTCACGGTGTTCCAAATCCCGCAGACGACACCGGTGGCAAACGTTCCCTCATCCAAAGCCATGGTCGCACCGGCGAGCAGCACATCAGAGCGGCGGGTCAGCTCCACCACCTCGGTCAGCAACTCGCGGGAGGGGTGCGAATCGGCGTCAATGAAAAGGAACCAGTGGCCGGAGGCGGCGGCGCCACCCGTGTTGCGAGCGCGGCCGATCTGGTTGACGGGCTCAAACACGACCTTCGCTCCTTCGGTCCGTGCGATCTCGGCCGTGCGGTCGGTGGAGTTGTTGTCACAGACGACAAGCTCCCATTTGAGCCCGGCTTCGGTGAAGGCATCCGCCGCCGCCTTCACCGCCCGTAGCGACTTACCAAGGAGTTT
>JANOBW010000068.1:0-4250 GCA_031411855.1 Opitutia bacterium
AACTGGTGGGACGGTGCCGCGAATGTGCTCTTCAACACAGGCGACAATGTCACCATCGGCACCACCACCGCCGCCAGCACGCTCACCCTGGGAGCCAACCTCTCTGCCGGCACCCTCACCTTTGTTAACAACGGCGCATCAAAGATGACGACCGTCAATCTGGGCGGCAATTCCCTCACCCTCAACGGCACTCTCACCACCAGCGGCAGTCCCTCCGGCTACAACACCATCCTCTCCAATGGCACGTTGATCCTGGCCGCCACCGGATCGTCCGCCGCCGCCCCCGACATCACCAAGCTCACGACCAACGCCGCCAACTACGGCACCGTCATCAGCGCCGGGGTCAACGTCGGCTCGGGTTCCCGCTTCATCACCGGCACCACCGACCGCAACGACGTGGGCCGCTACTCCGGCGACGTCCGCTTCGACGGTGCCCTCACCGGCTCCGCCACCCTCAACTTCATCGGCGGCGCGGAAAACAGCAGCCACAACCTGCACTTCGTCCTGAACGCCGCCAACACCGGCTTCACCGGCGCGGTCAATCTCACCCGCGGCGATCTTTCGCTGACGAACAACTCCGCCCTCTCCTCCTCCAACGCGCTCACTTTCAACGTCGCCGCCACCGGCCAGCGTTCCAGCCTCTTCCTCTACGGCCACAACATCACCATCGGCTCCCTCAACGACGCCAATGTGGCCGGTTCCACCCGCTTCATCCGCAACGGGGCCATGGTCGCCACCAATGGCGGCACAAACACCGCCGGCGCTAGCGTGGCCGGTTCCAGCGCCCTCGGCCTTGATGCCAACTCCACTCTCACCATCACCCAGTCCGTCGCCGGCACCTTCGCCGGTGTCGTCGGCGACGGCCCCAACGACAACGCCGCCGGGGCCGCCGGCACCTACCGCACCCTCGCCTTGGTCAAGAACGGCTCCGCCGCCCTGACGCTCTCGGGAGCCAACACCTTCACTGGCGGGACCACGATCAACAACGGCCCCGACAGCGCCACCACCGGTTCCCTCGTCGTCGGCAGCGATACCGCCCTCGGCACCGGTCCCGTTACCTTCGCCAACACCGGCACCGTCACCGCCCTCTACTTCAACGGCACCCGCTCCGTCGCCAACAGCATCACCCTCTCCGGCAACGCCGTCACCACCAGGCTGCTCGGCGCCAACGCCCAGACCGCCACCCTCAACGGTGTCATCTCCGGAGGAAACGCCGCCGCCATCCTCTACGCCAACATGGACGCCGGCTCCAGCACCGGGGTGCTCAAACTGGCCAACACCGCCAACACCTTCCGCGCCACCGTTTACTTCAACCGCGGTGTCCTCGCCATCAACGGGGACGGTTCCCTCGGCGACGCCGCCAACCTCCTCCGCCTCGACCAGACCAGCAACAACGGCGGCCTGCGTTTCGACCAGAACAACATCAGCGTCGCCCACGCCATCGAGTGGGTCAGCCGCTGCGACCTGAACGTCAACAACTTCGACGCCAGTATCACCGGCCCCGTCAGCGGCGCGGGCAACGACGAGGGCCTGCGCAATTCCATCAAGGGCGGTGTCCTTTCCGGGGGCAATTCCACCGGTTCCCTCCGCCTCAGTGGTAACAACACCATGGCGGCGCCGCTGTCCGTCGCGGCCAACACCAAGCTCATCGCCGCCTCCGCCACCGCGCTCGGCGGCGTCTCCGGCACGACGCGTGTCCTCGCCGGCGGCACGCTCGCCTTCGACAGCGTGGGCATCTACGCCAATGCCGAGCCGGTCACCCTCAACGGTTCCGGCGTCCAGTCCGGAGGCGTCGCTATCGGAGCTTTGCAAAACCTGTTGGGAAACAACACGTTCAGCGGGCCCGTCACCCTTGGTTCCAACAGTGTGGTCGGCGTCACCGCCGGTTCCCTCACCCTCGGAGGCGCCATCTCCGGCGCAGGCCTTTCCCTCACCAAGATAGGGTCGGGCACCCTCGCCCTGGCGGGCTCGTTCGGCGCTGGTTCCCTCCTCGTCGGCGAGGGCGCTGTGGATGTCGCCGGCATCTCCGGCTTCACCGTGGCCACCGGGCAGACCATCGGCGGCACCGGCTCGTTCACCGGTGCCGTCAGCATCGGCAGCGGCGGTGCCATTGTCCCCGGCACGGCCGGCTCCGGCACGCTCACCTTCAACAGCGGCCTCACCTTCGGGGCCACCACGGGCGACACCGCCACGGTCTCACTCAGTCAGGGCGCCACCACCTCGCTGGTCAGCGTCACCGGCAATGTCACGGCCAACGGAGGTGCGGGCAGCGTCACGCTGGCCGTCTCCGACAGCAACCCCGTCATCGGCACCTACCCCCTGATCACTTACACCGGATCACTCTCGGGTTTCTCCGCCTTCGCCCTTTCCGGCCTGTCTCCCCGCATCGCCTCGCTCGTGCATAACACCGCAGGCAAATCCGTGGACCTGGTCATCACCGGGGTGGACTCCGCCGTCTGGAGCGGTGCCCAGTCTTCGGAGTGGAGCGCGGCCTCCATCGCCGGAGCGAAAAACTGGGTCCTGGCCTCCAACAATTCCACCACGACCGATTACCTCCCCGGCGACAAGGTCGTCTTCTCCGACTTTGCCTCCGGCACCACGGTGGACATCGGCAACGGCGATGTCACCCCGGCCTCGCTGGCCTTCACCAACGCCACGAAGAACTACATCGTCAACGGGGCCAACGGCATTGCCGGCACCACCGGGCTCACCAAGTCCGGCGCGGGGTCCGTCACCCTCAACACCGTCAATTCCTTCTCCGGCCCGGTGTCCCTCAACGGCGGGACCGTCACGATCCCCTCGCTTCCCAACAGTGGCGTCAACAGCCCCCTCGGCACGGCGGGCGGCCTTTCCCTCGACGGCGGAAAACTCTCTGTCACCTCCACCTCCTCTTCCAACCGATTGATCAGCCTGGGCGACGCCGGCGGCACCTTTGAGGCCGGCGCCGCCGACACCGTTCTGACACTCTCCGGGGTCTCCGACGGCACCGGCAGCCTCACCTTCAGCG
This sequence comes from Opitutia bacterium, assembly GCA_031411855.1. Lineage (GTDB taxonomy): Bacteria > Verrucomicrobiota > Verrucomicrobiia > Opitutales > JANOBW01 > JANOBW01. Next base: position 3,008 of record JANOBW010000068.1, read on the forward strand.
GCCCCGGCCGGGTCATTCTCAGCGGTGCCACCACCCGCTCGTCCGCCACCGGCATCGGTGCCGGCACCACTCTCGAACTCACCACCACAGGGGCTCTCGGCACAGGCGACATCACCGACAACGGCTCACTCGTTCTCAACCGCACCGACACCTTCACTCTCGCCAACAATGTCGGCGGAACGGGCTCCCTCTCCAAACTGGGCGCCAACGCGGTCACCCTTTCCGGCGCCAACGGTTACCAGGGCGGCACCACCTGGGCCGCCGGAGCCCTCTCCGTGACCAATGGCTCCGCCCTCGGCACCGGCCCCCTCGCCGCCACCAGCCCCACCGGAGTCACCCTCACCGTCGCCAACACCTTCGCCGTCTCTCTCGCCAACAGCATCACCCTGCCGGCCCCCGCCTCCGCCCAGACCTACAGCGTCACCAAGAACACCTCCGGGACCGCCACCGGCACCGAACTCGCCCTCGGCGGCGTCATCAGCGGCGGCGGTCCCAGCCTGACCCTTTTCCTCAACACCAGCATCGCCGGGGATAACACCTCCTCCTTCCGCCTCTCCGGCAGCAACACGTTCATCGGCACTGTCCGCCTCAACCGCGGAGCGATCATCTTCACCAACGCGAACTCCCTGGGCGACGCCTCCAACCCGCTCATCCTTGACGCCAACAACAACCAGACGCTCGGCGATCTCCGTTTCGAGACCGACGCCACTTTCACCCGGACCATCGGCAGCATCACGGCCGCCAATACCAACCCCATCAACACCAACGGTTTCAACGTTGATTTCCGGGGCGTGCTCTCCGGTCCCGCCGGCTTCACCAAGATCGGTGCCGGCACCCTCGCCTTCTCCGCGCTCAACACCTATGCGGGCCGCACCATCGTCAACGCCGGCGTGCTGTCCGTCACCACCCTGGCCGACGGGGGCCAGCCCAGCGGCCTCGGCGCCTCAGGCAACGCCGCCGCCAATCTCGTCCTCAACGGCGGCACCCTCCGCTACTCCGGCCCCACCGCCTCCTCGGACCGCTCCTTCACCATCGGCGCGGCCGCCACCGCCACCGTCGAGGTCTCCGATGCGGCCGCCATTCTCACCCTCTCGGGATCGGCTCCGGTCAGCACCGGAGCCTTCACCAAGGCGGGCCCCGGAACCCTCGTTCTTTCGGGAACGAACCTTTGGTCCGGCCCCGTCTCCGTCACCGGCGGCACCCTTCGCCCCGCCACCCTCACCGCCCTCGGCACCGGTCTGGC
>JANOBW010000069.1:0-3458 GCA_031411855.1 Opitutia bacterium
GACGATCCAGCCGGATTGGTGAGGGGTCGTCCCAGCCAGCATCGTGGCGGGATTCAGGATGTCGGTATTGTAGGTGTCGTCGTAAGCTTTGTTGTCGTCATCACTCGCGCCGTAGATTTCCTTGTTCCACGAGGTCTTAATCCTTTCGAAGGTTCGGGGAGCGATCAGGCTGAGGGTGGAGACGGGCGTGGGAGGAACTGGAAGTGAGGTTTGGTCACCCTGTCTTGTTAACGTGCCAGCCTGACGGACGATACCTTGGGAAACCATGGGATCACTTTTGCCAGCGGGCAGTGCGTATAGGAGATCGCCCGAGGCGGGATCAGCCAAGAGACGTTTCTGAGCGGCAAAAGTAAGCCCGAGTGGCTCCGTCTGGCGGGCGCGTGTGGCGATGTCCCAGGCCATGATCCGTTTGGTGGAGTCGGTGAAAATGGCTTTGTGGTCGCGGCTCTGGATGAGGTTTCCCACCAAAACTTCCTTTTCCATACCTTGGCTGGAATAGCCATGCCAGACGTCGCCTTCGGAAAACTCCCAGAAGGTGAGTTTTCCTGCGAGACGTGAAAAGGTGGCGATGGTTTTGCCGTCGGCGGAGAACCAGACCTTGTTGGCCTCGCTGCGGTGGACGAGGAGCGTGTTGCAGGTGTGGGGGTCTAAGATGTGCAGAAATCCATTGTCCAACTGGCAGGCGAGGAAACGGCCGGTAGGGTCAAAGGCCAGACCACCAATGATTCCGGTGAGATGGGAGACCACGACGGGTTGAAGGGATTTTTGCTGATGGGCGATTCGGGACAATTGAAACCAAGTCTTTTGGGGAGTGCCAAACAGGGCCTCTCCCCCGGGATGCCAGACCAAGCCCAATTTAGGACGCACATTGGTTTCCCCTTCCTTGAATTTGATTCCGTTGGAAACGTGATAAAACTCGGCCCAGGTGGTGTAGTTGACCAAAAGGTCGCCTTGCTGGCTCAGGGCGAGGTCGGGGAACTCTTCCGGAGGGACCGTGGGGTTTTTCGTATCAGCTGTGATCGGTGGTGCTGGGGCAAATTCTCTGGTATCCGTGCCGTCCTTGGATTGGCGTATGAGCGCCCTGTTTTCGTTGGCGTAGATCCAGCCGCCGTCGGGGAGAAAAACAAAAGCCCGGATATGATTGCCTTTGCCACAGGAGAGTTTGGCGAGGGGGGCTTGGTTGTTTTCCATGTCCCAGACCTCAATGTAGTTGATGCCGTCGTCATTTTCAAAACTGGGGGCGATGGCGGCAAATCTTTGGTTGTCGGGGCTGATGATAAAGGTGTTGGAAAAATGCTGGTTGGTGAAACGCCTGATCTCTTTCCCTGTCCGGGCATCGGCCAGAATGGTGATCTTGGCGTTATCGATGAGGAAATGCAGGTAGAGTTTCAGGTCGGAAGTGAGCTGGGGGAAGTGCTGGTGGGGCCAGACGCCGATATCGGTGGTGGAGAGGGGGCGGATCTCTATTTTGGCCAGGGCGGCGGCGGCGACATGGCGGGCCTCTGCGTCGGAGCCTTTGGCGAGGGATTGACGAATGATGCCGAGGGCTTGGTCCCGCTGGCCGGTCGCGCCGCTACGGGTGAGGAGAAGGGCTTCGCCGAGGAGGGATTTGCGCAGATTCCGCTCGGATTGCTCATTGGCGGCGCGGACGTTTTCAACCTCGCGCTCACCGGCTTGATAGGCCCAGACGAGCGAGCCGACGGCGGTGAACGCGGCGACGACGGCCAGGGCGGAGAGGCTGGCGATGGCGGGGGAACGGCGCGCCCAGAGGTTCATGCGCTCGATCGTAGTGGTGGCGCGGGCGGTGATGGGTTTGCCTTCGAGCCAGCGGCGCAGGTCCTCCGCCATGTCCCTTGCGGTGGGATAGCGGCGGTGGGGTTCCTTCGACAGGGCTTTGAAGGCGATGACGGCGAGGTCGCGCGGGGCATCCGGGATGGCGGGCGGTTCCTTCTTCAGGATGGCGGTGAGAACTTCGGGAATGAAGTTTCCGTCGAAGGGACGTTTCTGGGCGAGCAGCTCGTAGAGGATGACGCCGAGGCTCCAGGTGTCGCTCGCGGTGGTGGCGTTGCGGGCGTCCTTCGAGGCCACTTCGGGGGAGAGGTAGTTGGGCGTGCCGAGGACGGCGGAGGTGCGGGTGAGGGAGTTTTCCGCGTCGGTGTCGCCGTCGGCGGAGAGGAGTTTGGCGATGCCGAAGTCGGCCACGTAGGGGCGGTCCTCCTCGTCGAAGAGGATATTGGCGGGTTTGAGGTCGCGGTGGAGCAGGGTGTGGGCGTGGGCGTGCTGGACGGCATCGGCCACGGTGGCCATGAGTTCGGCGATGTCGCGCCACTGACCGGCGAAGCGGGGATGGCGTTTCTCGAGGGTGCCGCCGGTGGCGAGCTTCATGGTGAAGAAGGGCACGCCGTCCTGCTCGCCAAACTGATAGACGGGCAGAATCGCGGGGTGGTCGAGGGCGGCCATGGCGCGGGCCTCCTGGCGGAAACGGCGGAGGGCCTCGGGTGAGCCGAGGGCGGTGGCGCGGAGGGTCTTGAGGGCGACGAGGCGGTCGGGGTCCTTTTGTTTGGCGAGGTAAACGACGCCCATGCCGCCGCGGGCGATTTCCTCGATGATGAGGTGGCCGCCGATGGTGCCGGGGGCGGGGGAATCGGCGGAGGGGGCCATGGCCTCGGCGAAGACGCAGCCGGGGCAGAGGGGCTGGGGGTTGTCGGGGTCGAGGGGTGCGCCGCAGCCCTGGCAGGTGTTGAGGGTGGAGTCGTTCATTTTATTTATGATTGATGATCAATGATTTATGATTTCACGAGGCAGGGGGGCCGGAGGACCGGCATTTCAGATTTCATATTTCAGATTTCAGAAAGGAGAGGCAGGGGGGCCGGGGAGGCAAAGGATGAAGGTTGAGGGATGAAGGATGAAGCCGAGGCACGATGCGCTTTGCGCGCGGAAGGACCACATTCCAAGCTCCAAGCACCAATGAATTTTCAAGGTTGAAGGACCAAGGACTGAGGCACTTTTGGGCGGTTCGTTTGAGGCTTGGTGCTTGGGGATTCATTGGTGCTTGGAGCTTGGGATTTTGAGGGTTCAAAGCAGGAGCAAGGCGGTCTTTTCCCAACGGGGAGGAAGGTTGAGGAGGGGAAGTCGGTGCGGCTTGAAGGGGGTTTTGTGGAAAGCGCCGGGGAAGTTTCACAAAAGTTGGGGATAACTCACGGAAAAGTTGAAGCTAAAACTGGCGATGCAGAACCACGGATGAACACAGATGCACACGGATGGTCCTTGGTTTTATGACATCGACGAAGAAAAACGCCTCCCCTGTCTTTTAACAAATAGCTTTAAAAGAATGAGTCATACCATTCCATTCCAGCTTTTTAACTTTAGACGGGAGGTTCATTCGGTTTCTCCCCCCTCCCATGGCGGGGAGGAAGGCTGAACAGGAGCACGACCATCCTGGTCGAAAAGAACTTCTC
>JANOBW010000070.1:0-3522 GCA_031411855.1 Opitutia bacterium
AACCTCCTCGTCATGGTCATCATCGGCGGTTACGAGACCTTCGTTTCCCGCCTCCACATTGACGACCACGAGGACCAGCCCGAGTGGCTCAGCCACGTCAACGCCGGCGTGCTCAAGGTCAAGCTGGCCACCGCCCTGGTCAGCATCTCCTCCATCCATCTGCTGAAGACATTCATCCAGGTTGGCGCCTCGGAATCGTTCCACAACGATTCCGTGAAATGGCAGGTCATCATCCACCTGGTCTTCCTGTTCTCCGCCCTCACCCTGGCCTACACGGACCGCCTCATGATGTCGGGGGTAAAACACGAGTCGGAAAAACACTGAGCGCGGAATGTCGCCGGTGGGTGGAAGAAAAGAGCAGTCTTCACTTGACACTAAACGAACGTCCAGTAAACGGATGACCAGTTCCTTTTTGTTCACATCGTGACCAGACAGGAATTCAACAACTCAAACTGCTCTCCCGCAAACTTACCCCCGCCGTCATGAACAAGCTCACCCTCCGCCAACAGGAAATCCTCGGTTTCATCCAGCTTTACGCCCGCCAGCAGGGCACCTGGCCGAGCATCCGCGACATCATGAGGCACTTCGGTTTTGTCAGCACCAACGCGGTCATGGGCCACATCCGCGCCTTGGAACGCAAAGGTGCCCTCAGCCGCGTCCCCGGCCAGGCCCGCACCTACCGCATCACCTGCCAGTTGGGCGATGGTGACATTCCCAAGGGAGCCCTGGAGGTGGTCGAGCTTCCCATTCTCGGCCCCATTGCCGCCGGTTATCCCGATGGCATTGAACCGGCCGGAGTGACGCAAACCCTTCAGGTGGACATCGAAACCGCCGGCCTCCGCCGCGCCCGCCGCACCTTCGCCCTCAAGGTCACCGGAGAAAGCATGATTGATGCGGGCATCGAAGACGGAGACATGGTGGTGGTCGAACAAGCCACCCCCAAGCACAACGACATCGTGGCCGCCCTGATTGACGGCGGCACCACCCTCAAACGGTTCATCCACCTCCCCGGCCAGCCCCCCTACCTCAAGGCGGAAAACAAAAACTACCCCAAACTCTTCCCCCTCCACGAACTCGTGATCCAAGGGGTGGCCCGGTCCATCATCAGGTCGCTGTGACCGGGGAAGCCGGCTAGGACCAGAATCCTTGAAACCAGCGGTGTAATACCATTCCATTCCAGCTTTTTAACTTTAGACGGGAGGTTCATTCGGTTTCTCCCCCCTCCCATGGCGGGGAGGAAGGCTGAACAGGAGCACGACCATCCTGGTCGAAAAGAACTTCTCAACGGGCAGGATGACCAATCCTGTTCACTAAGCGACTCAAGGCAGCCAAGGCACAGTTAACCACAGAGACACAGAGATTCGTAGTGATTTTAGAACTGCTGTGTTTGCGTGTCTTTACTCACGCCCGTCCGGTTAAACGGGTGCCCATGAGTTGCAACCCTTTTGTTTTCATGGCTTTGTGCCTAAATCTCGATGTGACGCATTTGAACTTTTGATTTTTTTGCGGCAGGATTCCCGGATGAATCATGGCCGTTATGTCCTTTCCCAGATCACTGATCTCATTCATCGTCAAACCCTCCAAAGAGCCGTCGAGCGCTACCACGGTGAAGACTCGGTCAGGCACTTCGGCTGCCGCCAGCAGTTCATCTGCATGGCCTTCGCCCAACTCACCTGGAGGGAGGGCCTGCGCGACATTGAGTCGTGCCTGAACGCCAAACCCGAGGCTCTTTACCATCTTGGGTTCAAAGGTCCCGTCGCACGTTCCACTCTGGCCGATGCAAATGAAAGTCGTGATTGGAGAATCTGGCAGGAATTGGCCGCAGCTCTCATGCGTCAGGCACGTCCGCTCTATGCCGCTGAGGATCTTGGCGTTGACCTGGAAAACGTCATCTACGCCCTGGACTCCTCCACTGTTGACCTGTCGCTGTTTTTGTTTCCTTGGGCAGACTTCAGAGCCACCAAGTCGGGAATCAAGATGCACAGCCAGATTGACCTGCGCGGCCCCATTCCAACCTGCATCGATATAACATCGGCACGGCCTCACGATGTCCTGTGGCTTGACCGGCTGACGTTCGAGGCGGGGGCATTTTACCTGATCGACCGGGGCTACATGGACTTTGCCAGGCTGGCCCGGATCGCTGCCGCCGGAGCCTTTTTTGTGACTCGTGCCAAGGAGGGTTTGCGCTTCACGCGGCAGCGTTCGCAACCGGTGGACAAGTCCACGGGATTGCGAAGCGATCAGATTGGCCACCCCACCTTGGAAAAGGCCCGCGCCGATTTTCCCTGGCCGCTGCGGCGTGTCGTCTTTCACGATCCCGAGACCTCAAAACGACTGGTGTTTCTGACCAACAACCTGACGATTCCGGCTTTGGTGGTGACCAAGCTATACCGTCTGCGCTGGCGCATCGAACTGTTCTTTCGTTGGATCAAAGGACACCTGCGACTGAAGCACTATTACGGCACGAGCGAGAACGCGGTGAAGACGCAGATCTGGGTTTCGATGTGCGTTTACCTGATGGTGGCCATCCTGCACAAGCGGTTAGCTTTCCCCGGGACCCTGCACAGAACCTTCCAGGTTTTGAGCGTTAACCCTTTTGAAAAGGTCCCTCTGCATCAGCTACTTACGGAAACTGATTTCAGGATAAAAGAAACTGATACTGGTAACCAACTGACTATGTTTGACTTATGAACCGGACGGGCGTGGTCTTTACTATAAGAAAATTTACAGGTCTTTTTATACAAGCAACTTACGAGTTACCTGATACTCTCTGTGCCTCTGTGTCTCTGTGGTTTAAAATGTCTTGAAAAAAAAAGTTATGAAATCGGGTGAAGTGGATGTATCCGCTTTGGGGAACGAGCGTTAAGCGAACAGTATTGGGTAGGATGCCCGGATTCCTCTTAAAATTACCGAAGTAGAGGATAGTTCAAAAGCTAAGCTGGAATGGTATGACACCATTGCCGCTTAGTTTTTGAGCTTTTGCTGCCGACTTTTCTGGCGCCGCCTCCGGGTTAAAGTCCGAAAGCTAAGCTGGAATGGTATCAGACCTTCGGCAGTTGGCCCGCCGCTTGGGCCAGCACCTTCCAAGGCAGCAACGCGCACGATTTCCGGGCTGGCGCCGCCGCCAGCGAGAGCCGCAGAGCCTGGACGAGGCCGGGCTCGTCCAGGACGTTTTCTTTTGTTTCCAAAACGCTTTCCAACTGGCCCAGCGTGAGCCCGGCCAGAGCCAGGGGATCCGTGGTGCCGTGTGAAACCTCCGCCAGGATGGAGGCCGAGGCCCGGCACAGGGCGCAGCCCTCGCCTTCCCAGCACACCTCCCATCCCTCGGAGGACAAGGGAGTGAGATAGAGGGTCACCTCGTCACCGCAGACCGGATTTTTGCCGTAGGCCTTGGCGGAAAAGACCGGCGGGACCCTGTTTCCACGCGGGTGGCGGTGGTGCTCAAGAACCGTCGAGCGGTAGAGTTCGTGCAGGCGCTGGGGGTCCATCGCGGCAGGTTCTCAGACCTTGAAAAACTTGCCC
>JANOBW010000071.1:0-6343 GCA_031411855.1 Opitutia bacterium
AGTGCGGTGGCAGAGCAACGTGCCGCCGCCGTCACGTCCAAGACCTCAACCTCGCCGTTCCTTCTCTTCGTGATCACCCAGGCCGATCAGCTCTCGCGCCTTCGCTTTTTCGTCAGGATCGCGTGCCACTTCAGACTTCGCCTCCCCAAAGAGCGACATGATATCCTCAGTGGATCTAACCTGTTTCAAACCATCAATTTCGGAGCTCCTTACCATGACTCCAAGGTAAGCCGCATCTCATCCGCGTCAATCTGCGTTTATCTGCGGTAAAATGCCTCGTCGCATCACCCTCATTCCAACACCGCCTGATACGTGAACCTATCGTTCGGCGCGGAATCACCGTGCAGAACAAAGTCCGACCAATCGCCATTTCCCTCGATGTTGTCCGCCCACTTGAAGCGCAGTGTGAACGGCCCCGGCCCGATCCCCAGCGCCGCGCGCGGGACCTCGATCTCCATTTCGTTTCCGTTTCTCGCAAAAGTCACGTCCCCCACCCCGCTCCAGGCAAACCGCTGCCCTTCAGCCTTTTCCAAGGACCGCTTTCCTTCCTTGGTATTCCGCCCGATCAGAAAATCAAAGCCCAGCCAGCCGTCGCGCGGGTTGTCGTCCGTATCCACGAACAGCCACATCCACCGCTCCTGCCTCGCGTCGCCGAGATCATCGGCCGTCCGCACGTAGAATCGGACCTTATCACCGTCCACGCTGACCTTCGCCGCCACGATGTCGTGCCGCCCTGAGGTTTCGACAAACCGCGTCCCCTTCCCCCAGCCTCGGTAATCACGTTTCATCGGGTCGCCGATGGTGTCGCGAAACTCCGGCGCTACCTCCCGCCAGTCCTCGAAGCGCCCGTCAATCACCACCGGTCGCGACGTGACCGGCGGCAGAGCCCGCGTGCCCTTGTGGCGGCGGATGCCGTCCAGCATCTGGTAGAAATAAGCGTCCCCGTGGCCGCCCTTCATCGGCTCGATGTCGCGGCTGAACTCCTGGTTGAACTGGTCCACAAACGTGACCGGTCCGGACCCGTAAAACGGCGCGCTTTCATCGAAACGGCTCGCGATCCATTCGTTCCAACCGGTGAGGAAGAGGCAGCGCGGGTCCACCTCCCGAGCCCGTTTCCATTGCTCGGCGAAGTTCAGGCCGGAGTGAGTCCAACCTTCCTCGCCGGGTTCCTTCCCCTCGTGGAAACTCCGTCCGTGCGAACGCGGGTTGCTCAGCGCGCTGAGTCTGCCGTCCAGCGCGTTCTGCGCCACGCCGACCGTCATCTGTTCCACCCGCCCCTTCTCGTCCTTAAACTCATGCTGGGGAAACACTTCCAGCCAGGACCATTGGTTCGGACCCGTCGGCCCCTGGAAGTAATCCGGCTGCGGCTTGCGGAAGGTGAAAAACTTAAGCGCCTCCGCCTCAATGCCTTCGGAGCGAGACATCCGGACCATGCGTTGCCCGCCATCCGTCCACCAGCCCACCGTCCCGACCGGTTCGGAGAGTTCCAGCACGTAGTCGCCCGGCAGGGTCGCACCCAGCTCCAAGGCCGGCCAGCCGTTGTCGGAGAGTTTTTCAAAGCGTTTGGAGAGAACCACTTCCGCGCCGCGTTTCAGGGTCAGCGTCGCCCCCGAATCGGTCTTCTGCCAGGTCGGCAGGCAGGCCGCCAAGCGCATGTCTCCGGCCGCGATCCGAACCGCCTGCCGCAGTTTTTCGCCTTTTTTCAGTGCCACCGGCTCGGTGGTTTTCCCCAGGGTGACCCACTTCTCCAACCGCGCCGGATCAGCCAGGATGAGCGGTTTGCCGTCCCACGGAAACCACAGGTCGCGGAACAGTCCGGGCCGGTAGAGCTCGGTGTAAAGCTCGCGCACGACGTTGCCGGGATCCCCAAACGGACACAGAAACGCGATTCGAGGCGTGTGGTTTCCCTTCGCCCGCTCCTCGCTGAAAACGCGGCCCAGCGCCTTCCAGCTCTCCGGGTAGGTGAGCTGGTTGGTCACATCGAAGATGATCACGTCCACCCCGGCGTCGCCCAGCATCTGCGCGTGTTTGCGGAGGACAGCGTCGTCATCGCAGACATAATGACCAAAGACCGACTCGCCCCAATGGTGCGGGACCGTGAGCGGCCCCCAGAGCGGACTCGCCTTGTTGTTCCGCGCCGAGGGATCGCGCTTCAGAATCTCGGAAATGTCAAACGGCCCGGCCTCGCCATGCCGGCCCGACCAGAGGAAGTAAAACAAAGCCACCGTCCGATCCGCGCGGGGCGGTCCCGTCTCCGCCGAAAGGGGAAGAGTCCGCCCGAGCCCGTCCGTCGCCGCCCAGGTGTCGCTGCAAACGTCCCAAACCGGGGCTGCCACCAGGGAGAGAGACGCGGCGAGCGGGAGAAAAACCAACGCCCCCGTGGTAAAAGGTAACCTCATGAAAAACTGGACGCGCGGTCTTGGCACCGTGTTCCCCCTGCCGAAAGGCCTCGAAAACAACCCGCCCAAAACCTTCCGCTTGGTCCTTTTCAATCCTCCCAACTCCCGCATCCTTTCCCCAACTTTTCCTGCCCGCGCCGTGCCCCGTTTCATCCTTCATCCTTCCTCCCTCATCCTTTGCCTGGGCGGTCTTTCCCTGCTGGGAGCGCCTGCGGCAACGCCTCTTCCCGCAGTTTCCGACCGCATCCTTTCCGAGGCCGAGGGCAAGGTCGCGGGAGGGCACCCCGAGGAGGCGGCCCAATTGCTCTTTCCCCTTGTCCAGCAGGAACTTCCCGCCGCCCAGGCCGCCTATGGCAGCCTGCTCCTCGAAGGCAGCGGCGTGCCCCGCGATGAGGCCGGGGCCCGCCGCCTTTTCCTCCTCGCCGCCGAAAAGGGCGAGGTCAGCGGCCACTTCAACTACGCCCTCGTCTGCGACCAGGGACGCGGCGGCGAGCGCGACCCCGGCAAGGCGTTTTTCCATTACCGCAAGGCCGCCGAGAAAGGCTACCCTCCGGCCATGCACTCCCTGGCCCTGTGTTATGCCGAAGGGGTGGGGGTGGCCCGCAACGACGGGGAAACCGCCGCCTGGCTGCAAAAGGCCGCGGACGCCGGCTACGCCCCGGCCCAGCACGATCTGGGCGTCATCTGGGAGGAAGGCCGGGGCCGTCCGGCCAACCGCGAGGAGGCCCTCCGCTGGCACCGCCGCGCCGCCGCCCAGGATTTTCCCGCCTCGCTTTACCAACTGGGGCGCCTGACGGAGACACGCGACACGGAAGGCCTGGTGGACGCGGCCCGCTGGTATCGCCGGGCGGCCTCCCTGGGCCACACCGAGGCCGCGTTCCGCCTCGGCCAGCTTCACTACGAGGGACGCGGCGTGCCCCAGGATTTCTCCCTCGCCGCCGAGGCCTGGCAACTCGCGGCGGACCAGGGCCACCCCGACGCCCTGGCCTGGCTGGGCCTGCTGCACCAGACGGGCCGGGGGGCGGAGCTTTCCGGCATCCTGGCGGAGCGCCTTTTCCGGCTTTCCGCCGACGCCGCCTCGGCCACGGGGCGTTTCCATCTGGCCATGCTGCTCCTCGACCAGGGCAAGCCCGCGGAGGCCCGCCGCCTGCTGGAAACCGCCGCCGGCCAGGGACATGCCAACGCGGCCCACAACCTCGCCGTGCTGCTCGAACAGGGGGGCGAGGGAGTTTCCGTTGATGAAAAGGCGGCCGTCAGCTGGTATTTCGCCTCGGCCAAGGCCGGATACGCCCCGGCCCAACTCCAGATCGGCAACCGGCTGGCCAAGGGACGCGGCCTGACCAAAAACCTGGCGGAAGCCCGGCGCTGGTGGCTGGCCGCCGCCCGGCAGGGCCTGCGGGACGCGCAATTCAACCTCGGCGAGGCCCTCGGCCGCATGAGCGGGGAAGGGGCCGATCCGGCCGGCGCCCTCATGTGGCTTTACCTCGCCCACAAGCAGGGGGACGAGGACGCCAGCCAAAGCTGGGAAAAACTCAGGGTGAAATGCGATGAGGCCACCCGTCAGGAAGCCGAGAAGCGGGTCCGGGACTGGCTGGAAACCCGCCCGAAACAGCTCTGAGCAGCCGCTCTTTGAAAACAAAAAAGCCCGGCGCGAGGGGCACCGGGCTCATCAGGTGATCCGTGGCCGGCTCAGCCCTTGGCGTTAAACTTCGGGGTCAGGTAGTCCGCGCAGGACTGGAGGCTGGCCAGATGGGGGTAATCCGCTTCGGGCACCTCGATGCCGTGCTTTTTGCGGAGCTCCATGACGATGTCGAGGAAGTCCATCGAATCAAGGGAGACCTGCTCGCGCAAGGCCTTGTCGTGGATAAGGTTGGAGGTGTCCTCGTCCGGCGCAATGTCGGAGATGATGTCGAGGACGATCTGTTTGACGGCTTCTTTCGTCATGATTGTGTTAAAAAGTGGGTAATGGGGGAGGAGGGTGTCACTCTGCAAACTTTTTCACCACCAGGGTGGAATTGATGCCGAGCATGCCAAACGAATTGTTGAGAATCACCTCATGGCGGCTGAGTTTCAGCGGGGAGTTGATCACCAGGTTGGGCAGGCGGCAGGCCTCGTCGAGCTGGTCCACGTTGATGGTGGGGTGGCAGTAGCCGTCGGTGAAGCTGGGGATGTTTCCGGCCAGCTCCAGGGCGCCGGCCGCCCCCATGGCATGGCCGATGAAACTCTTGGTGTTGTTGATGAAGGTGTTCGGACAGTTGGCGAAGACCTCGCGGATGGCGATGCACTCCTGGATGTCGCCCAGCGGGGTGGCGGTGGCGTGGGTCGAGACCACATCCACATCGGCGGCGGTCAGGCCGGCCTTCTTGAGGGCCGCGCGCATGCACTGGGTCTGGCGCTCGGGATCGGGCAGGACGGCGTCCTTGGCGTCGGAGTTGATGTGGTAGCCGACAATTTCCGCGATGATCCTGGCACCGCGCCGCTGGGCGTCCTCCAGGCGTTCCACCACATAAACCGCTCCGCCTTCGGAGACGACGATGCCGTTGCGGGAGGTGTCGAAGGGGCGGGAGGCCTGGTTCGGGTTCTCATGGACCGCCAAAGCCCCCTGGCTCTTGAAACCGGCGAAAATGCCGAAGGTCTTGATGGATTCGGAGATGCCGCCGGCCAGAGCCATGTCCACCTCGCCGAGGCGGAGCATCTGGACGGCCTGGATGAGGCCCGCGTTGCCGGCCGCGCAGGCCGCGCCGATGGTGTAGTGCGGACCGGTGATGCCCATGCTCATGGAGACCTCCCCGGCGGGGTTGTTGGCCACGGTGCGCGGGTTGTGGTGGTGGGACCAGAACTTGGTGTCGTAATTGAACTGCGAGATGTTATAGACCTCGTTTTCCGTCTCGACGTTGCCATGCTCGGTGATGCCGAAGTAGATGCCCACCCGTGATTTGTCCACCGCCGCCCAGTCCAGCCCGGCATCCGCGACCGCCTCGCGGGAGCAGTAGATGGCGACGGATCCGGCCCGGGTGCCGTTGCGGACCTCCTTGCGGCTCTGATACTTGAGGGGGTCGAAGTCGCAGACCCCGGCATGGACCGTGCCCATGTAGCGCATCTCGATGTTTTTGATCCGCGCCACGCCGGCCAACAGGTTGCCGCGAAACTCGGCGAGGGAGTTTCCGTTGGGGGAGGTGAGGCCAAGGCCGGTGATGACAATCCGCGAGTCGCGCATGGGTGAAAGGCGCAACTTGGGGAGGGAAAGCGGTGGTGTCAACGGGTGGCTGAGGCGGATTTACCCTCCGCTTTGTCGTTGCAGCAGAGAGGTTTTTTGACCCCAAGTTTTGCTTATGCCCCCAGTCCAAGAGAACGTCCTCGTCGTCGGCGGAGCCGGCTACATCGGCAGCCACTGCGTCCGCCAGCTCAGGCTGGCCGGACACCGCCCGGTGGTCCTCGACAACCTGGTCTTCGGCCACCGGGCCGCCCTGCCCGCCGATGTGCCGCTCGTCGTGGGCGACCTGGGCGACGAGGCCCTCGTGACCGATCTTCTCCGGCGCGAGAGAATCTCCATTGTGATGCACTTCGCGGCCTACGCCTTTGTGGGGGAGAGCGTCCACGACCCGCTCAAATACTACGACAACAACCTCGCCCGCCCCATCGCCCTCCTCCGCGCCATGCGGGCCGCCGGGGTTTCCAAGTTCATCTTTTCGTCCACCTGCGCGACCTACGGCGAACCGGAGAAGCTCCCGATGACCGAGGACACGCCGCAGCGGCCCATCAACCCCTACGGCCAGACCAAACTCGACCTGGAAAACGTCCTCAAGGCCTGCGCCAGGGCCCACGGGCTGAGCTTCGCCGCCTTCCGCTACTTCAACGCCGCCGGGGCCGCCGAGGACGGCTCCATCGGGGAGGACCACGTCCCCGAAACCCACCTCATCCCCCTCGCCATTGCCGCGGCCCAG
>JANOBW010000072.1:0-6022 GCA_031411855.1 Opitutia bacterium
GTTGGTTGGAGGTGAGCCAGAGGCGTCCGTCGGGGCCGAGGGTGATGCCGAGAAGCATCAGGTTGCCCTTGGAGGTATCGAGGTAGTCCGTGCCTTGGAGGACGCGTGTGAGCGACCCCGTGGCCGGATCAAGGCGGTAAACCGAGCCTTGGAGGCCGAGGACAAAAAAGCGGCCGTCGCGGCCCGTCATGCGGGTGCCGAAGTCATCCTCGGGCAGGCGCGCCACCTCGCGCAGCGTGTAGGCGGGGGGCGGGGTGGGAAGCGGGGCGAAAGTGGTGGCCCCCAGCAGTTTCGCGTAGGTGGGAAACTTGGTTTTCAGGCGGGCGGCGGCGACCTCTTCCGGAGTGAAGGCGGAAAGTTTGTTACCGAAGGAAGTGCCGACGAAGTTGAGCACATCGGCCGCGGCCGCGTCGTCCAGGGGTTGGGCGGGCATCTGGCCCTGGTAGTCCCGGCCGTTCACCGTGATCTTCCCCTTCAGACCCTCGCAGAGGGCGTGGATGGAGCGTTCCCGCTGGCCGCGGAGGAAATCCGAATCGGCCAGAGGCGGGAAAACCCCGGGCACCCCCAGCCCGGTCGGCTGGTGGCAGATCTGGCAGTTTTTCTGATAGAGGGCCTCGCCCCGGACGGCGGATTCCCCGGGACCTTCGGCGGCACCGGCGGCAAGGCCGGGGACCAGGAGGGCGAGAGAGGCGAGGGCGGCGGGGAGTTTCATGGGGCAGGGTAAGGGGATTTCAGATTTCAGATTTCAAATTTCAGACCGACACACGACACTTGGCGGAGGCAGTCTCTCCGCAGAAAGAACCAATCCCGCCTTGGGGGAAATCGTTCACCTGGGCTGCTTTTTGAGCGGGACGGCGCGGGTGGCGCCCCCGGAAATGCCGCCGTCAATGAGGAGGAGCTGGCCGGTCATGTAGCGGCTCTCCTCGGAGGCGAGAAACACGAGGGGGCCGTCGAGGTCGCCGGTCTGGCCGGGGCGCTTGAGGGGGATGCGGTCGCTCAGGTAGGCGACCCATTCCTGATCCTCATACATGACAGCGTTTTGGGCGGTCTTGAACCAGCCGGGGGCGAGGCAGTTGACGGTGATGCCGTGGACGCCCCAGTCGTCGGCCAGGCTCATGGTGAGCTGCTTGCTGCCGCCGCGGCTGGCTCCGTAGGGGGCGAGACCGGCGTAGCCGGCCACGGAGGTGACGGAGCCGATGTTGATGATGCGTCCGTATTTAGCGGGAATCATGTAGTGGATCGCGACCTGCTGGGCGAGGAAGAAGGACCCGCGCAAGTTCGTCTCCAGGACGAGGTTCCAGTCGTCCCAGGTGATCTCGGTGGCGGGTTTGCGGACGTTGCAGCCCGCGTTGTTCACCAGGATGTCTATCTTCTCCACCTGGGCCTTGGCCGTCTGGACGCAGGCGCAGATGCTCTCGTGGGAGCGGACATCGAGGGCGATGGGCACGCAGCGGCGGCCGAGAGCCTCGATCTGGCCCTTGAGGCGGTCGAGCGAGGCGGTGGTGCGGCTGGTCACGACGACATCGGCCCCGGCCTGGGCGAGGGTGAGGGCGAAACGTTCGCCGAGACCGCGGCTGGCCCCGCTGACGAGGGCGGTGCGGCCGGTGAGATCGAAGGATTTCATGGGAGGGGGAATCAGGGTTTGAGGACGACTTTGAGCAGTCCCTCGTTGTTTTTGGCCAGGCGGGCAAACCAGTCGGCTCCCTCGGCCAGGGGCACGCTGGCGCTGAGGAGCGGCTCGACCTGGATGGAGCCGTCGCGGATGCGGCGGATGGCCTCGGGGTATTCGCCGGCGCAGGCGCAGGAGCCGCGCAGGGTGATCTGGCGGGTGACCACTTCCTGAAGGGGAAACGGCACGCTGGACTGGAGGTTGCCGACCAGGACGACCGTCCCGCCCTTGCGGACGCAGCGGATGGCCAGGGCGACCGGGGCGCCCGCGCCGACCACCTCGAAGGAGGAGGCCGCGCCATCGCCGCCACAGACCTTGCGAAGATGGCCGCCGAGGTCCTCCTGTTTGGCGTTAAATACCTGGTTGGCACCGAGTTGGGTGGCGAGGGCGAGGCGGGAGTCCTCCAGGTCCACCGCAATGACCTGTTTCCAACCCCGGGCCCGGAGCGCCTGGATGACGAGCAGGCCGATGAGGCCGGCGCCGACCACGACGGCGGGCTCATCCTTGGTTTCCGGGGCGAGGTTGACGGCGTGGAGGGCGATGGCCACCGGCTCGGCAAAGGCGGCCTTTTCAAAACTCAGCTCGTCCGGGATGCGGTGGAGGATGCGGGTGGGAAGGGCGATCTGTTCGGCGAAACAGCCGTGGCGGCGGTAGTCGCCGCAGGAGACGCCCAGGACACGGCGGTTGCCGCAGAGGTTGACGTTGCCGGCGCGGCACTCGGGGCAATCCCCGCAGAATTCGGTGGAGTCGAAGGTGACGCGTTCGCCCACCCGCCATTCGGTCACGCCGCTGCCCAGGGAGGTGATGACGCCGGAGGCCTCGTGCCCCATGACGATGGGGGCGATGCGGCGGCCGGTGCGGCCGTCCATGCCGTGGATGTCGCTGCCGCAGATGCCGCAGGCCTTGATCGTGATAAGGACCTCGCCGGAGCCGGGCGTGACGGCGGGCATATCCGTGTAGTCGAAGGTGGAGGGACCGGTGAGAACGAGGGCTTTCATGGAGTGCGGACGTAAGTGGGAAGGTGCGACGGCGTCAAGGAGACGGCTGTCTGTCGGGTTTGTGCCCGCAATCCGATTTCAAAGTGAAACGGCGGCGGAGTCGGAAGAGGGATCAGGGCCGTTTGCTCGCGCTGAGCCGCGGAGGCGCGGAGAGGTTGGGGCGGGACGGGGAGTCGGGGAAGTTGCCAGGTGGTTTGGGCACAAAAAAGGGAGGCCGGAGCCTCCCTGGGAAAGTTTTCGAAAGGGCGGTTCGCTTAACCGAGGGCGGCGGCGATTTGTTTTTCGAGGGTGTTGATGTCGGCGGCAAACTTGCGGATGCCTTCGGCGGTCTTCTCGGTGGCCATGGCGTCCTCGTTGAAGAGGAAGCGGAAGCTCTTCTCGTCGGTGGCGAGGCGTTTGATGTCCGTCGGGGCGGCCTTGGGGTCGAGCTTGCGGGTCAGGGGGGCCTCGGACTCGGCCAGTTTGGCGAGGAGATCGGGGCTGATGGTGAGGAGATCGCATCCGGCCAGTTCGACGATCTGGTTGGTGTTGCGGAAGCTGGCGCCCATGACCTCGGTCTTGTAACCGAACTGTTTGTAATAGGCGTAGATGGCGCGGACGGAGACGACGCCGGGATCATCGGCGCCGGTGTATTCCTTGCCGGTGGATTTCTTATACCAGTCGTAGATGCGGCCGACGAAGGGGGAGATGAGCTGGACCTTGGCTTCGGCGCAGGCGGCGGCCTGGGCGAGGGAGAAGAGGAGGGTGAGGTTGCAGCGGATGCCTTCCTTTTCGAGGATTTCGGCGGCCTTGATACCTTCCCAGGTGGAGGCGATCTTGATGAGGATGCGCTCCTTGGCGATGCCCTCGGCGGCGTAGAGTTTGATGAGGTGGCGGGCCTTGGCCACGGTGGCCTCGGTGTCAAAGGAGAGGCGGGCGTCCACCTCGGTGGAGACGCGGCCGGGGACGATCTTGAGGATCTCGAGGCCGAAGAGGACGAGGAGGCGGTCAATGGTGGCGTCCACGCGGGCGGCGCCGGTCAGGGGGCTGCCTTTGTTTTCGGCCACGGCGCGGTCCACCAGGTGCTTGTAAGCGGGCTTGAGGGCGGCCTGGAGGATGAGGGACGGGTTGGTGGTGGCGTCCTGCGGCTTGTATTGGCGCATGGACTCGAAATCGCCGGTGTCGGCGACAACGAGGGTGAACTGTTTGAGAGCTTCGAGTTGGTTCATGTGGGACTAAAGGTGGGAACGTGTGGGAAAACGTCGCCCACGGAAACAAAAAAAAGGCCCGGGGGTAAAATCCGGGACATGGCAAGTCTTTGAGGGTGACAAACTTATTCCTGGAAACGTGGCGGAGGGACTCAAGGAACTGCGCGGATGCCGTGTCGTTGCCCGAGTGCTCCCGTCGGGGCGGGTTATTCAAAAGGTTTTTCGCCCGTCAGGCGTTGGGAACATGGGGCCTTCACTCCCGGCAAAGGCGATACTGGGCCGGGTTCCGGGTCCGCCAGGGGCGTCTCCCGCTCAGACCAGGGCCAGGGCGAACTCGTTGGTCAGCACGGGCTTGCCCTCCTGGTTGGTGATCTTGCCGGTCAGGAAGTGAAACTTGCCCATGGTCTCCTTGAACGAGACTTCGATGGTGATGGTGTCGCCGGGGCGGACCATGTTTTTGAACTTGGATTCGACGATGCGGGCCAGGACGGGGGTCAGCGTGGAGGCGTCGGCTCCGGCGGAGGAGAGTTTCTTGACGAGGTAGTAGGCCGCGACCTGGAAGGTGGCCTCGCAGAGAAGGACGCCCGGCATGATGGGATTGCCCGGGTAGTGGCCCTGAAACTGGGGTTCCTCGGCGCGGATGAGGCGGCGCCCGGTGGCGCCCGTTTCGGAGCAGGCGAGGATGTCGTCCACGAAGAGGAAAGGGGGACGGTGGGGGATGGCGGCGAGGATCTCGGGGGAGCTCATGGAGAGGAGACGGGCGCGGGCACCACGCGGTAGAGGATGCGGGTGCCGAGCGGCTGGGGGTCGTGGTAAACGTCCGAAAGGAGGGCGTGCCCGAGGCCCATGGCGTGGGCCTGGTTCATGGCGTTGACACGGGCCTGTTCCTGGCCGGCGGCCCCGGCGAGGTTGGAAACCCCCGTCACGTAGATGGCCTTCGAATCCAGCGTGAGATGGGTGGGAGGCCAGGGCGCGGGGGTGGTCCGGAGGCTGACGGCGGGCTGCTGGGCGGGGACCGTCACGATCCGCTCGCGGGTTTGCCCGCAGCCCGTGGAAATGGAAAGGCAGCCGCCTAGCGTCAGAAAAGCGATGGAGGCCAGGCTGGTGGCTATATTCATTGAGGTGGGACAGGTTGGGGCTGGGGCAAGAGGACAACGCGGTAGAAAATACGTATCATTCTGACGTTGTTGTAGTCTACGTAGTTTTGATCCTGGCAAACTTCAGAAAGGGCAAAGTCCTTTAATCCCATTTTTTTCCCCTGCTCAAGAGCGTTGGCAAAGGCCTCGGCCCGGCCTTTTTCTGCGTGATTGTCGGACGTTCCAGTGATGTAGATCGCTTGAGGGTCGATCTGAACATGTGCTGGGGGCCAGGTGGCTGGTGCACGAACGGCCTCGGCCACGCCGGAAATGATCCCGCAGCCGCCTAAACCCAAACTGGCACCCCCGAGCAGAACCGCAGCGATAATTTTCACAAAAGTTATCCCCCAACAGCTCAGCGTTGGAGGCGGTATTGCACCTTGTAAACGGCGGCGCGGACGTTCCAGTAGTGGTCCACTTCGACCAGACGGGGGCTCTTGTAGCCCATTTTTTCAAACTTCTCGCGGGCATCGTCGAGGGCCATGTGCTGGAGGTCGGCCTCGTTGATGGGGTCCTGATTGTCCCTGGGGATGATGGCCACTCCGGTCGCGTAAACGTTGAAGTTGTCCTTGGCCGCGCCTTTTTCCCACGGGGCGGGGTTGACGATGCCTTCGTAGGCGCTGGGCATGGTGTCGCAACCGGTGAGGGCGGCGAGGGCGAGGAGGGGGAGGGCGAGGTGTTTCATGAAAAAATCAGGAATGAGTCAGGAGAGAGCGGAGAGAGTGGGAGTGGTTTTCTTGGAATCGTCCAAAAACTTGTCGAGTTTCGAGGAGGTGATGATTCCGTAATTAATGGTGCCGAGCCAGCCGGACATGATGATGCCGACGGAGCCCGCGTGGTAAAGGCCGGTGAGCTCGTCGGAGAGGCCCATGGAAACCTTCAGGCCTTCGAATTTGGTGCCGAAACTGGCCCCGCCCAGGTGGGTGGTGAAGTGCTCGACGGTGCGGGGGGTGGCGGCTTCAATATGGTCCACTTTGGAGCGGATGTCGGGAATGAATTCCTCCAGGGAGGTGAGGGCCTCGTCGCAGAGGC